>NZ_JAHACR010000058.1 GCF_018375725.1 Burkholderia sp. | reverse complement strand
GCGGCGGCGCTTCTCGGTCGCGCAGGTCTGGTCGTAGATCAGCACGGTGACGCCCGGCGTTTCGCGCAGCTCACGCTGCACCGCATCGAGCTCGCTGCGGTGATGGAACGTGGTGCCGGTCGGGAACAGGCCATGATGGCCGTCGTACTTCTCCGGCTCGTCGGACACGACGACGAAGCGCGACACGCCTTCCGCCTCGACCTGACGCGCGATCTGCGGCACCGAGATGCTGCCGTCCACCGGCTGGCCGCCCGTCATCGCGACCGCGTCGTTGTAGAGGATCTTGTACGTGATGTTCGCCTTCGCGGCGACCGCCTGGCGGATCGCCAGAATCCCCGAGTGGAAATACGTGCCGTCGCCGAGGTTCTGGAACACGTGACGCATGTTCGTGAACATCCCGTGCGCGGCCCAGTCGACGCCCTCGCCGCCCATCTGGATCAGCCCGGTCGTGTCGCGCTCCATCCACGACGCCATGAAGTGACAGCCGATACCGGCCTGCGCGATCGAGCCTTCCGGCACCTTCGTCGACGTGTTGTGCGGACAGCCCGAGCAGAAATACGGCGTGCGGCGCACCGCGTCCGCCTCGTTCGACAGGATTTGCGGCGCGACGAGATCGACGACGCGCTCGCGGCGGTCGAGCGCCGGCTTGTGACGCGCGAGCCAGGCGGCGAACACCGGCAGGATCCGCGACGGACGCAGTTCGCCGAGTTCGGACAGCAGGCACGCGCCTTCGGCGTCATGCTTGCCGAGCACGCGCGGGCGCGCGCCGTCCGTACGGTTGTACAGGTAGTCCTTGAGCTGCTGCTCGATCACCGGGCCTTTTTCCTCGATGACGAGCACTTCGGACAGACCGTCGACGAAGGTCTCGATGCGGGTCATTTCCAGCGGGTACGACAGGCCGACCTTGTAGATCCGCACGCCCGCCGCTTCGAGATCCGCGACGGTGAGATCCAGGCGGCGCAGCGCCTCCATCAGGTCGAGGTGCGCCTTGCCGCAGGTGACGATGCCCACATTCGCGTGCGCGCTCGGCGCGATCCACTTGTCGATGCTGTTCGTGCGCGCGAAGTGGCGCACCGCGTCGAGCTTCGCCGCGAGACGCGCTTCGATCGACAGGCTGGGCAGATCCGGCCAGCGGTTGTGCAGGCCGCCGGCCGGCGCCGCATAGCCGGCCGGCGCGGTCCATTGCGTCTGCAGCGCGTCGAGATCGACCGTCGTGCCCGACTCGACCGTCTCCGAGATCGCCTTGAAGCCGACCCACGCACCGGAGAAGCGCGACAGCGCCCAGCCGTACAGGCCGAATTCGAGCATGTCGGCAATGTTCGACGGGTTCACGACCGGCATGTGCCACGCGATCATCGCGAAATCGCTCTGGTGCGGCATCGACGACGACACGCAGCCGTGATCGTCGCCCGCGACGACAAGCACGCCGCCGTGCGGGGACGAACCGTACGCATTGCCGTGCTTGAGCGCGTCGCCCGCGCGATCGACACCCGGCCCCTTGCCGTACCACATCGCATACACGCCATCGACGGTGCGCTCCGGATCGGCCTCGACGCGCTGCGTGCCGAGCACCGCGGTGCCGCCCAGTTCCTCGTTGATGGCGGGCAGGAAGCGCACGCCGCCTGCATCGAGCAGCTTCTTCGCCTTCCACAGCTGCTGGTCGACCATGCCGAGCGGCGAGCCGCGGTAGCCGCTGATGAAGCCTGCCGTGTTCAGACCCTGCGCCGCGTCGAGCGCGCGCTGCATCAGCAGCAGGCGCACCAGCGCCTGCGTGCCGGTCAGGAAGATCCGGCCGCGCGTCGCGGTCAGGTTGTCGGTCAGCCGATAGTCGGAAAGGGCGGGCGTGCCGTCGGTGGGCAGGCGGGCAGTCATGGGAACGTCTCCTGATTATGCTGTTCTGGGCTGCCGCGGCGGCGCGAATGGCGAGGCCGATCCGACGGCAGCGGAATGGCTCTATTTTTTCGCGCGAAAAGAAGAATGTTTTTTCTCATCTTGCTCAGGCAGTCGCATGCTGAGAAAAACTACGCAGCATTTGCCGCCGATTCGAGTGAGTTTTCGCGCGCGGTGGCGGGCGGCCCGCCATGTATTTGGGGCGCATAGGCGCATCGGGCGGAAGGCCGGGCGCGCGACGTGCCCGCCATGCGCCAGGCGCCGCGGCCGCCTCTGTCCGAATGCCCGCGCGTCAGGTACGCTTGAGCGTCAACCGACACGGGGAGACGCGATGAAGCTCTATTACTGGCCGAAGACCCGGGCCTTCCGGGCACTGTGGATGCTGGAGGAAATCGGCGCCCTGTACGAGCTGGTGCCGATCGACCTGCACGCGAACGCGCAAGGCACGGAGGCGTTCACGCGCGTCAACCCGATGGCGAAGCTGCCCGCGATCGACGACGGCGGCATGCCGTTCGCCGAATCCGGTGCGGTGCTGCTCTATCTCGCCGACCGCTTCCCCGCCGCACGGCTCGGGATCGCGCCCGGCGATCCGCTGCGCGGCCGGTTCCTGCAGTGGCTGTTCTTCACGCCGTCGTGCCTCGAGCCGGCGATGGCGGAAAAATTCACCGGCGCGTCGGGCAACCCGGTCGCGTTCGGCTGGGGCAATATCGCCCGCGTGCAGCGCGCGCTCGCGCAGACGCTCGCCGATACGCCGTGGCTCGTCGGCGACCGCTTCACCGCCGCGGATCTGCTGCTCGCAAGCACGCTGAAGATCGCATTCGACGCGCACCTGCTACCGCATGAAGGCCTGCTCGGCGACTATGTCGCGCGCGCCGAGGCGCGCGACGGCCACCGCCGCGCGATGGATATCGAGCAACGCGAAGCGGAGCGGCTGTTGCATCACTGACCTGACGGACGCGCAGGCATGCGAACGGGCGTTCGCAGAAACGAAAAAAGCCGGCAGCGGGTGCTGCCGGCTTTTTGAATGGCGATGCGCGCGCAATTATTTCCTGTCGACGATCACCTGATCGAACGTCCCGCCATCGGCGAAATGCGTCTTCTGCGCATTCGCCCAGCTGCCGAAGACCTGTTCGACGCTGAACGTCTTCAGCGGCCGGAATTCCGCCGCGTGCCGCTTCAGCACGTTCGGATCACGCGGGCGCAGATGATGCTGCGCAATGATTTCCTGCCCGGCCGGCGTGTACAGATACTCGAGATACGCCTGCGCGACCTTTCTCGTGCCCTTCTTGTCGACCACCTTGTCGACGACCGCGACCGGCGGCTCCGCAAGAATGCTCGCCGACGGATAGACCGCGTCGAACTGCGCACCGGATGCGCCGGTGTCCATCAGCGCGACCTCGTTTTCGAACGTGACGAGCACGTCGCCGATCCCACGCTGCGTGAATGTCGTCGTCGCACCGCGGCCGCCCGAATCGAGCACCGGCACGTTGCGGAAGATCGCCTTCTCGAAGTCGAGCGCCTGCTGGTCGGTCGCGCCCTTCTGCTTCTGGTAGCCCCACGCGGCGAGGTACGCGTAGCGGCCGTTGCCGGACGTCTTCGGGTTCGCGATGATCACCTGCACGCCCGGCTTCGCGAGATCGCTCCAGTCCCTGATCTGCTTCGGGTTGCCCTTGCGCACGAGGAACACCATCGTCGTCGAGTATGGCGAGCTGTTGTCCGGCAGCCGGGCGCGCCAGTCCTTCGACAGCAACTGGCCGCGCTCGGCGAGCAGGTCGATGTCGTTCGGCTGGTTCATCGTCACGACGTCGGCCTGCAAACCCTGCAGCACCGACAGCGCCTGCGCGCTCGACGCGCCGTGCGACTGCTTGATCGAGACCGTCTCGCCGGTCTTTTGCTTGTACGCGGCGGTAAAGCTCGCGTTGATGTCCTTGTACAGTTCGCGCGTCACGTCGTACGACACGTTCAGCAGCGATGTATCGGCATGGGCGGCCGTGGCCGCGACGCCGAACGCGGCGGCCGCCGCGGCCGTCAGCAGCCAGCGGCCGATTCCTTTCGTGTATTGCATGGTGTCGTGCCCCGCTTCGAGTAGTTGGTATGCGACCGCGCTCGCCGGCGCTGTCATCCAGACGCAAGCGGGCATTCTATCGGCAGCATGTGCCGTGCTTTCCAATCAGTCATGGAAAGCAAAGCAGGAAAACCGCTAAACGATTCGGGCGCCGACGCGCATGCCGCATGCACGTCGGCGCCCGAGGTTCAGGATGCGATTCGACAGGATCGTTGTTCCGCGCCTGACGCCGCATCGCAGCGCAAGCGGCCTGGCATTCAGAACTTGTAGATCGCCGACAACGTCGCCGCACGGCCGTCGCCATACTCGACCGCCGACGAGCGCGACGCGTTGCCGGGCCGCTGGCGCACGCGCTCGACGTAGCCACGGTCGAACAGGTTGTCGACGTTGAGCTGGAAACGCAGGCGACGGTTCGCTTCATAGCCGAGCATCAGGTTGTGCACCATGTACGAACCGAGCGTGCCGTCGCCTTCCGATGTCACATTGCGCTTGCCGACGAAATGCGTGCCGTAGCCGACCGTCCAGCCGGCGGGCAATCGATAGGTCGTCCACAGATTGAACGCATGCCGCGGCGTGTTGCCGAGCGCCTTGCCTTCGCGGCGCGGCGACGACGGCGAATCCTGCGTGGCGCTCGACAGGTACGTGTAGTTCGCGAAGACGTCCCATTGCGGCGTCAGCTTGCCCGCGGCGCCCAGCTCGACGCCGCGCACGCGCTGCTTGCCGGCGAGCAGGTAACTGCCGTCCGCCATCTTTTCGCGCGCGTTCCGCTTGTCGATCTGGAACAGCGCGCCGTTCAATGCGATGCCGCCCGCCGCTTCCCACTTCGTGCCGAGCTCGAAGCTCCGGTTCTTCTCCGGCGCGAGCCCGCTCGTCTGCGCATCGACGCCCCATCCGGTTGTCACCAGATGTTCGGCCGAAGGATTGAACGACGTGCCGTATGCGAAATACACGCGGCCGTTGTCGGTCGGCTTGAACACGAGACCCGCGCGCGTGCTGAACTGGCTGGCCGATGTGTCCGCGCGGTCGGTGCGCTTGCCGGACGGCGTGCTTTCCGACGAACCGGCGATCCAGTCGTGACGCAACCCGACGTCGAGATCCCAGTGCTTCGCAAGCGCAATCGTATCGAACGCATACAGCGCCTTCACGTCGAGCGTCGTTTCGTTGCGCCCGTCGTCCTGCCGCCGGGCCGGGCCGCTCCAGTATCCGGGCGGAGCGGACAGCGAGTAGCCGGCTGGCGGATAAAACTGCGCCAGTCCGTATGAGTAAGTCGTGCGCCCGTACGTCTCGCGCGAAATCTCGGCGCCCGTGACGAGCGTGTGATCGAGGCCGAAGGTGCTGAACTCGCTCGTCAGGTTGGTCTGGTTCGCCCACATCGACGTCGACGAATCCCGTCCGTAACCTTGCGGTCCGGCCGGCTTGTAGCGTCCGGGCGGCAGTCCGCTCCGGTTGACCTGCGACGCAGAGATCACGGTATCGCGATGCAGGTGCGCATAGCGGCTCACGTTCTGCAGCCGCAGCCCGCGCGAAACATCATGCTCGACTTTCAGCGTGACCGTGTTCGACTCGATGCGCTCGCGGTCGAGGTTGCGCCAGCCGAAGTAGCTGTCGCGCGACACGCCCGCCAGCACCCGGCCGTTGAGCGCCGGCAGCCCGTAATCGGGCAGGTTGTTGTCCTCCTGGTGGAAATAGGCGAACGTCACGCGGGTCGGCGAATTCAGCCCGAACGCGAGCGACGGCGCGACGCCCCAGCGCCGCTTGCGGATCTCGTCGCGGCCGGGCACGTCGTTGACGTGCGCCATCAGGTTCATCCGGAACGCGGCCGAACCGTCGGAGGCCGGCAGTACCTGGTTCGTATCGACGGTCAGCCGCTTGTAGGCCGCCGTGCCGAGCGTCGCCCCCGCCTCGGTGAACGTACGCGCCTGCGGCGTCTTGCTGATCAGGTTCACCGCGCCGCCCGTCGTGCCAGCGCCGCCGAACACGGAGTTCGGCCCCTTGATGACCTCGACCGACTCGATGTTGAACAGGTCGCTCCGGTTGTTCTGCGCGCTGTCGCGCAGGCCGTCGAGCTGAAGGTTCGCCATCGCGCTGAAGCCGCGGATGTTGATCATGTCGCCCGAGCCGCCGCCACCCTCGCCGGCGTTGAAGGTAATCCCGGCGACGTTGGACAGCGCTTCGCGCAGACTCTGCGCATTCTGTTCGTCGAGCACCTGACGCGGCACGACGGTAATCGTCTGCGGCACATCGAGCAGCGGCGTCGCGTATTTCGCGGAACCGGACCGGTCGACCCGTGATCCCTTGTCCCGCTCGCTCTGCACGACGATGGGGTTCAATTCCGGCGCGCGCTGACTGTCGGGTTCGGCGGCATATACGGGCGCGGCCGCGCAGGTCATCATCGCGAATGCGACCGATGCGGTAGCGCGACGCGGCGGCGTCGCACTCGACTGAATGCAATGATTCATCTCCACTCCAAAAAATGATAACGAGAATCATTTGCATTGAAGTGAAGATGCCCGCGCGAGGCAATTAGACCGATATGGAAACGGCTCCGCAGCGATCAGACCAATACGAACCGGGAATGAGGCGATACGCGGATTGAATGCGCGAGCGCAAGCGCGAACACGACGCGTCAGGACAGTGGAAGCCATTCGCGGCCGCCCCGGGCCGGATGGCGAAAAACCACGCGCCCTGCCCGGCCGCCGTCAGATCGCGTACGCGAGCGTGCTCGCGACGTACGTCGAATCGAATTCGCCCGCTTCTTCGCGAAAGCGCAGCGGCGCCGCGCAATGGATGAGCGTATCGATGAAATACTTCGCGCGCGGCCACGGGCCGTAACCGGCCGCGGTATTGATATGCCCGGCATCGCCGAGATTGACGAACGCGCTGCCGAGGCGCAGCGCAAGCGTGCGCGCATCCGCGAGCGGCATCCACGGATCGGTCTCGCTGCCGATCACGATCGACGGCATCGCCAGCCGCCGTGCGTCGAACGGGCCGGCAAACGTGAATTTCTTCGGGCTCGCGGGCGCGACAAGCAGCACGCCCGCGACGTCGCCGGCATGCGGCCACTGCGCGAGCGCGTGCGCGGCGGCAAGGCAGCCGAAGCTGTGCGCGGCGAGCACATACGGCCCACGCTCGCGCGTCAGCAGTTCGCGTACGGCATTCGCCCAGCGGGCGAGATCCGGCGCATCCCAGTCGTCCTGTTCGACGCGCAGCGCGCGCGGAAATTGCCGCTCGATCCAGGTCTGCCAGTGTGCGCCCTCACTGCCGTGCAGGCCCGGCACCGTGACGAGCCGCGGCGGCCACGCCGATTTGCTGCATGCGCGCATGATTGCCCTCGCTGCCAAGAAGACGAGTGCCGATTGTGACGCGCGGGATCCGGCAGCCGAACCAATATTTCGTGCTTTGCTTTTCGGCGGGCGGGAGCGCGCACCGTCTCGCCATTTCCGCGCGCGCCCTCCCGGCCCAACGGCGCAACCGGCCGCAAAACCGTAGAATGAGGGCTTCCAATCAGGAGACGCCCGATGCCCGCTGTGCCTTCCGGCGCGCTGCGCCCGTTCCATCTCGCTTTCCCGGTCACGAACCTCGCCGACGCCCGCGCGTTCTACGGCGGGCTGCTCGGCTGCCCGGAAGGCCGCAGTTCGGATCGCTGGGTCGATTTCGACTTCTTCGGGCATCAACTCGTCGCGCACCTTTCGCCGGACGAAGCCGCCCCGAGTGCCGCCAACCCGGTCGACGGCGACGACGTGCCGGTACGCCATTTCGGCGTCGTGCTGTCGATGGACGAGTGGCACACGCTGGCCGACCGGCTGAAGGCCGCCGGCACGCGCTTCGTGATCGAGCCGCACATCCGCTTCAAGGGCGAAGCCGGCGAGCAGGCGACGATGTTCTTCCTCGATCCGTGCGGCAACGCGCTCGAATTCAAGGCATTCGCCGACCTCGGCAAGCTGTTTGCGAAGTAAGCCGGATGAAGATCCTGTTCCATTCGCCCTTTCAGGACGCCGACGCATGGCGCGCAGAACTCGCGCATGCGCTGCCCGAAGCCGAGCTGCGCGTATGGCAGCCGGGCGATACGGCCGCCGCCGACTACGCGCTCGTCTGGCGCGCGCCGCGTGAGCTCTTCACGCCGCGCGATGGCCTGCGCGCCATCTTCAACCTCGGTGCGGGCGTCGATGCGCTGCTCGCGCTCGAACGCGAGCAGCCCGGCACGCTGCCGCGACATGTCCCGCTCGTGCGCCTCGAGGATTCGGGCATGGCGCAGCAGATGGTCGAATACGTGACGCATGCGGTGCTGCGCTACCTGCGCCGCTTCGACGAATACACGCAGTTGCAGCACGCGCGCCGCTGGCAGGTGCTGGCGCCGCATCCTCGCGCGACGTTCACCGTCGGCGTGCTCGGCCTCGGCGTGCTGGGCGCGCGGGTCGCGCACGCGCTCGCCGGCCTCGGGCTGCCGGTGCGCGGCTACAGCCGCAGCCCGAAACGGATCGACGGCATCGCGACCTTTGCCGGTGAAGCCGGGTTCGACGCATTCGTCGAAGGCGCCCGAGTCCTCGTCAACCTGTTGCCGAGCACGCCGGACACCGACGGCATCCTCGACGCGCGCACGTTCGCGCGTCTCGCGCCGGGCGCGTACCTGATCAACGTCGCACGCGGCGCGCATCTCGTCGAGGCCGACCTGCTCGACGCACTCGCGAGCGGCCGCATCGCCGCCGCGACGCTCGACGTGTTCCGGCAAGAGCCACTGCCCGACGATCATCCGTTCTGGCGCGAGCCGCGCATCACGATCACGCCGCACTGCTCGGCCGAGACGCTGCGCACGGAGGCGATCGAACAGATCGCCGGCAAGATCCGCGCATTCGAACGCGGCGAGCCGGTCAGCGGTGTCGTCGACACCGCGCGCGGCTACTGAATTCCCTATCCAGGAGACAGCCATGATGTTCCCCACCGCCGTCAAGATCGTCGAAGTCGGCCCGCGCGACGGGCTGCAGAACGAAAAGACGTTCGTCCCCACCGACGTGAAGATCGCGCTCGTCGACCGCCTGTCGCGCGCAGGCTTCCGCAACATCGAGGCCGCCTCGTTCGTGTCGCCGAAATGGGTGCCGCAAATGGCCGACGGCGCCGAGGTGATGGCCGGCATCGACCGGCGCGACGGCACGGTCTACTCGGTGCTCACGCCGAACCTGAAGGGCTTCGAGCATGCGCTCGCCGCGCGCGCCGACGAGGTCGTCATCTTCGGTGCGGCGAGCGAAGCGTTCTCGCAGCGGAACATCAACTGCAGCATCGCCGAAAGCATCGCGCGCTTCGAGCCGGTCGCGCAGGCCGCGAAGGAGGCGGGCCTGCGGCTGCGCGGCAGCGTATCGTGCGCGCTCGGCTGCCCGTACCAGGGCGACGTGCCGGTCGCGTCCGTCGTCGACGTCGTCGAACGTTTCGCGGCGCTCGGCTGCGACGAGATCGACATTGCCGACACGATCGGCGTCGGCACGCCGCGCCGCACGCGCGAGGTGCTCGCCGCCGTCACCCGCGTCTTTCCCCGCGAGCGCATCTCCGGGCATTTCCACGACACCTACGGGCAAGCGCTCGCGAACATCTATGCGGCGCTGTTCGAAGGCATCGAGATCTTTCACGCGTCGGTCGCAGGCCTCGGCGGCTGCCCGTATGCGAAGGGCGCGACGGGCAACGTCGCGACCGAAGACGTGCTGTACCTGATGCAGGGCCTCGGCATCGAGACCGGCATCGATCTCGCACAGGTGGTCGCCGCGGGCGAATTCATTTCGAACGCGATCGGCCGCGCGAATGCGTCCCGCGCGGGACGCGCGCTGATCGCGAAAGCGCAGAGCGCAAGCGCGCCGAGTTGCGCCTGACCCGCATGACCCGCCACTCACCGAATTCCAGAACATGACGACCCCCACTTCCCTCGACGCGCTCCCCGATTCCGCCCGGCGCGTCGCGATGCTGCTGCGCGAACGCGGCCATTCGAAAGACATCGTGATGCTTGCAGAAACCGGCAAGACGTCCGCCGAGGCCGCGGCCGGACTGGGCTGCTCAGTCGCGCAGATCGCGAAATCGATCCTGTTCCGCCGGCAGGCCGACGGCGCGCCGGTGCTGGTCGTCGCCAGCGGCGTGAATCGCGTCGACGAGAAAAAGGTGGCCGCACAGGTCGGCGAGATCGGCCGCGCCGATGCAAAATTCGTCCGTGACCATACCGGTTACGCGATCGGCGGCGTGTGCCCGATCGGCCATCTCGTCCCGCCCGTCACGCTGATCGATGCCGACCTGCTCCAGCTCGACAGCCTGTGGGCGGCAGCCGGCCATCCGCATGCCGTGTTCAATCTGTCGCCGCAGGAGCTGGTCACCTTGACCGGCGCGCCGGTCGCCGACGTCGCATTGCGGGAGAACGCATGAGCGACGCGACCGAGCCGACGATCGCGTCGCCGTGCACCGGCGTGTGCAAGATCGATCCGCGCACCGAATGGTGCGCGGGCTGCCTGCGTACGCGGGATGAAATCAAGGCCTGGCGCGCGTCGGACGACGACGCCAGGCGCGCGGTGCTCGCGCAGCTCGATGCCCGGCGCGCGGCCGCCGCTTGAAGCGCGGCGCACAAAAAAATGCCGTTCAGCCAGCGGCGAACGGCATCTCGAATCGGAATCCTGTGAACGTGATCAACGTCACAGCCCGCATCATACGAGCGACGCCCATCGCGCCGCATCGGGTCTTTCCCTACAGCTTCCCGCGCCCCCTGATCGCGCGTGCCGGCCATGCCGCGCGCGTCAGCTCACCGGGTCGCGCGCTTCGAAAAACGCCAGCATTTCGTCGATCAGTTCGACAGGCGCTTCCTCGGGGATGTAATGCCCGCTGTCGACCGCCCGGCCGCTGACGTCGCGCGCGACATGCCGCCATTCGTCGAGCGGCTCGAAGCAGCGGCCGACGATGCCGCGCTCGCCCCACAGCACGCGCAGCGGGCATGCGACCTTGTTGCCGCGCTCGAGATCCTCGCGGTCGTGCTCGAGATCGATCGTGGCCGACGCGCGATAGTCCTCGCACATCGCATGCACGGCGCCCGGCTGCGCGAGCGCGTCGCGATACGCCTGCAGCGCATCGCGCGAGAACGGCGACAGACCGGCCGAGCGGTTGCCCATCACGCGTTCGATGTACGCATCGGTGTGGCCGCCGATCAGCGTTTCCGGCAGCGGCTCGGGCTGGATCAGGAAGAACCAGTGGAAGTAGGCGGTCGCGAACGCGCGATCGGTCTTCTCGTACATCGCGAGCGTCGGCGCGATGTCGAGCAGCAGCATCCGCTCGACGGCGTCCGGATGATCGAGCGCCATCCGGTGCGCGACGCGCGCGCCGCGATCGTGCGCACAGACATAGAAGCGCTCGAAGTCGAAATGCCGCATCACCGCGACCTGGTCGGCCGCCATCGCGCGTTTCGAATACGGCGCGTGCCGCGGATCGCTCGGCGGCTTGCCGGACGCGCCGTAGCCGCGCAGGTCGGTCGCGATCACCGTGAAATGACGCGCAAGCGTCGCGGCGACACGATGCCAGATCATGTGTGTCTGCGGATGGCCGTGAAGCAACAGAAGCGGCGGCCCCGCGCCTCCTTTGACACCGAAGATATCGGTGTCCTGCACCTTTACGCGAAACGGTGCGAACGCCTCAAACGACATGGTCTGTTTTCTCTTTGGCTTGTTATAGGCGGCTATTGTAGGAGCGCGCGTGAAACCGCACAGCCGCGCGCATACCCGAATTCGTAGAACAAGAGCACTCCCTCGATTGCCGCCGCGACGCGCCGTTTGCTACCCTCGCATGCAATCGCACGATCGTTCGTATTAATATGCCGTCCATGCCGCTCGACGGCTACACTCAAAGCGCCGCGCCGCGCGGCCACGCTCTGCTTTGCATGGAACCGGAGTCACCGCCCACGCGCCGGCTCCGGTCGACACTGGAGACTTCCACATGGCACTTCCCATCGTCCTGCAGCAGTTGACGCTGCCCGTCATCGCGTCGCCGATGTTCATCGTCAGTTATCCGGAACTCGTTCTCGCGCAATGCAAGGCCGGCATCGTCGGCTCGTTTCCCGCACTCAACGCGCGTCCGGCCGAACTGCTCGACACGTGGCTCACGCAGATTCAGGCCGAACTCGCCGATCACAAGGCGAAGCACCCGGACGCGGTGATCGGCCCGATCGCAGTCAACCAGATCGTCCATCAGTCGAATGTGCGGCTCGAACACGACGTCCGCGTGTGCATCGACCATAAGGTGCCGATCTTCATCACGAGCCTGCGCGCGCCCGCACGCGAGATCGTCGACGCGGTGCACAGCTACGGCGGCATCGTGCTGCACGACGTGATCAATCTGCGTCATGCGCAGAAGGCGCTCGAAGCCAGCGTCGACGGGCTGATCCTGGTCGCGGCCGGCGCGGGCGGCCATGCGGGCACGACCTCGCCGTTCGCGCTGGTCGGCGAGGTGCGCCGCATGTTCGACGGCCCGATCGTCCTGTCCGGCGCCATCGCCAACGGCGGCTCGATCCTCGCCGCGCAAGCGATGGGGGCCGACCTCGCCTACATGGGCACGCGCTTCATCGCGACGCAGGAAGCGCACGCGGTCGAGGACTACAAGCGCGCGATCCTCGGTGCGAAAGCCGCCGACATCGTCTATACGAACCTGTTTACCGGCGTGCACGGCAACTACATCCGCGAGAGCATCGAAAAGGCGGGGCTCGATCCGGACGCGCTGCCCGAATCGGACAAGACCAAGATGAACTTCGGCGGCGACAAGGCGAAGGCGTGGAAGGATATCTGGGGTGCCGGCCAGGGCGTCGGCCTGATGGACGACCTGCCGAGCGTCGCCACACTCGTCGAGCGCCTGAAGCGCGAATACGACGACACGAAAGCGCGGCTCGGCATCGCGCGCTGACGCGGCTCGGCCGCGCGTTCGCTGCGGCAGCGTGCGAGTGCGGTCGGCCTGCCAAACGAAAAACGCGAACCCGTCGGATTCGCGTTTTTTGTTCCCCCGCAACTGCGGCGCTCAGCCCACGCGCTTGACCCGCGTGATCGGCAGCACACGCAGGCGCGCTTCGATCAACGGGCACAGCGATTGCCCTTCGAAACGCGCCGCAAGGAAATCGACGAACGAGCGCACCTTCGCCGACACGTGGCGGCGGCTCGCGTACACCGCGTAGATCGGCAATTCGCGCGGCGGCACCGCGTCGAGCAGCACCGGCACGAGACGGCCCGCCTCGATATCGTCGCCGACGACCTCGGTGCCGAGCAGCGCGATGCCCGCGCCGCCGAGTACGGCCGCGCGCAGCCCTTCCAGATGATTGACGATCAGGTTGCCGCCGAGCTTCACGCGCGACGCCGCGGCCGCATCGGTCACCATCGAGTCGAGCGTCGAGGCGTTCGAATCGCGCCGCAGGTAGTTGTGATGCGCGAGATCGGCGATCGTCGTGGGCGTGCCGCGTCGTTCGAGGTATGCCGGCGACGCGACGAGCAGGATGTGCGCCGTCGCGATCTGCCGGGCGACCAGCGACGACGATTTCAATCCGGTCGGCGCCGCGCGCACCGCGACGTCGTAGCCTTCGTCGATCAGCTCGACGACGCGGTCGGACAGCGTCATCTCGACCGTTACGCCAGGATAGCGATCCGCGTAATCGGTCACGGCCTGCATCACGTGCCGCAACCCGAACGCGGACAGCGACGTCACACGCAAGCGGCCCTGCGGCACGACGCTCGCGGCGCCGACCGCCTGCCCCGCCTCGTCGAGTTCGGACAGCGCCTGCACCAGGCGCTCGTAATATTCGCGCCCCGCCTCGGTGGGCGCGACGCGGCGCGTCGTGCGATGCAGCAGCCGCGCACCGAGCTGGTGCTCGAGATGCATCACGTGCTTGCTCGCCATCGCGGCCGACATCTGCATGCGCTCCGCCGCGCCGACGAAGCTGCCCACTTCGACGACGTAGCGAAACACATTCATGCTGACGAGGGTATCCATCGAACTAGCTCGCAATTGAAATAAAACGCCCAATCGAGAACTAGAGTAACAAAGGCCGCGAATCAGAAAGGTCAACAAAAGCAAAACGGCGCCGCACACTGGGTGCGGCGCCGTTCTTCATGACAAATGGGGGCGAAACCGAATGCGCGTCAGAACTTCGCGCGGATGCCCGCACCGAACGTGTCGCCGTTCGACAGGCCGCTCAGGTGGTCGTTCATGTAGGCGGCGTAGAGATCGGTGCGCTTCGACAGCGGATAGTCGTAGCCGACGGCCCACGTCTGGCGGGTCTGGTTCAGGCCGCCCGCGTTGCGCGAGTACGCGTACGACGCCATCGCACAGCCCGCGCCGATCGGCACCGACACGCCGCCTTGCGCGGTATTGACGTGCCAGCTGCCCGCAACCAGATCGTTCTTCGTATACATATACTGGCCGAACAGCTTCGCATACTTCAGATCATAGGTCGCACCCACCTGCGCAATGCTCTGGCCCTTCATGCCCGATACGAGCGAACCCAGGTCGCGCGGCGCGCCGTTGAAGTTGACGTACTGATAGACCGCCGTCGCCGTGAACGGGCCATTCGCGAAGTTGACCTGCGCACTCCACTTCTTCGAGCCGTTGTCGCCCGCCTGGTTGCCGAACGCGTACATCGCGCCGAAGTTCGCACCGCCGAATTCCGGCGACGTATACGACACCGCGTTGTTCCAGCCCGAATCGCCGACCGCGCTCTGGTCGCTCGGGTACGTCGGGAACGTGCCCAGGCCGAGGAACGTCTGATACACCATCGGCGAGAACTGGTACGAGTCGAAGAACGGGTTGAACAGGATCGTCGACAGGAACAGGTGCGTCGTCAGGCGGCCCGCGGTGACCGTACCGTACGGCGAATTGATGCCGACGTACGCGTTGCGCGCAAAGAACGTGTCGCCGTTGAAGCGGCCGAACTGGCCGTTTTGCGCGCGCAGGAAGCTTTCGATCGTGAAGATCGCCTTGTAGCCGCCGCCGAGGTCTTCCGTGCCGTGCAGCCCGAAGTACGACGTCGACATCCCGCCGCCCTGCATGCCCCATGCGCGCCCGCCGCCCGGGAATTTCTGCGCGCCGACCCATTCGTCGACCTGTCCGTACAGCGACACGCTCGATTGCGCATGGGCGGGAGCGGCGACTGCGCATGCGGCGGCCGCGATCAACGTGACGGTCGCACAGCGCGCAGGGCGGGCGGTTAACTTCATGGGATCTCCAAACAATTGTCGAAAAGAAAGCGAGTGGCGCAAGCGTTGTTATGACTGCCGGGGCTTGCAGCTTGGGGCGCGCAGCCATCTTCACGGATCGTTCGTCCGGTCAAAAATGGCGGCACTTATTGCGGGTATAGCGTCGGCGTGAGGTTCGCCGAGGCCATACGGGGACGTGCGGGCAGAGACGGCCGGGCACGGCGTCATGCGCGCGATGGCGGCCCGTCATTGCGGATCGCTCGATCCGGGCGCGAAAGATAGCGCAATGTGGCGGGAAAATCAGCGGAAATCTGTGTGCGACTGTGGCGAAATTGCGTCAGCCGGCCGGGGGGCGGAACAACAGGCGTTCAGTTCCGGTAGAACGGCGGGAAAAACGGCGAGCGCGCGGGTTCTTCCGGCGCCCGCGGCGGCAGTGGACGGCCGCCACGCTCCTCGTTGTAGCGCGCAACGTCGGCGCGGATCGACCCCGCGCGCAGCGGCATATTGCCGCCGCCCTGCGCACGCGGCATCTGGCGCGCATCGGCACTGACCGGACGATACGGATTCGGCATGGCGCCATAGCCATGCGACGGCGCCGGCCGCAATCCCCAGCGCGGACCGTTGCCGCGGCCGCCGTGACCGGCATCGATGCGCATGCCGCCGTGCTGCGGCGCGCCGCGCCAGACGGGCTGAGCGCCGAACGGCAGACCGAAGCCGTGCCCGCCGCCGTCGAACCCATGTCCGCCGTGCGGGGGCTGTGCGAGCGCGAGCGGCATCAGCAGGGCGCCGAGCACGCCTGCCACCACCCATCGTCCGGTCTTCCGTTTCACCCGATCCGTCATCGTTCAATGCCTTGTTACGCTCGCGAACCGCCGCTCGACGACGGACGCAAGACTGTCAGCCGTAATTTATGAGCGAGCCGAAAATGTGTCGAGCCAAAAAGTGTTAGGCCGCGGGCATCGGTGTAACACCATGTTACTGCTAGGTTTTTTCACTTCGGGGACGGATCGCGGCAGAACATTCTTCTGCCGATTTCGTCATCCGCACTGGATAGTCCGGCCGCCGCTTCAACATGCGCACCACTCATCAATCAATTCTCACAATGAATTTGTTTATTGAATAGGCAGACGAGACAATACGGCCCCATCCGGCGCGTGCGCGGCACGTGCTCCTGTCGTCCCGCCCCGTTCGAGATTCCGATGGCCCGCCCCCGCTTCCTTCCAGACAACTTCACGCTCGCCCTCGTCGGCACCGTCGTGCTCGCGAGCCTGCTGCCGTGCCACGGCGCCGCCGCGCAGGCATTCGACTGGGCCACCAACATCGCCGTCGGCCTGCTGTTCTTCCTGCACGGCGCCAAGCTGTCGCGCGAAGCGATCGTCGCCGGCGCAACGCACTGGCGGCTGCATGCGGTCGTGCTGCTCAGCACCTTCGCGCTGTTTCCGCTGCTCGGCCTGGCGCTGAAACCGCTGCTGCAGCCGCTCGTCACCCCGGCGCTGTATGCGGGCGTGCTGTTCCTGTGCACGCTGCCGTCGACGGTGCAGTCGTCGATCGCGTTCACGTCGATCGCCAGGGGCAACGTGCCGGCGGCCGTCTGCTCGGCATCCGCGTCAAGCCTGCTCGGGATCTTCATCACGCCCGCGCTCGTCGGGCTGATGATCACGTCGCAATCGGCCGCGACCGCGTCGCCGTGGCACACCGTCGGCAGCATCGTGATGCAGCTGCTGGTGCCGTTCGTCGCGGGCCAGCTGCTGCGTCCGGCGATCGGCGGATGGATCGAGCGCCGCCGCGCCGTGCTGCGCTTTGTCGACCAGGGCTCGATCCTGCTCGTCGTCTACGTCGCGTTCAGCGAGGCCGTCAACCAGGGACTCTGGCTCCAGATCCCGCCGCGCGCGCTCGCCGGGCTGCTCGCCGTGAACCTGCTCCTGCTCGCGATCGCACTGCTGCTGACCACGTTCGTCAGCAAGCGGCTCGGCTTCAACCGCGCCGACCAGATCACGATCATCTTCTGCGGCTCGAAGAAAAGCCTCGCCGCCGGCGTGCCGATGGCGAAGGTGATCTTCTCCGCACATGCGGTCGGCGCGATCGTGCTGCCGCTGATGCTGTTTCACCAGATCCAGCTGATGGCCTGCGCGGCGCTCGCCCAGCGCTGGGGCGCGCGCGACGTCGACGAACACGCATCCGCACGGACGTCCGGCGCACTGCGCTGACGCCGGCCGACGCGCCGCGTACGGCAAGGCGACGGCGCCGCGTCGCACGACGCACACCGTCGCCTTGCGTTTTTCATTCGTTGTTTAGTATTTTTAGTAAATCGGCTTTCGCAGATTAGTGCTTTAGATACGGGAATTTACGGATGACCTCCGGTCTTCCGGCAAGATTTTCACGGCGTTTTTTACTATACAATCGCCTTCATCCTAAACACTCCGGATCCCGAACGATGGGCACGACCATTCGCGACGTCGCGAGAGCGGCAGAGGTCTCGATCGGCACCGTATCCCGCGCGCTGAAAAACCAGCCGGGCCTGTCCGAAGCGACGCGGGCGCGCATCGTCGAGATCGCACGGCGCCTCGGCTATGATCCCGCGCAGCTGCGACCCCGCATCCGGCGCCTGACGTTCCTGCTGCATCGCCAGCACAACCGCTTTTCCGCCACCCCGTTCTTCTCGCATGTGCTGCACGGCGTGGAGGATGCGTGCCGCGAGCGCGGCATCGTGCCGACGCTGCTCACCGTCGGCCCGAACGACGACGTGCTGCGCCAGATGCGTCCGCACGCGCCCGACGCGATCGCCGTCGCCGGCTTCATGGAGCCCGAGACCATCGAAGCGCTCGCCGCGACCGGCCGCCCGCTCG
>NZ_JAHACR010000464.1 GCF_018375725.1 Burkholderia sp. | reverse complement strand
CGGACGGCGCGTGGCGCGAGCGCGGCGTCGCGCTCGATGCGCGGCAGGCGTTCGTGTTCGAGGATCGACCGGCCGCCGATGTCCCGCGCGCACTCGACGCGCTCGTCGACATGCCCGACGGCTATGTGACCGAAACGCACGAAGCGGCGCTCGCGTTCACGCGCACCGTGTGCACGATGCTGGCGCGGGGCGCGGTGTTCCTGATCGACTATGGCTTTCCGGCGCACGAGTATTACCATCCGCAGCGCGATCGCGGCACGCTGATGTGCCACTACCGGCATCGTGCGCATGACGATCCGTTCCTCTATCCGGGCCTGCAGGACATCACCGCGCACGTCGAGTTTTCCGGCATCTACGAGGCGGGTGTCGCAACGGGCGCCGACCTGCTCGGCTACACGTCGCAGGCGCGTTTCCTGCTGAACGCCGGCATCACCGACGCGCTCGCCGCGATCGACCCGTCCGACGTCCGTGAATTCCTGCCCGCCGCGAACGCTGTGCAGAAGCTGATCTCGGAAGCCGAGATGGGCGAGCTGTTCAAGGTGATCGCGTTTTCGCGCGGGATCGACGGCACGCTCGAATCGTTCGTGCGCGGCGACCGCTCGCACGCGCTCTGACCGGAGCGGGCGATGCTGCGCTGGCTGATGGCGTCGTTCGTCGCGATGATGATCCTGACGCGCTGCTGGCCGTGGCTCGGCAGGATCGGCGTCGGACGGCTGCCGGGCGACGTGACGCTCAGGCTCGGCGCACGGCGTTATCCGTTTCCGTTCATGTCGGCGCTGCTGATCACGATGCTGGTGTCGATGGCGGTGAGGCTCGCCTGACGCGCGGGGCGCGGTGACGGCGGCGAGACTCCGTTCGCGGCGCCCGCGCGGCGGCGCGAGGACGCGGCCTGCGCGTCACAGTTCGATTTCGCCGAGAATCCGGTGCGCGAGCGCCTTCGCCTCGTCGAATGCTTCTTCCTCGTTGGGGCTGGTGCTGCCGACATCGTAGACCGTGTTGTCGGGTATGTCGCCCTCGTCCCGGGTCAGGATCACGTAGCCTTCGAACTGGCCGTTGCCGGCCTGCCGGGTGTGCGCCTTGGCCGTATAGATGCCTTTTGTGAACGTGTTGATGTCCATGATGCTTCTCCCGCAAAAGGACACTTCATCGTAGCACCGCGCCGCAACATGTACAGCGGTTCATGCATCCGCGACCGGCGCGCGCGGATGCGTCGCCGGCCGGCGGCGCGCCGTCTCGCTACTGCGTCGGATCGCGGCGCGCGGCGCACGCGAGTGTCGAGAGCACGTCGTAGCATGCGCCCATCGTGTGATAGTCGGTCTTGCCGGCAGGACTCTTTTCGTCGCTGTACTTGCGGTTGTCGCAGGTGAGGATCCGATACCACGCGCCGTAGCGGTGATCGACGAAATACGTCCAGCTGTAGCGCCAGATCTCGTCGTACCAGTCCCAGAACCGTTCGCTGCCGCTGCGCGCGCCGAGCATCGCGGCTGCGGCGAGGGTTTCCGCCTGCACCCAGAAGTACTTGTTGTGGTCGCAGATCGTGAAGTCGGGGCCGAAGCCGTAGTAGAGCCCGCCGTGATCGCTGTCCCACGCGTGCGTGAGCGCCGCGTCGAACAGCTCGGTCGCGCGCGGCAGCAGCCAGTCGCGCGGCCGGTGCCGTTCGAGGATCAGCAACAGCTTCGCCCATTCGGTCTGGTGTCCCGGCTGGAAACCCCACGGCCGGAAAATGTTCGAACTGTCCTCCCGGTTGTAGTCCCAGTCGACCGACCAGTCCGCGTGATAGTGCTCCCAGACAAGTCCGTTCGACAGCGCCGCCTGTCGTTGCGTGATATGCGACGCGACCTTTTCCGCGCGGTCGAGATAGGTGAGATGGCCGGTCGCTTCGTATGCGGCGAGCAGTGCCTCGGTCATGTGCATGTTGGCGTTCTGGCCGCGGTAGGTCGACACGATCCAGTTCGGCGACGCGTCGTCCGCGTAGAGACCGGCGGCGGCGTCCCAGAAACGATGCTCGGCAAGCTCGTAGGTCGCCGCGATCAGCGGACGCGCCTCCTCGATGCCCGCCATCGCCGCGTGAGCGGCGGCCAGCAGCACGAATGCGAGG
>NZ_JAHACR010000463.1 GCF_018375725.1 Burkholderia sp. | reverse complement strand
GCATTGTCGGATGCGCATTTCGTGACGATCGCGGCGATCTGCGCGCCGCCCGCCGCCGAGATGATGACCTCGCTGTTGACGGCGCCCTTCGTCACCGATGCGATGGTGCCCGTGAGGCAATTGCGCGCGGAAACCTGGCTGCTGTTCGCGTCGACCATCACGATCACCGACGACGCCTTCACGAGTGCAAACGCCGGCTTGCCTGCTGCAAGCCCCAGCGAAGCGGCGCTGCCATGCGTGATGATGGCGACGATATCGAGTCCTTCGGACGTCCGCAGCGTGATCTCGTCGTTTACTGCACCTGCCTTGACTTCGGTGACGTTCCCCGTGAAATGGTTTCGGGCACTGGTTCGCATGGCGGTCTCCGGATGTGCGGCCGCCCGATGATGTGATGGCGGGAGCGGGTTAGCAAGACAAGATGACAAGCGCGACGATTATACGCGCGGCGACATGGGCCGCGGCTGGGCGCCCACGGTCTCGCCTCACTTGCGAGCCCGGTCGTGGGGCTTCGATACCGCACCGTCGATGACCGGCGCACCCTGCTTGATCAGGAAATCGCGAAACAGCCCGGTGACCTGCGAGATCCGGCGATCGGCGAGCGTTACCACATACCATTCGCGCTCGATCGGATTCCCGGGAAACGGCAGTTGTCCCAGCAGTCCGGTCCGCAATTCGAGCGCGCAGGCATGGAGCGACAGAAACGCGACGCCAAGGCCGGCCTCGGCCATCTGCTTGATCGCTTCGTTGCTGGACAGTTCCGATCCCACGTGGAACTTGTACCCTGAAGCCTTGAACAGGCTCTCGACCGTCGTCCGGGTCCCGGCGCCTCGCTCGCGTACCAGCAGGTGCGCACATTCGAGATCCTTCAGCGCGATGCGCTTGCGCTGCATCAGCGGATGTCCGGGCGCCGCGACGAAGACCATCGGGTGCTTCGCGAATTCGACCGCATGCGTGCGGAGTTCCTTGGGCGGGCTGCCCATCACCGCCAGATCGATTTCATGCGTCGCGAGCATGCGGATGATGTCTTCGCGGTTGCCGACCTTGAAATACGTCTTGACGTGCGGGCGCGTCGCCGTGAATTTGACCAGCAGCGGCGGAATCAGATATTCCGCCGTGGTGATCGCCCCGATGCGCAGCGTCCCGCCCAGTTCGCCCGTCAGCGCAGCGACCTCATCGCCGGCTTCGCTCCACAAATGCAGGATCTCGCGCGCATAGCGGCTCACGATTTCGCCCGCCGCGGTGAGCTGCACGCCGCGCCCGACACGCTGAAGCAAGGCCGCACCGACCGCCTCCTCCAGCAGACGGATCTGCAGCGAAACGGCGGGCTGCGTCAGGTTGAGTTCCTCCGCCGCCCGGGACACGCTGCCCAGCCGCGCCACCATGTCGAGCGCCTTCAGTTGCCGGAAGGTCGCGGCCTTTCCTATAAGTGAATACATATGGGTCGACGATAAACATTAAATTGTTTTTAGCTGTTCGGAACTATATCGTCGTATCTCGTTATTTGTCATTCGAATGGAAATCAGTGTGGAGCTTCAGCATGGCCAAGATCTCATTCACCCCCGGAACGGACCGCGCAGCGCGCGTCCCGAGCATCGTGATTGTCGGAGGCGGAGCCGGTGGCCTGCAATTGGCGACGCGCCTCGGCAGTACGGTCGGACGGCGCGGACAGGCCAGGATCGTGCTCGTCGACCGCTATCCGACGCATTTCTGGAAGCCGCTCCTGCATGAAGCCGCGTCGGGGCATCGCGACCCGGCTTCCCATACGATCGAATATGCCGCGCAGGCCAAACAGTACGGCTTTCATTTCGTCCAGGGGGAACTGCAACACGTCGATCGAACCCGGCGTGTCGCGACGATCGGTGCCGTGCTCGAAGCGGACGGCACGGAAATCCTGCCGCAGCGGGATCTCCAATACGACGATCTGGTGCTCGCGGTCGGCAGCGTGACGAATTTCTTCAATGTGCCGGGTGCATCGGCCCATGCGCTGCCGCTCGAAAACGTCGAACAGGCGGAGGCTTTCCGCCGGAAGTTCCTGGCGGCGTGCGCGAAGGCCAACCATCAGGCCGAGCAAGGGCCCGGGCAGCAGGCGCAGCCGGTCT
>NZ_JAHACR010000462.1 GCF_018375725.1 Burkholderia sp. | reverse complement strand
GGCCAGATCGTGTCGGGCCAGATCGAACAGGGCACGCACGCCGCGTCGGCGCTGTCGAACGACGAACGCACGCGCGGCCTCGCGCTCCTGTGCTGTGCGACCGCGCAATGCGATCTGGAAATCGACGTGCGCGAAATCGCCGGTGTCGACGGCGTGCAGGTCAAGAAGCTGCCGTGCCGCATCGCCGCACTCGAACGCAAGGCCGACGACGTGATGGTCGTGAAGCTGCAGTTGCCGGCCAACGAGCGTCTGCAATACCTCGCCGGCCAGTACATCGAATTCATCCTGAAGGACGGCTCGCGCCGCAGCTACTCGATGGCGAGCGCGCCGGACGTGGAAGGCCCGGTCGAGCTGCACATCCGCCACATGCCGGGCGGCAAGTTCACCGACCACGTGTTCGGCGCGATGAAGGAGCGCGACATCCTGCGCTTCGAAGGGCCGCTCGGCACGTTCTTCCTGCGCGAGGATTCCGACAAGCCGATCGTGCTGCTCGCGTCGGGCACCGGCTTCGCACCGATCAAGGCCATCATCGAGCACGCGAAGCATGCGGGCATCACGCGCCCGATGACGCTCTACTGGGGCGCGCGCCGCAAAAAGGATCTCTACCTCGCCGAACTCGCCGGGCAATGGGCGGCCGAGATCCCGAACTTCAAGTTCGTGCCGGTGCTGTCCGAGCCGGACGACGCCGACCAGTGGACCGGCCGCACCGGCTTCGTCCACCGTGCGGTGATCGAGGATCTGCCCGACCTGTCGGGCTACCAGGTCTACGCGTGCGGCGCGCCGGTGATGGTCGAATCCGCGCAGCGCGATTTCACGCAGCATCACGGCCTGCCTGCCGACGAGTTCTACGCCGACGCGTTTACGAGCGCCGCCGATCTCGCTCACCCGGTCTGATCCCGCCGCCGCCGCGACAATTTTGCAGCGTCGCGGCGGTTTACAGTGGCGCGCGGGATGCCTTATGCTTGCGCACATGAACCGCTACCTGTCCGCTCCCCGACGTCGCCGCTCGCCGCTCCGCCCGGATGCCGCAGGCTCGTCACGGACTCGCGCGTAACCTTCTCACCCCGTTACGCACAAGCTGTTCGAACCCACCAGCCACGGCATTCCGTGGCTTTTTTGTTGGCCCCTTCCCTTTCATTGTCCGCTGGAGTCTCCCGCCATGCCCCTGAACGACTATCCGATCGACTCGCTGATGTACATCACGAACCGTCCCGACATCGTGTTTACGCACGGCAAGGGTTCGTGGCTCTACGATCACACCGGCAAGCGATATCTGGATTTCATCCAGGGCTGGGCGGTCAACAGTCTCGGCCACTGCAACGACGGCGTCGTCGAAGCGCTGAAGTCGCAGGCGGAAAAGCTGCTGAATCCGTCGCCCGCGTTCTACAACGTGCCGATGGCGCAGCTCGCCGGCCTGCTTACGCAGCACAGCGTGTTCGACAAGGTGTTCTTCACTAACAGCGGTGCCGAAGCGAACGAAGGCGCGATCAAGCTCGCGCGCAAGTGGGGCCGCAAGTTCAGGAACGGCGCCTACGAGATCATCACGTTCGACCACAGCTTCCACGGCCGCACGCTCGCGACGATGTCCGCGAGCGGCAAGCCGGGCTGGGACACGATCTACGCGCCGCAAGTGCCGGGCTTCCCGAAGGCCGAGCTGAACAACATCGAATCGGTCGAAAAGCTGATCAACGAGAAGACCGTCGCGGTGATGCTCGAACCGATCCAGGGCGAAGGCGGCGTGATCCCGGCGACGCGCGAATTCATGCGTGCGCTGCGCGCGCTGACGAAGCAGCACAACCTGCTGCTGATCGTCGACGAAGTGCAAAGCGGCTGCGGCCGCGCGGGCACGCTGTTCGCGTACGAGCTGTCGGATATCGAGCCGGACATCATGACGCTCGGCAAGGGCATCGGCAGCGGCGTGCCGCTTGCGGCGCTGCTGTCGAAAGCCGACGTCGCGGTGTTCGAGGCCGGCGACCAGGGCGGCACGTACAACGGCAATCCGCTGATGACGGCGGCCGGTTATGCGGTGATCTCGCAGCTCGTCGCGCCGGGCTTCCTCGAAGGCGTGCGTGAGCGCGGCGAATACCTGAAGCGCAAGC
>NZ_JAHACR010000461.1 GCF_018375725.1 Burkholderia sp. | reverse complement strand
AGCCGTACGCGCTGCAGGTCGGCTTCGGCGGTCGAGCCGCCCGAGCGCGAAATCGCATCGACGAGCGTGAGCGGCACGTCGGTCATCGCGAGCGGGCCCGGCTGCTTCACCTCGCCCGTGACCTGAACCTTCTGGCTGCGGTACGACAGCACCCGCACATCGAGCTGTGGATGCTTCACGTAACGTGCGAGGCTCGCGGCCAGCTCGTCGCGGATCTGCACGACCGTCTTGCCCGCCGCGCGCATGCGGCCGACGAACGGGAAGTAGATCGTGCCGTCGGCGCCCACGGTCTGGCCGTACGGGTCGGCCTGGCCCGGCAGCGACGACGTGTACGGCGCCTGCAGCGCGCCGGCGATCGTCTGCGTCGAGTTGCCGCCGCTCGAGAACGCCTGGCCTTGCGGCGTCGTCAGTTCGGGGTGATCCCACACCGTCACGCCGAGGATGTCCTGCGGCGCGACGCGATAGACGTATTGCGACGGATCGGCATAGCGCGACGGCGGCAGCGGATGCGTGTCGCGCTGCCGCGCTTCCTGTTGCGACACGACCAGCTGCGCGTCGATGTAGTGCACCGGGTACGTTTCGGTCGGCTGCGCGCGCGGCGCTTCCTTGAGCCGCGACGCGTCGAGGTAATTGCCCGGCGCGGTCGAACATGCCGACAGAAAGGACGTCAGCGCAATGGCGAGCGCCACGGGGCGCAGCGAGTGAGTCAGCATAGTTTTTGCAGCCATCCTTGAACCAGGCGTTCGATCAATGTGTAGCTTTCGCGATAGTCGGCCTCGGGGCCGCCATGCGGATCGGCGATATCGGCGTCCTCCCACTTGCCCAGCAGATGCACCTTGCCGCGCGCGAACGGATCGACCGCCTCGACCGCCGCGATCTGCGCACGCTCGCTGACGAGGATCAGATCCGCGTCGCGCACGATGCCGCGGGACAGGCGGCGCGAGCGATGCATCGATGCGTCGACGCCGCGCTCGGCCAGCAGCCGGTGCATCACCGGATCGATGCCGTCGCCGTCGTTCGCTTCGACGCCCGCCGACTGGAACGACACGCGCGGGCCGCCGGCCCCGGCAGCGAGCGACCTGAACAGCAGCTCGGCCGCCGGACTCCGGCAGACATTCGCGTGACAGACGATCAGGACGTTTCGGAACATGGCGTGTAGCGGCGCTTACGCATGTGCGTGCGCGAGCCCCGGCATCCGTGCGGCGACCGCCTGGCGCGAGCCGGGCCGGCCGATCGGGTGATACTCGATGCCGAGTTCGCTCATCGCGTCCGGCTCGTAGAGATTGCGGCCGTCGAAGATCACGGGCGCCTTCCACAGCGCGCCCAGCGCCGCGAAATCCGGGCTTTTGAATGCCTTCCATTCGGTGACGATCGCGAGCGCGTCGGCGTCGCGCGCCGCCTGCGCCTCGTCGTCGACGTATGTCAGGCGTTCGAGCCAGCCCGGGTGATTCGCGAGATCGAGCGCAATCACGCGTTTCGCCTCGCGCGCCGCAACCGGATCGTAGGCGCGGACGTGCGCGCCGCGCGACAGCAGCTCGGCGATCAGCGCGCGGCTCGGCGCCTCGCGCATGTCGTCGGTGTCCGGCTTGAATGCCAGCCCCCAGACGCCGATCGTGCGGCCCGCCAGATCCTCGCCGAACCGCGCGACGATCTTTTCGGCGAGCACGCGCTTTTGCGCCGCGTTGACCGACGACACCGCCTGCAGGACCCGCAGCGCCTGCCCGTGCTCGGCGGCCGTGCGGATCAGGGCGTCGACATCTTTCGGGAAACATGAACCGCCGTAGCCGCACCCCGCATACAGGAAGTGATAGCCGATGCGCGGATCGGCGCCGATCCCGCGCCGCACCGCCTCGATGTCCGCACCGAAGCGGTCGGCGAGATTCGCCAGTTCGTTCATGAACGAGATGCGCGTCGCGAGCATCGCGTTGGCCGCGTATTTCGTGAATTCCGCGGACCGCACATCCATATAGAGCGTGCGCTCATGGTTGCGGTTGAACGGCGCGTAGAGTTTCTTCATCACCTCGCGCGCGCGTTCGCCCGGCATGTCGCTGTCGCAGCCGATCACAATGCGGTCCGGCCGCGTGAAATCCTCGACCGCCGCGCCTTCCTTCAGGAACTCGG
>NZ_JAHACR010000057.1 GCF_018375725.1 Burkholderia sp. | reverse complement strand
ATGAAAGAACTCGAGCCGCTCGCGCAGTTCCTCCTTGATCGTCTCGACGGCACGCATCACGGTGTCCCGCGGCGTCACGTAATGCGACGACGGATACACGGTGAAGCGCGGAATCTTCTGCCGCACGCGGCCTGTCAGCGGATCGAACAGCTGCAGCGACTCGATCTCGTCGTCGAACAGCTCGACGCGCACCGCCATCTCCGCATGTTCGGCCGGGAAGATATCGATCGTGTCGCCGCGCACCCGGAACGTGCCGCGCTGGAAGGACTGCTCGTTGCGCGTGTACTGCATCGCGATCAGCCGGGCGATCATTTCGCGCTGTCCGAGCTTGTCGCCGGCGCGCAGCGTCATGATCATCTTGTGATACTCGGACGGATTGCCGATACCGTAGATCGCCGACACCGTCGCGACGATCACCACGTCCCGACGCTCCATCAGGCTCTTGGTCGCCGACAACCGCATCTGCTCGATGTGCTCGTTGATCGACGAGTCCTTTTCGATGAACAGGTCGCGCTGCGGTACGTACGCTTCCGGCTGATAGTAGTCGTAGTACGAGACAAAGTACTCGACCGCGTTGCGCGGGAAGAACTCGCGGAATTCGGCGTAGAGCTGGGCGGCGAGCGTCTTGTTCGGCGCGAATACGATCGCCGGGCGGCCGAGCCGCGCGATCGTGTTCGCCATCGTGTAAGTCTTGCCGGAACCGGTCACGCCCAGCAGCGTCTGGAACGAGAGGCCGTCCTCGACGCCCTCGACCAGCGTCTCGATCGCGGTCGGCTGATCGCCGGCGGGTGGATAGGGTTGATACAGCTGAAAAGGAGACCCTTCGAAGGTCACGAATTTCGATTCATCGAGCGCGTCGCCGACTGCGGCATGATGTTCGGACATGGATGGCGGCCGGAGCGAAAACAAAAAAGCCATTCTAGCGCTTCGCGGGCAAGCGTATCGTGCCGGAGCCCGACGCGCGTCGGCACACGGCGGAAAATCGTGGTGCGGCGCATCGTCGTGCGAAAAACCCCGGCGAATTCGCTACAATGGCAAGCTGCTGTGCTTTCCTGCGTCGTGCTCCGGCCCGCCGCGCACAGCCCCGCCCGATAAAGCCTGACCCTCTTTTCACTACTGCCGAACCATCATGTCGCTCTTCTCCGCCGTCCAGCTTGCTCCCCGCGACCCGATCCTGGGCCTGAACGAAGCCTTCAACGCCGATGCGCGTCCCACCAAGGTCAATCTCGGCGTTGGCGTGTACACGAACGAGGAAGGCAAGATTCCGCTGCTGCGCGCAGTGCGCGAGGCGGAACTGGCGCGCGTCGAAGCGGGCCTGCCGCGCGGCTATCTGCCGATCGACGGTATCGCCGCCTATGATCTCGCCGTGCAGAAGCTGCTGCTCGGCAGCGATTCGCCGCTGATCGCCGCGGGCCGCGTTGTTACGGCGCAGGCGCTGGGCGGCACGGGCGCGCTGAAGATCGGCGCCGATTTCCTGAGCACGCTGAATCCGAAGGCGAAGGTCGCGATCAGCGACCCGAGCTGGGAAAACCACCGCGCGCTGTTCGAAGCAGCCGGCTTCGAGGTCGTCGCGTATCCGTACTACGAAGCGAAGACCAACGGCGTGAACTTCGAAGGCATGCTGTCGGCGCTGAACGGCTATGAGCCGGGCACGATCGTCGTGCTCCACGCCTGCTGCCACAACCCGACGGGCGTCGACCTGACGGAAGCGCAGTGGAAGCAGATCGTCGACGTGGTCAAGGCGCGCAACCTCGTGCCGTTCCTCGACATCGCGTATCAGGGCTTCGGCGAGAACATCGAGGCTGACGCCGCAGCCGTGCGTCTGTTCGCCGCGGCCGAGCTGAACGCCTTCGTGTCGTCGTCGTTCTCGAAGTCGTTCTCGCTGTACGGCGAGCGCGTCGGCGCGCTGACGATCCTCACGTCGAGCAAAGACGAAGCGGCCCGCGTGCTGTCGCAGCTCAAGCGCGTGATCCGTACGAACTACTCGAACCCGTCGACGCACGGCGCCGCAGTGGTGTCGGCAGTGCTCGCGTCGCCGGAACTGAACGCATCGTGGGTGCAGGAACTCGGCGAGATGCGCGACCGCATCCGCGCAATGCGCAACGGCCTCGTCGAACGCCTGAAGGCAAGCGGCGTCGATCGCGACTTCAGCTTCATCAACGCGCAGCGCGGGATGTTCTCGTACTCGGGCCTGACGTCGGCGCAGGTCGATCGTCTGCGCGAGGAGTTCGGCATCTATGCGGTCAGCACGGGCCGGATCTGCGTCGCCGCGCTGAACACGCGCAACCTCGACGTGGTCGCCAACGCGATCGCCGCCGTCCTGAAGTAAATCGGCAATCAGGGCGCAGCCGCCTCCGGCGTCGCCCTGCCTGCATGCATAAAACGCGCTCGTCGGAGCGCGTTTTTTTCTGTGCAGGTCGCCAGACGCGAACGCCGATGCAATCGGCGGCCCGCCGACTTACTGCATGTACCAGCCGTGGCTGACGACGACGGACTGGCCGGTCAGCGCGGCGCTCGGGAAGGCCGACAGGAACAGCACCGTCTGCGCGACGTCCTGCACCGTCGTGAACACGCCGTCGACGGTATTGCCGAGCATCACCTTCTTGATCACGTCCTCTTCGCTGATCCCCAGCTCCTTGGCCTGTTCCGGAATCTGCTTGTCGACGAGCGGCGTGCGCACGAAGCCCGGACACACGACATGCGAGCGCACGTTGTGCTTCGCGCCTTCCTTCGCGAGCACGCGCGCGAGGCCGAGCAGGCCGTGCTTGGCCGTCACGTACGCCGACTTCAGCGGCGACGCCTCGTGCGAGTGCACCGACCCCATGTAGATCACGACGCCGCCGCGATCGTCCTTGTACATGTGCTTGAGCGCCGCCTTGGTCGTCAGGAACGCGCCGTCGACGTGGATCGCCTGCATCTTCTTCCAGTCGGAGAACGCGTAGTTCTCGATCGGATTGACGATCTGGATGCCCGCATTCGACACGAGGATGTCGACCGATCCGAATGTCTCGGCGACCTTGTCGATGCCGCTGTTGACGGCTTCTTCGTTCGTCACGTCCATCGCGATGCCGATCGCCCGGCCGCCCGCTTTCGTGATTTCCTCCGCGACGGCATTCGCGCCGTCCTGGTTCAGGTCGGCGATCGCGACCGCGGCGCCCGCCCTTGCCAGTTCCAGCGCAATTTCCTTGCCAATGCCGCTCGCCGCGCCGGTGACGACCGCGGTCTTGCCGTTCAGATTGCTCATGTTCGAATTCCCGTAGTGAAGGGTGGGGACAGATGCAATGGGACTGCTGACGTTACTGAGCCAGGTAATCGTAGACGACTTCGCCGAGGCCGAGTGTCAAATCGGCGACCAGATGGCGCGCCTCGACGATTTCGAGCACCGGCAGGTCGGCGACCGGCGCGAGCGCATGCGGAGACAGTGCGAGCGACGCGGGGCCGGTCCATGCGCCTTTCATCACGATGTCCTGCATGTAGTAGCGCACCAGTTCGCATACGCGCGCGGTGCCGTCCACGTGCGGAATGATCTTCAGCAGGAAATTGGGCGCGGCGAGACGGCGGCCCTGTTCGGTCACGTCGAGTTCGCGGTGCTTGTAACCCATCGTGCCGGTTGCAACGCGCACCTTGCCGTAATCGAGCGTGCCGAGCAGATGATCGGTGTTCACCTCCAGCGTCGGCGAGGCGAGCTTCTTCGGAAAGCCCCACAGTTCGCGGCCGCCCGCAATCGGCGGATGGTCGTCGAGATACATCGCAAGCGTATAGCCGCCGGCCTGCCCTTCATATTCCACGGGAATCACCTGGCCGCTTTCCGTGTAGTCGCCGAAGCCGGTCGAATCGCGCATCCGGATGAATTCGTAATGCACGAGCGGTTCGGTGATCGTCAGCGGCTCGGGCACGATTGCGCGCAGACGATCCGGGTCGGTGCGGTACGTGATGATCAGGAATTCCCGGTCGACGAACCGGTAAGGGCCGATGGGGAACGCGGGGCTGGTCAACGGCATGGCAAACGCTTTCGATCGAACATCGCTCGGTTTCATGCGGACTCCTGGTGTGAACCGTCTCGTTGACGGGTGCCGATATCGTATGCCCACGCCTCGTCATTGTGCGATGCCGCAGCTGGAATGGATTGTTGTGAAAAACGCGACATTGCCCCGGCTAATGTTGACGCAACTGGTGAGTGCGGCCAGAACCTGCGTCACACGCCCGATGCGCGTGAGGCCCGATCAGATCGCCATGCGGCTCGAGGTGAGTGTTTACAGGATGTCTGGTGAGGCTTTTCGGGAAATGATTTCGAGAAATATTGCAATTTTATGAACTTGTGTTGCAATGCACGCTTCCAGCGCGCTGGAATGTCCGATCCGGATGTCATCCGCCGCCGTCCCGAGGCCGTTAAGCATCGCTTAAGCGTCGCCACCCTAGCATCGTCTGCGATCGGAAAGCCGGCCGCACACTTTCTTCCCACGTCATCGGATTCATGCAGAACCTCAATCTAGCCCTTTTTTCCGCCATCAATGCCGGTTCGGCGCCTCAGCCCGGCGTCGCCAGGATGGCGATTTTCGCAGCCGATTGGCTCGTCTATGCGATTCCGGCCCTGTTGTTCGTGTCTTGGCTGTTCGGCATCCGGTCGACGCGGCGTCAGGCGATCGATGCCGGTCTCGGCGCCTGTGCGGCGCTCGCACTCGCGCAGATCGTGTCGCATTTCTGGTTTTCGCCGCGGCCGTTCATGGCCGGCGTCGGCGCACAGCTGATTCCGCACGCGCCGAACAGCTCCTTTCCGAGCGATCACATGACGTTTGCGTGGAGCATGGCGGTCGGCATGATGCTGGGCGCGTCGACGCGCATGACCGGCCTGGTGATGGCCGTGGTGGCTGCGGCGGTTGCATGGGGGCGGATCTATGTCGGCGTGCACTGGCCGTTCGACATGGCGGGTGGGGTGCTGGTCGGCACGGCAGGCGCGCTTGCCGTGCATCTGTACGCACGTCCTGTCACGGCGATGCTCGACCGCGTGGGCGAGGCGGTGCATACGGTCGTCATGGGGCGCCTGCACGCGCCGTGACGTGAAGATGGTGCGCCGGGCGCGTCCAGCCCGGCGCGATGGACGTATCCGGCCGGGTTGCCCGATCAGTCTTCGAGCGATTCGTGCACGGCGCTCGCGCCGCGCTTCCAGTATGCCGAGGCGCGGATACGCGATTTGTCGACACCGCGTTCCTCGGTCAGATGCCGCCGCACCGCGCGCATCGACAACGCCTCGCCGGCCGCCCAGATGTAACCGTCGCCGGCCGGCAGCGGCAGGGCCGCGACCGCTTCCAGCAATGTCTCGCCGTCCGCGTCGTCGCGGAAACACCAGACGGCATGCATCTCCGCACGCGTATCGAACGCGATCTGCGCGGAGGCATCCGCTACTTCCAGCACGACCGCCACGCGCGCGCCGGCGGGCAATTCCGCAAGGCGCCGTGCGACGGCGGGCAGTGCGGTATCGTCGCCGATCAGCAGATGCCAGTCGAAATCCGTCGGCACGACGAACGAGCCGCGCGGACCGCCAATGCCGAGCCATTGACCCACACGCGCCTGCGCGGCCCATTGCGATGCCGGGCCCGGGTGGTGCAGCACGAATTCCAGATCCAGCTCGCCTGCGTCGCGATCGAAGCGGCGTGGCGTGAAATCGCGGGCGACCGGCTGGGCGACCGGCTGGGCGACCGGCGTTTGCCCGCTGTCCGGAAAGACCGGCCCGTTCGGGCCCATTTCCGGCAGCGTGGGCCGCTCGACGCCGGGCGGCGGAAAGAAGACTTTCACGTGATCGTCGAACGAGGCCGATTCGAAATCGGCGAGATCGTGGCCGCCGAGCGTGATGCGCAACAGATGCGGCGTCACCGCGTGCACGCGTACGACTTGCAGCAGACGGAATTTGAGGGCGTGGCGCACGCGGGTCACGGTGCGTTCGGAGGGGTTTTGCATCGGTCGGAACTCCGGGTTGGGGCGGCGCGGATCACGCATCGGTGCGACCTTCGATCTCGGCCGTGGCGTGGCGCAGGATCGCGGCGATGCGGCGCTGCTCGTCGGGATTCGCGCCGCTCTTGTGCAGCAGCGCGTGTTTGAGCGCGACGCGCGCCTCGACGAATTCCGGCAGCCAGCCGCCTGACGATTCGTCGCCTGCTTCGCCGGCAAACGCACGGCGCATGAAGTCCATTTTTCGCGCGAGATGCGTGAGGCGTGCCAATAGTGTGTCGACGCGCTCGCGTTGCGCGTCGAGATGCGCGCGGCCGACGTCGGTGAGCGCATAGCGCTTGCGATTGCCTTCCGCCTGCGATGCGACGAAGCCGACGTCGTCGAGATAGGTCAGCGCCGGGTAGATCATGCCCGGGCTCGGGCTGTAGAAGCCGTTCGAACGCGTGTCGATCGCCTTGATCAGTTCGTAGCCGTGGCTCGGCTGCTCGGCGATGAGCGCGAGCAACATCAACTGCAGATCGTCCGCGCTGAACTGTCGGCCGCGCGGCATCGCATCGTCGCCGCCGAATCCGCCAAAACCGCCGGCGCCGCCGCCGAACGGACTGCCGCCGATTGGCACGCCGCCGCCCCGGCGACGGCCGATCGCTGCCCGGCAATCCGAGAACCACGCCGGTGTGGGATGCTGATCTTGTCCGTCGCAACGGGCATGGCCGGAGAAATGAGCGTGTCGCATGATCGATTCCTGTGTATCGGAAAACATATCTAAAGATATATATCGAAAGATAGGAAGTCAACCGCGGCGGCTCGAGTCAGGTCGGAAACCGGCCTTGGCGCCGGAAAGGGTGGGTGCGGCGCTTCGAACAGGCCGGGCAAAACGGCGCCACACTGCGGAAGTTTTCTCGCATACAATGCGCCGCCGGAGATGGCATTCCTCCTCATAACCGCTGGCGAGCCAGCTGATGATGCCTACGCGTTCCTGGGTACAGGAGGTCGTAGGCCGTCCGTATAGCGACGTTCTGTCGCCCAGGTTTGATGTCCTGTCGAATCTGGTCAACATGAAACGAATCAAAACAATCGAGCAAGTGGCGATGGGGTTTTACCTGTGCCGATGGCTCGTCATTTCCTGCGGCATGGGTGCGCTTGCCGGTTCGGCGTCCGCGCTTTTTCTCGCCGCCCTCGACCGGGCAACGGAGACGCGCCTCGGTCATCCCTGGCTGCTGGCGCTGTTGCCCGTCGCCGGCTTTGTCACCGGCTGGGTGTATCACCGTGCCGGGAAGTCCGTCGAAGGCGGCAATAATCTGCTGATCGACGAGATTCACGATCCGCAGAAGCTCGTGCCGAAACGCATGGTGCCGCTCGTGATGATCGCGACGGTCGTCACGCATCTGTTCGGCGGGTCAGCTGGCCGCGAGGGAACCGCCGTGCAGATGGGCGGCGCCATTGCCGACCAGATCACGCGCGTACTGAAGCTGGATCGCGACGATCGGCGCATTCTGCTGATGGGCGGGATCGCAGCCGGCTTCTCGTCGGTATTCGGGACGCCGCTCGCAGGCTCCATTTTCGGCCTCGAGGTGCTGGCCATCGGCCGCATCCGATATGACGACCTGCTGGCCTGCGTGATCTCCAGTGTCGTCGCAGATGAAGTCTGTCGGATGTGGGGTATTCACCATACCGTCTATTCGATTCCGCTCGTTCCTCATTTGAGCGTGCTGGGGCTGGGATCGGTGCTGATCGCCGGCATGGCGTTCGGTGTCGTGGGCATGCTGTTCGCCGATTCGACGCACGCGCTGTCGGCATTCCTGAAGCGCAGGATCGCTCATGCGCCGATGCGTGCATTGACCGGCGGCGTGATCGTCGCCGTTGCGGCGACCGTGCTGAACGTGCCGCAGTGTCTGGGGCTGGGGATTCCGACGATCGAGGCGTCGTTTCATGGCCCGCTTCCGCTCTACGACTTCGCAGGCAAATTCGGTTTTACCGTCGTGACGCTCGCGTCGGGCTTCAAGGGCGGAGAAGTCACGCCGCTCTTCTATATCGGGGCGACGCTCGGGAACGCATTGGGCCACGTGCTGGCACTGCCCATTCCGGTGCTCGCCGGCCTGGGGTTTGTCGCGGTGTTCGCCGGCGCCGCGAATACGCCGATCGCCTCGACCGTCATGGCAATCGAACTGTTTGGCGCCGAGATCGGCGTTTATGCGGCCATTGCGTGTGTCGTCGCCTACCTGTTCTCGGGCCACACCGGCATCTATCGCGCGCAGCGAGTCGGCCATGCGAAGCATCCGCTGCTGCCGCACGGGATGCGTCTGGCCGATATCCCGGCATTGCGCCGGATTCGCCAAAGCGCGCCCGGTGCTTCCTCGCGAAGCGAGACCGATGCGTCGTTTTCCAGGGCTCGCGAATGATCTAATTCATGGCGCTTCGCCTGCCAGGATTTGCCAGCCCGGAGTATGGAGGCGAGAGGAAAAAGGTTTTGTGCGGATTCCGCGGAGCGTGGGGAAGATTGTCGAAGTTTGATTGCAGATTCAACCATTCGACACGTTGTCATGAATCGCTGACAATCAATCGGTCACCGATTAAGTGAGTCGTTCAGCCCTATGAAGATCGCGGCCCTCTCGGATATTCACGGCAACCTCGCGGCACTGGATGCTGTATTGAATGATGCACATCGGCACGGCGCGAATGTGACCGTCAACCTCGGCGACATTCTTTCCGGCGCCCTCTATCCATCTCAAACCGCCGACCGGCTGATGTCGCTCGGGCTACCCACGATCAAGGGCAACCATGAAAGACAACTCCTTTCCGGCGATCCATCCCGAATGGGACTGTCGGACCGCTTTGCCAACTTCTCTCTACGCGACGATCAACTCGCCTGGATACGCGATTTGCCGTCAACACTGAGACTTGCCGAAGATATCTTGCTCGTGCACGGCACGCCGGACAGCGATCTGAGTTACTTCCTCGAGACTGTGACAGAACACGGTTGCCGGGTGGCGACGCCCGATGAGGTCGAAAGCCGCGCCGGCGATGCCAACTCCGCATCATTGATCCTCTGTGGGCATACGCATCTGCAACGAGCGATGCGACTCGACGACGGGCGCTTGATCGTGAACCCCGGCAGTGTCGGACTACAAGCGTACGAGGACAATCTTCCGTTTCCACATCGCATGGAAATGGGATCACCTCACGCTCGTTATGCACTTGTCACGAGGAGCATGTCCGGGTGGGCCGTCGAATTTCGGGCCGTCGAATATGACTGGAACGAAGCAGCGAAGGTAGCCGCACTGAACGCTCGGCCTGATTGGGAGGTCGCCCTTCGAACGGGATACTGTTGACAGGGTCTCCACTGTATTCAGAAATGGACATCCGTTTTCAGAAAACGCCTTTCGCAAGCGGGTCGATTTTTGCCGAAGGCGTTGGGCCGCAGTCGGCCAGGAACGGGCAGTCGACGGGACTGTTGCTCAGACATTCCGGTGTCGGTTCAAGCCTGAAAGCCGCCGCCGGGATCAGGACGCAGTCCAGTGATACCGTGCTCTGCACTGCTGCTAACTGCTCGCTGCGACGTCAGTCGGCGCCGCATGCGCGCAAATGTATACCGCGCGCCTTTAAGGCCGGGTGTCTGCCGGATCAAAACCTGTCAACATCGATGACCGCTTGCGCAAACGCTCGCGGCGCCTCCTGCGGCAGATTGTGGCCGATGCCGCCGGTCAGCGTGCGATGTTCGTATTTGCCCGTGAACTTCGACGCGTAGACGCCCGGCGGCACATGAAAGGCGCCGTTGGCATCGCCTTCCATCGTGATGCTGGGAACGGTTACGGGCGGCGCCGGCACAAGCCGCTGCTCGTATTCGTCGTATTTCGCTTCGCCCGTGGCGAGACCTTGTCGCCAGCGATAGTTGTGAATCGTGATCGCGACGTGGTCAGGGTTCTTGAAAGCCGGTGCGCTTCGCTCGAAGGTGGCGTCGTCAAAGTTCCATTTCGGAGAGGCTTGCTTCCAGATGAGCTTGATGAAGTCGTGGGTGTATTTCTCGTAGCCCGCGCGCCCGCGGTCCGTTGCGAAATAGAACTGATACCACCACTGCAACTCGCTCTCCGGTGGCAGCGGTTTCTTTCCCGCCTCCTGATTGCCGATCAGGTAGCCGCTCACCGAGACCAGTGCCTTGCATCGCTCCGGCCACAGCACGGCGATGATGTCGGCGGTGCGCGCGCCCCAGTCGAACCCGCCAAAGACGGCCTGCCGGATGTTGAGTGCATCCATCAGCGCGATGATGTCGAGCGCGACGGCCGTGGGCTGACCGTTGCGCATGGTCTGGTCCGACAGGAAGGACGTCGTGCCGTAACCGCGCAGATAAGGGACGATCACCCGGTATCCCTTCGCGCTGAGCGCCGGTGCAACGTCGACGAAACTGTGTATGTCATACGGCCAGCCATGCAGCAGCATGACGGGTGGTCCGTCGGCCGGACCGACCTCGGCGTAGCCGATGTTTAGGAGCCCCGCATTCACCTGCTTGATCGACGTGAACGACGTGTGAGCGCCCGGCTTGATTCGCGGAATCGATGGGGTTGTCGACGATGGATTCTGGGCCTGGGCGGATCGCAGTACTTCGAATTGCGCCGCAACGAGCGCACCGGCAGCCATGCGCGCGAAGTCACGCCGACGTGAGTTGATCTCTTTTGGCATTTTCTTCTCCCTGGTCGATTCGGCTAACGGACGAACGGCTGGACGAGTGTGCCTTCGCCAAATGTTAGTCGATTGGAAAAAGGTTACAAGCTCAAGCGAAACGAACACCCACCCTTCAGGTCGGCAGAAGCGCGCGCATTGCGTTGCATCAGATATACGACGTATGGAATGACGGTAACGCGTCTGATACGCACCATTGGAAGTCCGAGCGGTCGACCGGCAGCAAGGGTCCGGCTACGAAATTTCGGAAGCTGAGTCGAGGCGATCGAGCGCAGGCCGACGACGAACCTCCGGATCCGGCCAGCAAGCGACACTTCGGAGCGGCGGGTTTGTGGTCCTTTTGCAGTCAATAAGCGTGAGCGGGTGGCTGCGATGACGGCCAAAATGAACGTCCATCTCTTCGATGCCGACGACCTGCCTGTGCCGTTATCACCATCGGCTGTACAGCTGATGGATGAGGGGCACGTGACGCTTTTCTGTCATTTCCGCCAAAATGACGCGATTCGAGGGATTTTCATAAAATACGACTTCCCTGGGTATTCTGCTAACGACTCCGCCATGCATCGAATCGGGTTCTTTGTTTGCAGTGGCCACGACGCTCTCGACCTTGGTGGGCCACTGTCGGCTTTTAATCAGGTGGCCGCGGCCGCTGGCCATACTCCGTACGATCTTCATGTCATCTCGCAGTCCGGAGGCCCGGTTCGTGGCAATACGGGCCTTTCGATCGAGACCAAGCCGGTCGGAAGGCGCATGTTTGACACCGTCGTTTTCGTGGGCGGGGATACCTCAGCGGCAATCGCCCGCATGTCCCCGATCGAACGGACATCGCCCTTGAGAACCAACGCATTCTCGCCAAGCTCGGCCTTCACGCGCTCGAACACTGCGTCGTCGCGACCGGTAACCGCAACTCGGGCGCCTTCTGCAATGAAAAGCCTGGCGGTCGCGAGACCGATGCCGCTAGTGCCGCCCGTAATCAAGGCTGACTTGTTCTTAAGCCTCATCTTCTATTCCTTTCTTTGCTCGAGATTGATCGAACCGGAAGCACAGGACGCAATCGCGTCTGTGCTTGTGTTCCGACTTGATTCCTGAGCAAATTATGGAATCTGAATTGAATGGCTCAAAGGTCGTATAACCCTCAAAATGCGCCATCCAATTTGGCCTGATGACGAACACATCCTGGGGTTCACTGGTGTCCGGGCGAGTGCAAGAGGATCTCCAAGGCACATCTGAAATTCAAATTCGTGTTCGCCAACTCCCCGAATAGAAAGCCCGATCCCAGCGATGGCGGCGGGCTCCCGTATTCGGTACTGACCACGCTCCATGACCTGGTGGGCGCGCAGATCGTCTGCGCGAAAAGCGTGATTACACGATGACGGAAGCACTCCACTGGATTCGGCCCCCGGATTTCCACGTCGCGACGGACATCAGCTGTCTGCTCATGCCCGCAACGTGCGGCCGGGCTGCAGCAGCATCATGCGAAAACGTTCGACAAGCGGTCTCAGGTTGACCCTGTGCCATGCGGCCCAGAGCGCCGTGCGATAGCTGAACCACGACAGTTCGCGCAGCACGACACCCGCAGGCGCCTGATGCCGAAGACTTTGCTGGATCATGGTGAGCCCGAGCCCGGCGGCGACGAGCCCGAGCGCGGCCAGCGGCTCGGTTGCTTCCATCGCGATCTCGGGCGTGAAGCCCGCCTTCGCGCAGGCGGCAATGAAGTTGTCGTGCCGCAGCGCGCCTTCCGTGTGCATCACGCCAATCCACTTCTGCGCGGCCAGGTCGTCGGGGGTGAAGCGTTTTGCGCGGGCGAGCGGATGGCCTTCCGGAATCGCGAGCAGCATGGGATCGTCGAGCACCTGTGCGGCTTCGAGATCCGGGTCGTCGGACGGCGGCGGATCGCAGACGAGCGCAATGTCGAGGCTGCGCTGACGCAGGCCCGTGAGCTGTTCGGCCGAATGGTAGTTGTAGAGTGCGATGTGCACGTCTGGCTTGTCCTCGCGGAGCTGTCGCAGTGCGTTGGGCAGGACGCCGGAGTGCATCGCGTTCTCCAGATAACCGATGCACAGGCCACCTTCGTCGCCGCGCCCCAGCCGCCGCGCGAGCGACTCAAGGCGCTTCGCGTGCGTGAGAAACGCCTGCGTTTCCGAGAGAAATGTCCGTCCGTCGGTCGTCAAACGGATGCGCTGCTGCGAGCGCTCGAACAGGGTCAGGCCCAGGTGTTCTTCGAGTTGGGCGATCTGGCGGCTGAGCGGCGACTGCGAAATATGCAGCCGTTCCGCAGCCCGGCCGACGTGCTCTTCTTCGGCGACGGCCACGAAATAATGCAACTGGCGGATGTCGAGCATATAAGACCTTAAAGGACTCAAGTCTGCCAAATTATGTCTTGGACAGACTTAATCCGGCAACCTAGACTTTTGCTACCGACTCAATACATGGAGCAAATCGATGAGTATCAAGGATAAGTTGCCGGCTGGCACGCAGCTCGGTTTTGGCACCGCACCGCTCGGCAACATGTTCCGGAACATTCCCGAGGACGAAGCGTTGGCGACCGTCAAGGCCGCCTGGGATCAGGGTGTTCGTTATTTCGACACGGCCCCGCTATACGGCGCGGGCCTGTCCGAAATCCGCCTCGGGAACGCGCTCGCCGGCTATCGGCGCGACGAATACGTGCTGAGCACGAAGGTCGGCCGGGTGATTCTCGACGAAATCGAGGATGCGGGCGCACGCGATCTGGGCGAGAAAGGCGGCGTGTTCGAATTTGGCCTTCCTAACAAGATCGTCAACGACTATTCGGCCGACGCGACGTTGCGCTCGGTCGAAGACAGCCTGAAGCGCCTGAAGACCGACCGCCTGGATATCGTCTGGGTGCATGACGTCGCGCAGGACTTCTACGGCGACGAATGGCTCGCAGTCTTCGAATCGGCGCGTACCGGCGCATTCCGTGCGCTGACGCGGCTGCGTGAAGAAGGCGTCATCAAGGCCTGGGGACTCGGCGTGAACCGCGTCGAGCCCTGCGAACTGTTGCTCGATCTCTCCGAGCCGAAGCCGGACGGCTTTCTGCTCGCTGGCCGTTACTCGCTGCTCGATCACGAGCGTGCGTTGCAGCGCCTGATGCCGGCCGCTGCCGCGCAGAACGTCGAGATCGTCGCCGGTGGCCCGTACAGTTCCGGCGTGCTGGCCGGCGGAGCGAACTTCGAATATCAGAAGGCGTCGCCGGAGATTCTCGCGAAGGTCGAACGCATCCGGGCCATCGCGGCGCGCCACAACGTGAGCGTCAAGGCCGCTGCGCTGCAATTCGTGCTGGCCAATCCGGTGGTCGCGGCGGTGATTCCCGGTGCGAGCAAGCCGGCGCGCATCGCGGAAGACCACGCGGCGGTCAAGGAAGTCATTCCCGCCGATTTCTGGCGCGAGTTGCGTGAGCAGGGTCTCGTGGCGGCGAACGCGCCGCTGCCGGCCGACGCGTAAGGGGAGAGAAATGGCCACGGCTCATGCATCCATCAGGATTCCCGTTTCGCCCGACATCGTGTGGCAACTGATCGGCGGCTTCAACTCGCTGCCGGACTGGCTTCCATACATCCCGTCTAGCGAATCGTGCGAAGGCGGCCGCGTGCGGCGTCTCTCGAACCCGCATGGCGAAACGATCGTCGAGCGCCTGGAAGCGTTCGACAACCGCGCGCGCAGCTATACCTATTCGATTCTCGAAGCGCCTTTTCCGGTGACGGGGTATCGCTCGACGTTGCACGTGAAGGCGGTCGAAGATGGCCGTGCATCAGAGGTCGACTGGTCGGGCGAGTTCACGTCTGACGGAGTCGGCGACGAAGAAGTGTCGCGTCTCTTTGAAGGGATCTATCGGGACGGTCTGCAGGCGCTGGCGGCCTCACTCGCCGGGAAGGGGCCGCCCTGAACGTGGACGTCCGGAACCGGCTGGCCCCCGGATCGGGGCCTGCCGGCGCGATCCGTGTGCCCGTTTCGCGAATGACCGAACAATGCGCGACCAGTCATTCTTGTGGCGTTGCCGTAAATGGCAGCAAGGGGGCGGTTACGGCCGGCCCCCACAGGGGGATTACCCGTGGCGCACGCGAAGGCGTGAACCTTCCATCATGGTGTTTTTGCTCGGGCCAAACGTCCGCGCCAGGCGGCGTGATGCGCCGTCCGGATTCGAGGCACCTCTCCAGATGCAGTCCGTGCGATGATGTGCCATGACCGAAATGAGAGATGGAATGACGACGACATTCGACGAGGCGACAACGGCGGCGATCGCCGCGTTTGCCCAATTGGATTTTTATACGGCTGTGCAAGCGATGCGCGCCGAGGCCGATTACGACCGCGAACTAGACCAGTGGGTCTCGCGCTATATCGACGAGCACGGCGGCGGCACGGACGATGCAGCATATGACGCCTTGCACGCGCAGGCCCAGGCAACCCCGGAATACGCGCAGTTTGTCGATGAGGTTCGCCGGGAAATCCGGGAATATTTCGGCGTGACCGACAATCAACTGGACTGGATGGTTGTGCTGCGCAATGACGACAGCGATGAGCTTTGGGCGGAAGTCAACCGGCAGCGGAGCGCGCTGGGAACCGGTGAAGTGCGCGGAGATCTCTGACCATTCTCCCAAGTCGTGCTGGGTACACGGCTAGAGTCAGATCAGTCACGTGGTGCGCCGGGCTCTCAGTCGCTGCAATCGATCCGTTGAGGGAGGACAAGCTTTCGGATCTTCGGAACGAGTGACCGTTGTGCTCCGACACTTGCCCTCGGAGGTGCCGCGGCTCGACCGGCAGCAATGGGTCGGCTACAGCCGACCGCGTCGGGCGATACCCAGCCGAAACCGCATTCACATGCGGTTTCGGCTGGGTATTTGTAAGTCTGTCTCACCATTACATCGGCACCGAACTCCAGCACGGGCGTCTTGGCGCACCCTGGCCGGATGGCAAGGCGATCGCAAAAACGTCTGCCTCGTCCTTCCTGAACCGCTCGAACTGGCGGGGGGCCAATACAGGCATTTGCGCAATGGATGCTGAGTGAAGCCCGAGGATTGGCGCCGCATGGTGGCACCTGATACTCAGCGCGAAACCGTCGTCCTCCTCATAAGCGACAGATGACCGTCTCGCCCTTCGCGATGTGGGTTCGCGGGGGGCGCATATGCGCGCCAGTCGCCACGCATTGCGTGTCGTCCGGCTAGGCATCGGTACTTGTTTGGTCAACGACAGCATGAGTTCCGAAAGACAAAGCTAGCCGAGCCTGCCCATGACTTCGCTCGCTATCTCGTCCGACTCGAATTCCGAGTATCCAGCGTCGAGCAGTATGGCCCGTACAGCGGCGAACATCAGAAGTTCCTGATGGCGAAGCCGCGGCGAGCCGGCGATACCCTTCGGCGGCATGATGTTTGTTTGCACAACTTCGTGCCGCCTGACCAAAGTGAGAAGCTCGTCGACGGTCATCCCGTGTCCCCCAAAATATTGGTGGCGCTTGCTTTCTAAGCAGATAACCGCATCAGATAGCTGCCGAGATCATCCACTGTTCGCCGCGCTTCTCGTCGATGATGACTTCCGCGTAACGTAGCGAAGCCCGACGCGCGTCGCCGGCATTGGCATACGGCGAGTCTTCGCGAAGGTGGAACGTCTGGCTTCGCGTCACCGTGGTGTCGGTGCCGCGCAGGCAAATCTTGACCGCCGCGTCGAAACCAGCCTCGTAATTGTGAGCACGACCAACTTCGACTTTGGTGTGAGGGTAAATCAGCGGAAATATCTCGAATCCGCGATACATATACATGCTCATGATGAACTCCTGTCGATTGACAGCAACCCGTCGCATGGACGAACGCATCCAAGCCTGTATCGGTGCTGCGCGACGCGACAGGTAAGGGCGAAGGGGGCAAACAAGGCGCGCGTGGGAAGGTAAGCGCGACGCAGCAATAAGGGGGAATGCAGCGAGCGGTCAGGAGGGATGGGTGAGTGGCGACTACGCTGGTGTCTTGATCATACGCGCGTCGCCGGACACGTGTCCAACGCTTATTTGGCTGGGCATTCCGACGAGCATCGCACCAGGTGTCGAGTGGACGCACGCCCTTCCATAAGGGCCGCAACGATAGTCGCTTAACCTGTGCAGGTATCGCCGGGTCATGACAGAGACTGCGCGCGGCCCGTGCAGTCAGATCGAGGCGAAACAGGAGGGATATGCGAAACGGCGTCGGGCGTTCGCTCGGCGAGATGGGCGGCCTGGAGATGCAAGGCATGCTCCAAGGCCCGACGGTGCGGCCCGAAGGCCGCTTCACTTCATCAACGCTTCACTTTTTCTCCGGCAGGAACCAGTTCATCACCAGCGCGCAGATGCCGCCTGTGGCGACGCCCGATTCCAGCACGTTCTTGAGCGCATGCGGCAGGCTCGTCAGGATTTCCGGCACCTGCGACACGCCCAGCCCCAGGGCCAGCGAGACGGCGATGATCAGCAGCGCGCGGCGGTCCAGCCTGATTCCGGCAAGGATATTGATGCCGGACGCGGCCACCGCGCCGAACATCACCATGGCCGCGCCGCCGAGCACCGGCTCGGGCACGGCTTGCAGGACACCGGCGACCGTGGGGAACAGGCCGAGCAGAACAAGCATGCCCGCGATCCAGATGCCGACATGGCGGCTGGCGATGCCGGTGAGCTGGATCACGCCGTTGTTCTGGGCGAAAACGGAACTGGGGAAGGTGTTGAAGACGCCGGCCAGCAGCGAGTTGGCGCCGTTGACCAGCACGCCGCCCTTGATGCGCCGCATCCACACCGGACCCTCGACGGGCTGCCGGGAGACCTTGCTGGTGGCGGTGACGTCGCCGATGGCTTCCAGCGAGGTAACCAGATAGATGATCAGCATCGGCACGAAGAGCGACCAGGAGAAACCGAGTCCGAAGTGCAGTGGGGTCGGAATCTGGAACAGTGCGGCTTCGCGCGCGCCCGTGAAGTCCAGGCGGCCCATGGCGGCGGCCGCCAGATAGCCGATCGCCAGCGCGATGACCAGCGCGGTGCTGCGTACCCAGACGATGGGTACCCGGTTGAGCAGGATGATCGTGCCGAGGACCAGCCCGGAAAGGGTCAGGTTTTGGGCGCTGGCGAAACTGCCTTTGGCCATCGCGCCATAGCCGCCGCCCATGCTGATGAGGCCGACCTTGATGAGCGTGAGGCCGATCAGCAGGACCACGATACCGGTGACGAGCGGCGTGATGAGACGCTTGATGAAGGGCAGGATGCGGGAGACGCCCATCTCGACGAAAGAGCCGGCGATGACGACGCCAAAGATGGCGGCCATCACGGTTTCGACCGGGGTGCCCTGTTTGACCATCAGGCTGCCGCCGGCGATCAGCGGGCCGACGAAGTTGAAGCTGGTGCCCTGGACGATCAGGAGGCCGGCGCCCAGCGGGCCGAAGCGCCTGCACTGGAGGAAAGTGGCGATGCCGGAGATCACCAGCGACATCGACACGATCATCGTGGTGTCGCGGCTGGAGACATTCAGGGCTTGGCAAATCAGCAGGCCTGGCGTGACGATAGGCA
>NZ_JAHACR010000056.1 GCF_018375725.1 Burkholderia sp. | reverse complement strand
CGAACGTGACGTTGCGCGCGCCCGGATCGTTGACGTCCGGCGAGATGCTCGCGGTCTTCGGCGTCGGCCCGATCGCGCCCGCGACGAAGCGCGGCTTGTCCGGCGTCGCGTATTTCGCCGCCGATTCGCGTGCGAGCCGTGCCGATTCGATGTTCATCTCGATCGCCAGGTCTTCCATGCCGTAGTCGGCCTGTGCGACGGCCGTGGCGCCGAACGTGTTGGTCTCGACGATATCGGCGCCGGCGGCGAAGTACTGGTCGTGGATCTCGCGGATGATCTGCGGCTGCGTGATCGACAGCAGCTCGTTATTTCCCTTCACGTCGCGAGGGAAATCCTTGAAGCGCGTGCCGCGGTAGGCGGCTTCGTCGAGCTTGTAGCGCTGGATCATCGTGCCCATCGCGCCGTCGAGGATCAGGATGCGCTGCTGCAGCAGCGCGGGCAACTGGGCGCCGCGCGTGTACGGAGCGGCGAGCGCGGCGGACATGGCGGACGGAACGGCGGATGAGGGCGCAGACATGGCGGATGACCGGCGAATCGGAAAAGTCGCCATTGTAGCCGTTGCGACAGCGGGTCGCCCGGCATGGCGCGGTCCGGCGGCTGCGGGGACGGGGCGGGCGGACAGCACGGGGCGATGCGTGCGCCCCGCAAACGTCCGACAATAAAAAACCCCCGCGCGGCAAACCGGGCGGGGGCGGGTGGGAGTGCCCGAACGGCGATGGTCTACAGCGCGCCGTGCGGTCGGTCCGGCGGCGACGTGCCTGCCGGACCGTCGTGCTGTCAGTGCAGCACGACCGGTTGCATCATCAGACTATCGAACTGTCCGAGGAATTCGTCCACTTCGTCGAGCGACGGCTCATCCTCGATCAGTTGTTTGACATGCTCACGGAAGCGTGCGGCAAGCTCGCCGTCGATGAAAATTTCGCGCTTCGCATTCTTGTCGACGATTTCGTAGCCACCGTCATTCATGGCACGGTGGCCGGCCTGCGGCGCGAATTCGACGACGCAGTAATTAGGGCTGTTGTAGATCATTTGCATGGCGGCACTCCTCTTTGCAGTGGCATCTGGCCTTGATGCTCCGTAGGTGGGGCAGACCGTGCCGGTTTCAAGGGGCTGGCGCTGCACGCCCTGTCCTCCGTTAACTAGGGCGTAGAGATTAGAAACCCATATCGTCAAAACGTTTCCCATTGTCCGCCGGTGTACGGAAATAGTTGTTAAAGAGTGTCATGGCGCAGGTTCGCCTGTCGGGTTTGCCGGAGCGGCGTCCGGGCGCGTGGCGGCCGGCGTCTCCGGCGCGGGCATGCCGGGCGTCGCGTTGCCGTCGCCCGGAGCCGCGTCGGCGGGCGCATCGGGCGACGCGAGGCGGCCGTGCCACAGCAACTCGATCTGCGAGCCGTTCGGCTCCGTCTGCACGAGCCGTGCGGGCAGCCAGCCGAGCGCCGGCGCGAGCCACATGTCGATGCGGCGCGTGTCGCCCGCCCGGCGCGGCAGCCGCATGAAGTGTCGCGCGGCGATGAAGCCTGCGGACGTTTGCACGTTCTCGTCGCCGATCACCGCGATCGGCCAGGTTTCGCCGTTGTTGTTGTCGACCACGAAGAACTGTCGCGTGACGCCCGGCCGGTATGCGTCGGGATCGCCGCGCACGAGGCCGGCAAGCTGCATCAGCATGCTGAAGCGGTCCTGCGCGCCATCAGGCAAGGGCAAGCTGTCCGGCGTACGTGTAAACACGATCTGCCGCATGTCGCGGTTGAAGATCGCGATGTCCTCGGGCCGCTTGCCGCGCTGTTCGACGTAGCGGTCGGGCGCGATGCCGAATGCGTCGATGCGGCCGGTGCTCCGGTAGCTGAACGGGCCGATGAACGGCACCGGCATCGTGACCGACAGATCGTAGGTCTGTCCGTCGGTGCGCCAGCGAATCGTGCCCGTCGAGTTCTTCACGCCGTTGAAGAACGTGTCGTATTGCAGGTCGCCGGGCGGCGGCGTCGAGAATTTCACGCCGCTCGAAGCCGGTTCCGGCACCGCGCCGCCGTCGGCGTCGCCGGCCGCTGCGTGCCGCGCGCCCGGGGCGGATGCCGGCGGCGACACGCTGCCATCGGCCGTCTGTGTCGAAGTCGATGCGGGCGCCTGCGACGCGCGCCCCGTCGGCGCCGGCCTGGACACCGCGGGCTTCGCGGTGCGCGGCGCGGCCGGCGCCTGCTTCCGCTCGATCGGTTGCGGCTTGAGCAGTTCGATCTGCACCGGCACTTCGGCGGGCGCGAGCGGCGTGAACGTTTCGCGATGCCGCGTCAACCAGAACACGGCGAGCGTGTGCAGCCCCAGCACGACGGCGAGCGCCGCGCCCACGCGCAGCCAGCGGCGGGGCGGAGCGGACCGGGAACGGGTGTCGGGAGTCGGCATCGGGAGCGGCGAAGGGTTCGGGCGCAGGAAGCCCGGCGCGTCGTGCACGTGCCGGACGGCGGATCGTCAGGATTCCGGCCGTCGTGTGTGCCGGCCGTTCGCGCAGTAGGGAGCGGAGACGTCAGGCATCGCGCGTGTCGGGACTATAGCCGAGTTCATAAGACAATTTTTGCGCGCAGTCGCGCAACGCCGTGTCGATCTCGCCACCCCAGCGAATGTCGAACGTGCCTTCATGGCCGAGCGCGATGACCGCCAGCGCGAGCTCGCCGACCGCGTCGAACACCGGCATGCAGAACGCGTGAATCGTCGGCAGCAGCATGCCTTCGACGCGCGCGGCCTGATGGGCGCGCACGTCCGCGAGCAGCGCATCGACTTCGCCGAGGGTGCGCGGGCCGCCGTGGTGCGGGGAGCGGCGCGTATCGGCGAGCTCGCGCTCGATCATCGCGGCGGTCTTGCTGCGCGGCAGGTACGCGGCGAACAGCAGGCCCGTCGCGGAGCCGAGCAGCGGCATCACGTCGCCGAGCTTCAGCGACGCCTTCGCGGGATGACTCGATTCCATCCAGTGCACGATCGTCGGCCCCTGATTGCCCCACACCGCGATGCCGACCGTCTGGTCGAGCCGGTCGCGCAGCGCGGTCAGCGCGATCCGTGCGAGCTTCACGCCGTCGACCCGCGCGAGGCGCGCGAGCCCCATCTGCAAGGCGAAGCCGCCGAGCTCGTAGCGGCCGGACACGGGATCCTGCGCCACGACGCCGAGCCGCGAGAAACTGACGAGGTAGCGATGCGCCTTCGCGGGACTCATGCCCGCGCGGTGCGCGAGGTCGCGCAGCATCATCGCGCGCGGCTCGCTCGTCAGCACGTCGAGCAGGCGAAAGCCGACCTCGATCGACTGGATGCCGGAGCGGACCTTTTCTTCGGCGGCTTCGGCGGCTTCGTCGGCGGTGTCGGATTCGGCGAGGTCGTCGTCGGGGAGCTGGCTGATGGGCATGAGGCAACGGCGCGTGGCGCGCTAAAGAAGCAACGGGGCAACGCCCGATTCGACCGCGGCGCACGTATCGCGGGCGCGCCGCACGGATTCACCATCGTAAAATAGATTCCTTCCATCGTCACTACAACGGCAGATTCCCCTTATGAAACTTGCTTCGCTGAAGGACGGCACGCGCGACGGCCAGCTGATCGTCGTGTCGCGCGACCTGCACACCGCGGCGATCGCCGACGCGATTGCGCCGACGCTGCAGCGCGTCCTCGACGACTGGGCGTTCTATGCGCCGCAACTGCATGAGCTGTACGACGCGCTGAACCATGGCCGCGCGCGCCACGCGTTCCCGTTCGAGCCGGCCCATTGCATGGCGCCGCTGCCGCGTGCGTTTCAGTGGGCGGACGGCTCCGCGTATGTGAACCACGTCGAACTGGTGCGCCGCGCCCGCGGTGCCGAGATGCCGCCGGAATTCTGGACCGATCCGCTGATGTATCAGGGCGGCAGCGACGAATTCATCGGTCCGCGCGACGACATCGTGTGCCGGTCCGAGGAATGGGGCATCGATTTCGAGGCGGAGGTCGCGGTGATCACCGGCGACGTGCCGATGGGCGTGCCGCCCGACGATGCGCTGAAGGCGGTGCGTCTCGTCACGCTCGTCAACGACGTGTCGCTGCGCAACCTGATTCCTGCGGAGCTCGCGAAGGGCTTCGGTTTCTTCCAGAGCAAGCCGGCGTCCGCGTTCGCACCGGTCGCGGTGACGCCCGACGAGCTCGGCGAGCACTGGCGCGACGGCCGCGTGCACCGGCCGATGATCGTCCACTGGAACGGCAGGAAGGTCGGCCAGCCGGATGCGGGCACCGACATGGTGTTCCATTTCGGCCAGCTGATCGCGCACGCGGCGAAGACGCGCAACCTGCGCACCGGTTCGATCGTCGGCTCCGGCACGGTATCGAACAAGGATCCGAAGCGCGGCTACTGCTGTATCGCCGAGAAGCGCTGCCTCGAGACGATCGAGCACGGCGCGCCGCACACCCCTTTCATGCGCTACGGCGACACGGTCAGGATCGAGATGCTCGACGCCGCAGGCAAGCCGATCTTCGGCGCGATCGAGCAGTCTGTCGCGCCGCCCGACGACGTGGCATAACAGACGCCGGCACGATACGGGCGCGGCGCGGCCCAACTCGGCACCGCCCGGCATGCCCGGCCCGTCCGCCGGGTTTCGCCCGATGCCTGCACACGCGGGCTTGGCTACACTCGAATCATCTGGGTATTCCGTACTAAGGAGTTCCGCATGTCCGATCTCGCCGCCTATCGCGGCTACGAAGCGCTGAAGGTGCGGCGTCAGTCGCACGGGATTCTCGAAATCGTGATGAGCGGCGAAGGCGCGAACAAGAGCGCCCTCGCCACCGCCAACGCGCGCATGCATCGCGAACTGGCCGATATCTGGCGCGACGTCGATCGCGATCCCGACACGCGCGTCGCGGTGATCCGCGGCGAAGGCAAGGGCTTTTCGGCGGGCGGCGATCTCGCGCTCGTCGAGCAGATGGCGAACGACTTCGACGTGCGCGCGCGTGTCTGGCGCGAGGCGCGCGATCTCGTCTACAACGTGATCAATTGCAGCAAGCCGATCGTGTCCGCGATGCACGGTCCGGCGGTCGGCGCCGGGCTGGTCGCGGGGCTGCTCGCCGACATCTCGATCGCCGCGAAGAGCGCCCGCATCATCGACGGCCATACGCGGCTCGGCGTCGCCGCCGGCGATCATGCGGCCATTGTCTGGCCGCTTCTGTGCGGCATGGCCAAGGCGAAGTACTACCTGATGCTGTGCGAGCCGGTGAGCGGCGAGGAGGCCGAACGGATCGGGCTCGTCTCGCTCGCGGTCGACGATCACGACCTGCTGCCGAAGGCGTACGAGGTCGCCGAGAAGCTCTCGCACGGCTCGCAGACGGCAATCCGCTGGACCAAGTACGCGCTCAACAACTGGCTGCGGATGGCCGGGCCGACGTTCGATACGTCGCTCGCGCTCGAATTCATGGGCTTCTCGGGGCCGGACGTGCAGGAGGGGATTCGTTCGCTGCGCGAGCGTCGCCCGCCCGAGTTTCCCGGCGGCGCGCCGTTCTGACGCGCGCTATGATCGACTGAGGCGGCCGCGCCAGGCGGCTGCCGTTTTCTCCATGCGAATCAGGATGCCCGTATGACGACCGATACCGATGGCGCCAACCCGTTCTCCGGTTTCACAGGCTTCAAGCCTGCCGACATGCTCGACAGGATGTGGGAGATGATCCGCCTGTCGCCGTTCGGCGGCGGCCTGGGCGTGTTTCCCGGCGGTGCGCAGGGCTTGCCGCCGTCGCTGTCGTCGATGTCCGACATGATGGCGCCGCTTTCCAGCGTCGAGGAACTCGACAAGCGCATCACCGATCTGCGCGCGGTCGAACAGTGGCTGAAGCTGAATCTCGGGATGCTGCAATCTGCGATTCAGGCGCTCGAGGTGCAGCGCGCGACGCTGGCGACGCTGCGTGCGTTCGGTGCGTTCGCGCAGAGCTCGATGTCGGCCGCGGAGGAGGCGGCCGTCGCGGCGGCGCAGGCCGCCGCCGCGCCCGGCGATGCGCCGAAGTCCGATGCCGGGCCGCAGGCCGCGTCCGGGGCGGGCGACAGCGACGCCGCACCGCCGAATCAGGCCTTCGATCCGGCCGGCTGGTGGAACCTGCTGCAAGCGCAGTTCAACCAGCTTGCGGGCATGGCGATGGCGCAGGGCGCGCAGGCGGGCGTTTCCGGCGACGCGCCGTCTCAGGCGCCGGCGGCCGCGCCGCCCGACGCGCCCGCCCCGGCACGCAAGCCGGCGGCGAAGCGCGCGAAGCCGACCGGTTCGGCTGCCGCGCGTGCGGCCGCCAAGTCGACGCCCGCAAGCCGCCCGCCGAAACGCTCGACGTGACGGCTCGGCGGCACAGGTAGCAGGTCGACCGATGCGGCTCGGGCTCGTACTGATGGGAGGCGGAGCACGTGCCGCGTATCAGGTCGGCGTGCTCAAGGCGCTGACCGAAATCATGCTCGACGCCGATCCGCAGCGGCGCACGTTGCCGTTCGGCGTGGTGTGCGGCTCGTCGGCCGGCGCGATCAATGCGACGTCGATCGCGAGTCATGCGGACGATTTCGCGCACGGCGTGCGCCGTCTCCTCGAATTCTGGGAGCATCTGCGGGCCGGTCAGGTGTACCGCACCGACTGGCTCGGCATCGCGGCCGCCGGTGCGCGCTGGCTCGCGGCGATGAGCTTCGGCTGGGCGGCGCGCCGCTCGCCGCGCGGGCTGCTCGACAACGCGCCGCTCGCTCACATGCTGCAGCGCGAACTGAGTTTCCACCGGATCGAACAGATGCTCGAGGCGCGTACGTTTCATGCGCTCGCGGTCACCGCGCTCAGCTATTCGAGCGGGCGGCATCTGACCTTCTATCAGGCGGCCGAGCCGATCCAGGCATGGCGCCGCGCCCAGCGGACCGCGCGGCTCGTCGACCTGTCCGCGTCGCACCTGCTCGCATCGTCGGCGATTCCGTTCGTGTTTCCGGCCGTGCCGCTCGTGCTCGACGGTCAGATCGAATATTTCGGCGACGGCTCGATTCGCCAGATTGCGCCGCTGTCGTCGGCAATCCACTTCGGTGCCGACCGGATCGTCGTCATCGGGGCGGCCGACCCGCGGCCCGAAATTCCCGCCGGGAACGGCGCGGGACGCGTGCGCGGCTATCCGTCGCTCGCGCAGATCGGCCAGCAGGTGCTCGCGAGCGTGTTTCTCGACTCGATCGGCTCGGATATCGAGCGGATCGAGCACATCAACCGGATGATCGCGAACCTGCCGCAGGAGGTCGAAGCCGGCAGCGGCTGGCGGCACGTCGACGTGCTCGCGATCGCACCGTCCGAGCGCATCGAGCTGATCGCCGCCAGACATCTGAAGGCGCTGCCGTTTACCGTGCGCGGGCTGCTGGGCGCGGTCGGCGGCAGCCAGCCGGCGGGCGCGTCGTTTGCGAGCTACCTGCTGTTCGAGGAGGCGTTCGCGCGCGATCTGATCGAGCTGGGCTACCGCGACGGTTGCGCGCATCGCGCCACGCTCGCCGCATGGATCGCGCACGCGGACGGCGCGAGCGCGTCGCCGGCCGCCGGCCAGCCGGCGGGGACAATGCGGATCTGACGCCGCCGTCCCGGGTGACCTGTCACGCAGCTGCGACCCATCGCCGCGTGGCGTTGAGTCCGGGCGTGCCGGCCGGCTGTCGCGGAAGCGACATACGCGCGTGCTATCATGGCCGCCGCCGAATACATCAAATCGAGCAGCCTGCCGCACGGATGCCCTGTCCCAAGGGCCAGCGGACGGGCTCGCCAGCGAAGCCGGCATGCGCCGGCCCCCAACACACCAGGCACGCGCGGCCCGTTCCATTCGAGCGGAGCGCGGCGCGTAGCTTGCCCCACGGCGGCAGCGCGGCCGCCGGCTCTCCGGCGCGGATACTGCGTCCGGGGAACGTTTCACGCGTAAAATTATGGGTTTGGTTGCAATAGGCGCATCGGCGCGGCGCGTTTGCTGCAACAGTCACGTTTATAGAAGTCGCATTGCGCAGAACAGGGGTGGGACCATGAACACCATGCTTTATCCGGAACTTTACAAGTCGCTTGAAGCCGTCCGTTGGGACATGGAAAAAGACATTCCGTGGGACAAGTTCGACGCTTCGCTGCTCACCGACGAGCAGGCGAAGACGATCAAGATGAACGCGATCACCGAATGGTCGGCGCTGCCCGCGACCGAGATGTTCCTGCGCGACAACCAGCACGACAGCGATTTTTCCGCATTCATGAGCGTGTGGTTCTTCGAGGAGCAGAAGCATTCGCTCGTCCTGATGGAATACCTGCGCCGCCTCCGGCCGGAAATGATGCCGACCGAAGAGGAACTGCACGCGGTGCGCTTCGAGTTCGATCCGGCGCCTCCGCTCGAGACGCTGATGCTGCACTTCTGCGGCGAGATCCGCCTGAATCACTGGTATCGCTGTGCCGCCGACTGGCACACCGAGCCGGTCATCAAGCACATCTATGAAACGATCTCGCGCGACGAGGCGCGCCATGGCGGCGCATATCTGCGCTACATGAAGAAGGCGCTGAACAATTGCGGCGACGTCGCGCGCGCGGCATTCGCGAAGATCGGCGTGTTGATGGCGTCGGCGCGCCGCACCGAAAAGCCGCTGCACCCGACCAACCTGCACGTGAATCAGGCGCTGTTCCCGCGCGACACGGTGCAGTCGCGCCTGCCCGATCCGGAATGGCTCGAGCGCTGGCTGGACGAGCAGATCCGCTTTGACGGCGAGTGGGAGAAGAAGGTCGTCGAGCGCATCCTGCACAACCTGTCGGTCCTGTTCGAACGCCCGTTCGGAACCGCGCAGGAGCTCAACCGCTACCGCAAGGAAGTCACGAACCGCCTCGCGGCCTAGGGCGATCAGACGGCAGTCCAGCCGGCCTGACCGTGCCGGCGGTCTGAGCAACGAAGCCCGCTGTGCAGATCCGGCGGGCTTTTTCTTTTTTTACGGCGCGCCTCGCGCACCGATCATCCCGATATCTCACGCATCATGCCCGCTTCCTTCGAACGTAAGCTGATCACCCGCGACGCGCTCGTCGCCCTGCGCGCGTCGCTGCCGGCGCCCGTCGTATTCACGAACGGCGTGTTCGACATCCTGCATCGCGGCCACGTGACCTATCTCGCCGACGCGAAGGCGCTCGGCGCATGCCTGATCGTCGGCGTCAACAGCGACGCATCCGTGCGCATGCTGGGCAAGGGCGACGATCGCCCGATCAATCGCGAGGACGACCGCATGGCACTGCTCGCGGCGCTTGAAAGCGTCGACTGGGTCGTGAAATTCGAGGAAAAGACGCCGGTCGACCTGATCGAGGCGATCCGTCCGGACATCCTCGTGAAGGGCGGCGACTACGACATGGATGCACTGCCGGAATCCGCGCTCGTGCGCGGCTGGGGCGGCCGGGCGCTCGCGATTCCGTTCGAGCACGACCGCTCGACGACCGCACTGCTGAAGAAGGTGCGCACGCAGCAGTAAGCGCGTGCGTCAGGGCGCCGACGCGGCCAGCGGCTCGGCCGTTGTCGCCGGCGCCGTCAGCGCGCCGCCGCCCGCCTGCTCGGCGGCTTGCTCGACCGGTGTGACGCGCAGCGCGCCGGGGTGCACCTGTCGCGACAGCAGATCCGGTTCGAGCGGGCCGGCCGCGGGCAGCGGCCCGAACACCCCGCGCGTCGCCACGAACGCGAGCATGTTGGCGAGAAAGAGGGCAGCGATCAGCCAGCGCAGCATCGTCGAGACTCCTTTTCGTATCATCCGTCGCCGTCCGCATCGTGCGGACCGCGTCCCGCATCAGCCTTTCCCGGCTGTCTCCGTCGCAATCAGCGCCAGCCCCGACAGAATCAGCGCATCGTGCCGCGTATGCGGCACCGTCAGCGCGCGTGCGACCTCGTCGGCCGCGCCGCCTGCGAGCACGAGCCGCACCGGCGCCTGCCACGCGTCGCTGAGGTCGCGCCACGCGCGCTCGATCAGGCCGGCCTGCGCGTACAGGCAGCCCGCCGACAGCGAGCGCGGCGTATCGATCTGAAACGGCTGCGCCTGCGCGCCTGCGAGCAGGCCGCTCGCGATGTCGGTCGTCAGCGTCGGCAACTGTGCCGTGTGCGCGCCGAGCGAACGCATCATCAGTGCCCATCCCGGTGCAATCAGGCCGCCCGTAAAGCAGCCGTCCGCGCGCAGCGCCTCGAGCGTCGTCGCGGTGCCGAATGTCGCGATCAGCAGCGGCTCGCCCGGAAAGGCCGCGTGCGCGCCGATCATGCCGGCCCAACGGTCGCTGCCGAGTTGATCCGGCTGCGTATAGCCGTTCGTCACGCCGCACTGCGCGGCGCGCGCGCGGATCGTCGTGCGCGGCAGCCCCGACCAGTGCGCGTCGAGCAGCGCGTCGAGCCGCGCGGCCACGTCCGCCCCCGCGACATTCGAGATCCATGCGCCGTCCGGTCGCGGCATATGCGACCAGTCGGGATCCTGCCCGCCGTCGCGGGCGTGCGCGAACGCGCCGGTTTCGGTCAGTGTGCGGCCCGCGTCGGCGAGCGCCCATTTGATCCGGCTGTTGCCGGCATCGATCAGCAGATGACGCGCCGCCGTCATTGCGCCTCGCGCAACGAGACATCGCCGGCCGCGATCGCGCGCATGCCGTCGGGGGTGTCGAGCAGCAGCTGGCCCGCGCCGTCGATGCCGGTCGCGATCCCGCGCGCCCGCTCGATGCCTTGCTCGAGCAGTACGACTTCGCGGCCCGCATACGCGTGCAGCGCATGCCAGCGCGGCAGGAACGGCGCGAGGCCGTCGGCGGCGAACTGGGCGAGCGCGGGCGTGAGCGCGTTGAGCGATGCGGCGAGCGTATCGGTGAGGTTGGCCGCCGACCACGCCGACGACAGTGCGGCGGGCGGCAGACCGCTCGCGAGCGCCGCTTCGCGCGCGCGCAGCGCGTCGACTTGCGCGGCGACCGCTTCCGCGCCGCGCACGTTCACGCCGAAGCCGATCACGGCGGCCGTCGCGTCGGGCGTCGTCCATACCGTTTCGATCAGGATGCCCGCGAGCTTGCCGGCGATGCGGCGCTCGCCGGCATCCGAGGCGGTCAGCAGCACGTCGTTCGGCCACTTGAGCGCGATTCCGGAGCGGCTGTCGAGCGGCAGCGTGGCGAGCCCTTCGGCGAGCGCGACGCCAATGGCGATGCTGAGACCGCCGAGCGCGTCGATCGGGCGCGGCACGATGCAGCCGACCGAGCACAGCAGCGCGTTACCCGGCTGGGCGAACCACGGGCGCCCTTGCCGGCCGCGCCCCGCCGTCTGCTCGAACGCGACGCGCACGAGCGGCGCGGGCAGCGCGTGCGCAGTGCGCGGGAGGGTCTTGAGACGCGCGGCCAGGTCGGCGTTGGTCGAGCCGGTCGCGGCGACGATGTCGAGCGGCCACGTACGCGGCGCGGCGTCCAGGTGCGCTTCGAGGCGGCTGCGCGCGATGTGCGCGTCGCCGGAATCGGGCGTGTCGGGGGAGATGGGGGTGTTCATGCTGCCTATTGTAGCGACAGGGTGCCGAGGCAGCGCTCGGGAGATGGCCGCTTCGCGGGTTGCGGCCACCGGACGGAAATCCTCACGTCGCGTCTCGGGGCGGTTCGCTACAATGGCCGCTGTCATCCTTTTGCATACAAGCCGCCTTGGATTTCGAGACTCCTCCGGGTCTGTCGGTCGATGCCGGCAGCCAGGGCCAGACCGTGCGTCTGTACGGCCAATGGACCGCGCTCGCGCTGGCGCGCGATCGCGGCGTCGTGGCGCGCCGCGTCGCGGGCCTCGCGACACCCCGTGTGCGGGAATGGGACCTGTCCGGCATCGAGCGGCTCGACCACGTAGGCGGGCAGGCGCTCTGGCGCGTATGGGGCCGCAAGCTGCCGGAGGGCGTCGCGCTTACCGACACCCAACGCACGATCTTCGAGCGCATCGAGCGGCTCGACACCCAGCGCGAGGCGCCCGAGCGCATCGTGACCTTCGATCCCGTCACGCGTCTCGGCCGCGCGATCTTCACGTTCGCCGAGCACATGCGAGGCGGGATCGGGATGTTAGGCGGCGTGGTCCTCGATGCGCTGTCGGTGCTGCGCCGGCCGCGGACGATGCCGTGGACGGAGACGTCCGCGAACGTCTACAGTTCGGGCGCGCAGGCGTTGCCGATCACCGCGCTGGTCGCGTTCCTGATCGGCATCGTGCTCAGCTATCTGTCCGCGCAGCAATTGCAGATGTTCGGCGCGAACCGATATATCGTGAACATCCTGGGCTTGTCGGTGATCCGCGAGCTCGGGCCGGTGCTGTCGGCGATCCTCGTCGCCGGGCGCTCCGGCTCGGCGATCACCGCGCAGATCGGCGTGATGCGCGTGACGGAAGAACTCGACGCGATGCGCGTGATGGGGATCCCGCACGGCCTGCGGCTCGTCCTGCCGCGCGTGCTGGCACTCGGCATCGCGATGCCGCTGCTGGTGATGTGGACCAACGTCATCGCGCTGTCGGGCGGTGCGCTGGCGGCGAAGTTCGTGCTCGGCATCGACTTCAACTATTTCGTGCGCTCGCTGCCCGGCGTGGTGCCGATCGCGAACCTGTACATCGGGCTCGGCAAGGGCGTGGTGTTCGGCATGCTGATCGCGCTCGTCGCCTGCCATTTCGGTTTCCGGATCAAGGCGAATTCGCAGAGCCTCGGCGAAGGCACGACGACGTCGGTCGTGACGTCGATCACGGTCGTGATCCTCGCCGACGCCGTGTTCGCGATCCTGTTTCAGAACGTGGGGCTCGGATGATGCCGTCGAACGCAATATCGGCCGGTGCCGCGACGGCCGAAGAACCCGTGATCGAGGTGCGCGACCTGACGAAGCGCTACGGGCGCAACATCGTGCACGAACATCTGGACTTCGATGTGCGGCGCGGCGAGATCGTGTCCATCGTCGGCGGCTCGGGCTCGGGCAAGACGACGCTCGTGCGGCAGATCCTCGGCCTCGAGCGGCCGACATCCGGCACGATCAAGGTGTTCGGCGAGGACACGTCGAAGATCGATCCCGCGACCGCGCGGACGATGCGCACCCGCTCCGGGATGCTCTTCCAGCAGGGTGCGCTGTTCTCGTCGATGACGGTATTCGACAACGTCGCGCAGCCGTTGCGCGAGCTCGGCCGTGTGCCGGACGATCTGCTGCACGACATCGTGATGCTCAAGCTCGAAATGGTCGGGCTGCCGTGCAAGCATGCGTCGAAGATGCCCGCCGCGCTGTCGGGCGGGATGGTCAAGCGGGTCGGGATCGCGCGCGCGATCGCGCTCGAGCCGGAACTGCTGTTCCTCGACGAGCCGACGGCGGGGCTCGACCCGGAAGCCTCCGACGAATTCGTCGAGCTGATCGCGACGCTGCACCGTACGCTCGGACTGACGGTCGTGATGGTGACGCACGATCTCGACACGATGGTGGCGCTGTCGACGCGCGTCGCGGTGCTGGCCGACCGCAAGGTGCTCGTCGCCGCGCCGGTCGAGGAAGCGGCGAACGTCGACCATCCGTTTATCCGCGAATATTTTCTGGGGCTGCGCGGCCGCCGCGCGCTGCAGGCACTGCCGCCCGAGCGGCGCGCGAAGCTGCCGAAGGCGGCCCTCGAACCGGCGCCGCTGAGCGTCGAGCTGTAGCAGGACAGTACGAAGGAACCCGCGAATGGAAAACAAATCACATGCGTTCTGGGCCGGCCTGTTCACGATTGCGCTGACGCTGGCGATCGCGGCCACCGTGTTCTGGTTCAACGTCGACCGCACCGTGCGGATCCCGTACGACCTGATCGCGCGCACCAACGTCACCGGCCTCTACCCGGACGCGGCGGTGCGCTATCGCGGGCTCGACGTCGGCAAGGTGCAGTCGATCGCGTTCGATCGCTCGCATCCGGGCCAGATCGTGATCCGCATCCAGGTCGACCGGACCGCGCCGATCACGCAGTCCACGTTCGGCAGCCTCGGCTTCCAGGGCGTCACGGGCCTCGCGTTCGTGCAGCTCGACGACACGGGCCGCGACCTGGCGCCGCTGCCGTCGTCGCCGAAGGCGGTCGCGCAGATCCCGATGCACCCGAGCCTGTTCGACCAGATCCAGACGCGCGGCGACGTGCTGCTCAAGCAGCTCGAGCTGGCCGCGAAGAGCGCGAACGAGCTGATGTCGCCGGAGATGCGCGAGCAGTTGCGCGCGACGGCGGAAAGCCTGCAGCACGCGGCCGACGGCGTCGCGACGCTGTCTAAGGACCTCGGCCCGGCGGTCGCGGCGATGCCCGGCACGCTGCACGAAGTGGGGCGCACGATGTCGTCCGCGAATGCGCTGCTGCAGCCGGACGGCCCGGTCGTCGCGAACCTGAACAAGGCCGGCGCGGCGGCCGACCGGATGGGCGTCGCCCTGAACGAACTGAACGCGCGCGTCCAGTACGACACGCTGCCGCGCTTCAACGCGCTCGCGTCGAGCGTCGGCGATGCGTCACGTCAATTGAAGGACGTCGCGGGCGAGTTCGGCCGCAATCCGAGCAGCCTGCTGTTCGGTGCGCCGGGCGCCGCGCCGGGGCCGGGCGAGCCCGGTTTCGTCTGGCCGGGCGAGGCCGGCCATTGAGCAGATCCGGACATCCGCCGGTTATCGAATCGTTTCAGGAATCAACATGCAGGAAACCGTCATGCCCCGAACCCTTGCCCGCGTGCGGCGGCCCGCTGCGGCCGCATTCGCCGCATTCGCCGCATTGACGCTCGCGCTTGCGGCCGGCTGCGCGAGCCACGACGCAGTGCTGTCGAATATCCGCTACGACCTCGGCCCGGCCGCGCCGGTCGCCACGGCGGGCAACGGCCCCGCGCTGAAGGTGCTCGACGTCGCGGCGCCCGATGCACTCGATTCGGACAAGTTCGTGTACCGCCTCGCCTATGCGGACGCGCAGCGCATGGCCGTCTATCGGGACAGCCGCTGGATCGCGCCGCCGGCGCAATTGCTGTCGCAACGGCTGCGCAGCACGCTGTCGGCGCGCGGTGCGGTGCTCGAGGGCGCCGACAGCGTGCGCGCACCGACCCTGCGGATCGATCTGAGCGAATTCGAGCAGGTGTTCGACGGTCAGGCGGAAAGCCATGGTGCGGTCACCGCGCGCGCGACGCTCACGCAGGACGGCAGGGTGGTCGGCCAGCGCACGTTCGTCGCGCGCGCGCCGTCGAGCACGCCCGACGCAGCGGGCGGCGCGCGCGCGCTCGCGATGGCGAGCGACGACCTCGTCCGGCAGATTGCCGCGTGGGTCGGCATGCAGGCCTACGCGGGCACGCCCTGACACCCGTGCCGCGCCCGCGATGAACGTGTCCGGCCCACCCCGTGCCTCGACGCTCGCGCGACAGGCCTGCGCCGCGTACACGGTATTGATCGTCTACGCGTCGCTTTATCCGTTCGAAGGCTGGCTCGCGCTCGGCATCGGGCCGCTCGACTATCTGTTCGCGCCGCTGCCGCGCTATGTCACGGCGTTCGACGTCGTCACCAACGTGCTCGGCTATCTGCCGTTCGGCTGCCTCGCTGTGCTGGCGCTGTATCCACGCTGGCGCGGCGTCGCCGCGGTGCTGGCCGCCGGGGTGCTCGGCGCGCTGCTGTCCGCGTCGATGGAAGCGCTGCAGACCTATCTGCCGACGCGCATCGCATCGAATCTCGATCTCGCCGCGAACGCACTCGGCGCGCTGCTGGGGGCCGCGTTCGTCGCGCCGGCGGCGGGCGCGCTGCTCGATCGCGGCGCGCTCAGGCGGCTGCGCTTCGCGTGGTTTGAGCCGGACGGCGCGACGCCGCTGCTGCTCGCCGCACTGTGGCCGTTCGCGATTCTGTTTCCGTCGCCGTTCCTGTTCGGCATCGGCGACTGGCCGGCCGAGCTGTGGGAGCAGGCCGACGCGTCGATGCAGGACACGCTGCTTGCCTGGCTGCCGGCTGCATGGCACGTGACGGCGTGGCCGCAGCGCATCGACGGCTGGCTGTCCGATTCCGCATGGGAGGCCGCGCTCGGCGCGCTGATGCTGTTTGCCGCGCTGGCGATCGCGTCGCTCGCGATGCGGCCGCGCGCGCCGCGTGTGCGGCTCCTTATCGCGCTCGTCGCTGCGACCCTCGTGCTGAAGGCCGGCGCGACCGCTCTGCAATCGACGACCGGGCTCGTCGTGGTCTGGGCGACGCCCGGCGCGCGGCTCGGCATCGAGCTGGGCCTGGCGGCCGCGCTCGTCGCGCTGCGCGTGCCGGCCGCGTGGCGGGCCGCGCTGGCCGCCGCCGCGCTGCTGGCGGGCGTCGCGCTCGTGAACCTGCTGCCGGTCAATCCGTTCTTCGATTTCACGCTGTCCGGCTGGCGTCAGGGGCGCTATGTGCACTTCAACAGTCTCGCGCGCTGGCTTGCATGGATCTGGCCTTACGCGGCGCTGATCTGGCTCGGGCTGCGCGTCGAGCGCGCGTGGCTGCCGTCCCGGCAGCCGTGACGGGGGCGAGGCGGGCAGCCGCGTGCACCGCTCGCTATAATCGTCCGATCTCTCCACCTGCCATCGACGGTCCGGTATCGAAGCCGGGCCGCTCGTCACCGATCATGGATTCCTACTACAAGCACCACGTCTTTTTCTGTCTGAACCAGCGCGATCCGGGCGCCGAGCGGCCGAGCTGCGCGCAATGCGATGCGCAGACCATGCAGGAATACGCGAAGAAGCGCGTGAAGGAACTCGGCCTCGCCGGGCCGGGCCACGTCCGCATCAACAAGGCGGGCTGCCTCGACCGCTGCGAGGCGGGACCGGTGATGGTCGTCTATCCCGAAGCCGTCTGGTACACGTATGTCGACAAGGCCGACATCGACGAGATCGTCGAATCCCACCTGCGCGACGGCAAGGTCGTCGAGCGCCTGAAGATCTGAGCGGCGGGAATCGAAGCATGAACGCCCACACGCAGAAATCCCTGATCGACGGGCCGGCGGGCCGCATCGAGATCGCCGTCGACCTGCCCGACGCGGTGCGCGACGGCAGCGCCGCGCCGCGCGGCATCGCGCTCGTCGCCCATCCGCATCCGTTGTTCGGCGGGACGATGGACAACAAGGTCGCGCAGACGCTCGCGCGCACGCTCGTCCAGCTCAATTATGTCGTGTACCGCTCGAACTTCCGGGGTGTTGGCGAGACGGAAGGCGTGCACGACAATGGCACGGGCGAGGCCGACGACCTGCTCGCGGTGCTCGCGCACATGCGCGCGCAGCCCGGCTACGCGGACCTGCCGCTCGTGCTCGCCGGCTTCTCGTTCGGCACCTTCGTGCTGTCGCACGTCGCGAAGCGCCTGCGCGATGCGGGCGAGGCGATCGAGCGGATGGTCTTCGTCGGCACGGCCGCGAGCCGCTGGCAGGTCGCCGACGTGCCGGAGAACACGCTCGTGATTCATGGCGAGACCGACGACACGGTGCCGATCGCCTCGGTCTACGACTGGGCGCGGCCGCAGGAACTGCCGGTCGTCGTGATTCCCGGCGCGGAGCATTTCTTCCATCGCAAGCTGCATGTGCTGAAGCGCGTCGTGATCGACGCGTGGCGCTAAGCGCCTGCCGCCGGCGGCCGATGCGTCGCGCATCGCCGCCGCGTATTTGCGCGGCCGCACGGCATGGCGGCGCGTCCCCTTTTCACGAAAGCACCCGCCGCAGCCACGTATAATGGCCGTTTCGCGTCGCCCGCGGCCCGGCTGGGCCTGTGCGGCGCTCGGTTCGCCACGCGCCGCTACGCCGTGAGCCGTCACGGCCGCGGATGCCGGCAGCGCGTGGCGAACCGAATGCGCCTGCACGAGTCCAACCGGCGCGTTTCGCACCGCCTGGTATCCAACGCAGGCCGAAACGCCCGCCGCCTTGCCGTTCTTCAACCGTGCGCATTTCGCGTCGCACTTTCTGCCACCAGCCTGAATCGATCATGCGTTTGTCCACCGAAGGCCTCAAGTCCGCCGTTTCCTCCACCGCCCTCAGCGTCGCCGCGCGCAACGTCGCACTCGGCGTGATACTGCCTGTCGCACTCGCGTCGACGATCGTCGCTGCCGAGGCGAAGCCGGCCGCCAAGGCCAAGGCCGCGCTGGCCGCCGCGCCCGAAGCGACCGGCGCACCCGCGACCTTCATGCCGGGCGCCGTGCCGCCGCCGGGCGTGAACGCACGCTCGTGGGTGCTGGTCGATGCGACCAGCAACACCGTCCTCGCGTCGGGCAATGCGAACGAGCGCATCGAGCCGGCGTCGCTGACGAAGCTGATGACGGCGTACCTCGTGTTCGAGGCGCTCGACAAGAAGAAGATCTCGATGGATCAGATCGTCACGCCGAGCGAAGCGGTGCGCCGCGTCGGCCTCGACGAGTCGCGCATGTTCATCGAGGCGAGCAAGCCGGTGTCGGTGCA
>NZ_JAHACR010000055.1 GCF_018375725.1 Burkholderia sp. | reverse complement strand
GGTGAATGCGCCGCGCTCGTAGCCGAACAGCTCGGCCTGCATCAAGGACGATGGAATCGCGCCGCAGTTGATCGCGATGAACGGCTCATGCGCCCGCGACGAACGCTCGTGAATCGCGACCGCCGTCAGCTCCTTGCCGGTGCCCGATTCGCCGGAAATGAATACGGGTGCGTCGGGCGCCGCGACCCGCCGGATCATCTTGAACAGCGCGAGCATCGCGCTGCACGTGCCGACCATCTCGCCTTCGCCGCGGCCCATGCTGGCCGGCACGGTGGCAAGATCGGTAAGCGATACCATCCCGTGCGCGTGCCCGACCGTCTCGACGATGCGCGTCGTCTCGTAGGGCATCGTGACGTAGTCGAAGCAATAGTCGCGGATCAGATGCCGCAGCGCGGCGTCCTGCAACTGGCCACGTTGCGTGGCCGCGATCCAGCCGATGTGCGGAATCGTCAGACACGATTCCAGTTCACGCAGTTCGGAAGGTTTGAAGCCCGAAGAAAAATCGAGCAATCCTGCGGTGGCAACGCCATGCTGCACGACGCGTCGCATGTCGCGCACCGTTTCCGCGAGATCCACATGCCAGCCGCGCGCATCGAAATGTCCGCGCAAGGCGTCGTTCGGTTCCCGGGAAAAATAGATCACATGCCGTAGTTCGGCTCCCATACGCACACCCCGTTCATTAACCGTCTAACGATTACCGGCGCACGTCACGAAACACGTGCCAAAAGGATCGAATCGGGTCCATGCTCAGGCTGGCTCGATTCGCCATGTCAATGCGCGGCAACGCCAAGCCTCGCACAATGGCGTTCATCAAATTTATGGACTCTGGCGAGTCTCTTCGCGTGTGGTTCATTTTGTGGTCAAAGCAGCTTAGTGATACGCGCCGAATAAGGCAAACCGATTTCTGCACGCCTGACCGCCCGCGACACGATGCACTGCACGACCGAACGATATCCGCCATTCCTCTGCACAAAAGCGTGAATGTCCTGCCCGATACATCACTCACGCACGCGTGATTTTCATCCTGGATGCGGATGACTTGAATCCGCAGTACTCCCAAGCCCCCTCGTTTCAGCACTGAAACATTTTTTTCGCGTTTCGCCGCGTCCCCCTCGGCGTCGAATTGCGAATCGCTTTCGGCACAATGGTTCGGGCACGGTGGCATGTATTTCGCTGAATACATGGCACACCGGAGACACGCCATGCGACACCTCCTTCGCCTCTCTCTCGCCCGACTCGCCGCTGCGCTCGCAGTCGCGGCGCTGCCGATGCTCGCGGCCGCACAGGAAGCCTCGCAAATAGAGGGGACCGGCGCAACGTTTGCATCGCCGCTGGCCGACGCTACGTGGATGAAGCGTTATGCGCTGCTCGACGAAGACACGCTGGGCCAGCAGCGCGGCCGCGCGCCCGGCTTTGCGGTCGTGACATCGGCATCGCAGCAGTTGGCAGGCAGCGGATCGGTGACGCTCTGGGACGAGATCGCGCCGCCCGCGCCGATACCGATGCCCGTGCCCGTCGATGCGCAGCGCGCCATGCAGGGCAACAACGCAAGCTACACGCGCAAGTGACCGCGCGTTTCGACACGCTATCCGAGGGGTCTGCCATGAACGTCCCGCATTTTCCGATTCGCCGCCCGATGCTCGCCATGCTGTGTGCGGCACTTGCCGGCCCGGCATGTGGCGTGGCGTTCGCGCAGGCGCACACGGAAAACCCCGGGGACATCATCGTCATCCGCGACATCACGCCACGTGTCGCCTATCGCGACGTGCCGACGGAACAGGATCCCGTGCTCGTGCGCGCGACCACATTTCCGGCAAACGATTTCAATCCGATGATGGCGACGATGGTCTCCGATCTCGACCTGACGAATGCGCACGGCTCGAACGGCGTCGCGCCCGGCGGCATGATCGGCGGCGCGGGCATGCAGGCGATCACGCGTGCGCTCGCAGGCGACCCCGCAGGCGGTGCATCGATGCACGGCGCCGTCGCCGGCGCGGCTGTCGCGGGCGGCATCGGCGGCACGATCTCGAACGCAGTGACGAACGCGCTTGCGCCGCTCACGAGCGTCATGGGAGCCGCGAAATGAACACGCACGCACCACGTCGCCGCTTGCTCGCGCGATTCGACGCGTCCCGGCGCACGCATGCCTGGACGCAGGCCGGCACGGTCGCCGTCGTCCTGCTTGCCGTATGCGCGGCACCGCGCGCCTTCGCGCAAGGCATGCCATCGACCGGCCCGTCGTTCGCGCAGGCGTTCGTCAGCGCCACCGCGACGATCGCGACCGGCGCAGGCAACGGCACGACCGGCGCGGTCACGATCAATGAAACGGCCGGGCTCGACAACGCACAGAGCAATCAACTGGCCCTGGGCATGGGCGCTTCCGGCGCCAGCCAGGCTGGCATCTCGCAAGCGGCGATCGCTTCGGCGCGCGTGGGCGACACGGCGGCACGCATCGAGGGCACGGCCTTCTCGCAGGTCTCGGGTGCATTGATGGTGAATCAGAGTGCCGGAGTGGGAAATCTTCAGCGCAACAGCACCGTAGTGGGCACGCTGGGCGCGGGAGTGAGGGCTGCATCGGATACCGAACTATCCGAGGCAGCCCCGCATCACGGTGGACTGGGACTCCCGGTGGGCGGGCGGGGTATGCCCGAAGCGTCGATTAGCGGCGACGCTTTCAAGCATATCAGCGGCATCGTACAAGTCAACCAGACCTCCGGCGCCGGTAATGCAACGGCCAACAGTTTTGTGCTCCGTCCCCCGGCGGGCACTCTTTTTAATTAAGCCATCACCGTAACGGAGCGTACTATGAAGCGCACACTCATTGCAGCGGCGGTACTCGCGTCGGCAGCGGCGAGTACCGCATATGCGGCGCCCCCGAAAGCCTATCTGTTCAACACGACGGGCGTCACCGAGACAGTCGGCATCCGCGGCTGGGTCCGGCTATTCGGCTCCGTCACCGTCACCAGCACCGCGGGGGCGGTGGTCAACAACGATCAAACGGTGACGCTGGCCAACGCGAGGCTCGACCCGAACTATCAGAGCTACCTGCAGGGCGCCGTCACGACGACCTACAACAACCAGGACAAGCACGTTTCGGTGAAGGGCGACTCGTCGTTCTCGTCGACCGAATCGTTCGTGAAGGATGCGTCTTCACGGTGGAGCCAGGAGCACAAGTCGTCGCACGATTCGCACAGCGTGACGGCATGGGCATCGGCCGAGCAGACGAAGTCGCAGTCGAGCGACGTCTCCCACACGACGACGTCGTCGCACGACACGAGCGCCAGCAACGGTCACAAGGCCGTCGCGGGCGTGCTGACGGCCACGGTCGCCGCATCCGCGAACACGTCCGAGGCGCATACCCATACCGGCAACCGCCGCAACGGCGGCAGCAGCGAAAGCCAGAACTTCAACGGCAGCCTCTATGTGGCCGGCGCGGCCGGTGTCGCATGGGACAACGCGTCGTCGCAGACGAAGACGCACGAGGATTCGTCGAACGTGACGAAGAACTCGAGCACTTCGGCAAGCGAATCCGGGTTCCGGGCGCGCGTGCATCACGACGACGCATCGTCGTCCTCGTCGGCCAGCCAGTCGATGCACGCGAACTCGAGCGAGACGTTCTCGAAGAAGAAGTCCTGGAGCTACAACCTCGACGTCGCCAAGACGGACGTGACGACGACAGGCAGCGTCACCGCGCACATCGATACGCGCAAGCCCGGCGAGCTTAACGCAGGCACCGGCACCAACGCGGCATCGGGCGTCACCGGCAACCTCGGCGTGAACATCGCGGAAGGCATCGGCAACGCGCAGAGCAACGACGTCGCGCTCGCGTCGGTCGATATCGGCAACGTGTTCGGCAACGCGCAGATCTTCAGCAGCCAGTCGTCCGGCGGCCAGGCCACCGTCAACAACTTCAAGCTGAACGCGACGATCGGCGACGGCTCGCTGTCGAACGTATCGGGCAACGTCGGCGTGAACGTCGCCTCGGGCATCGGCAACGTGCAGAACAACAGCCTCGCCGGCGCCGTGACGACCGTCAACGCAGCGGGTGTCGATACGGTGGCGATGGTCGCCACCGACAGCAACGCGCAGACCGCTGCGGCACAGGTCAACGGCCGCTTCGAAGGTTCCGCGGTGCTCGGCGCGAATGCGCTGCATGGTTCGAGCGGCAACATCGGCGTGAACATCGCCGGCGGCGTCGGCAACCTGCAGCACAACGGCCTCGCGATCGCCGCACTCAACAACGGTCATTGACCGCCTTATCCGGGGGGAGCGCGCGCCGTGCTGGCTGTCGCACGGCGCGCGCAGCAGGAGAACAACATGTCCGGGGCATATCGTCAGTCGTCGCTGCGCATCGCCGTCGTCGTGGCCGGCAGCATCTGTTGCGCGGCCGCCTCCGCGCAATCGAGCATCGATACCCGCACGCTCATGGGCGTCCCGCTCACGAAGCACCTGAACTCGATCCGCGATCTGCGCTATCGCGACATCGTCAGCCAGCAATTCGACTTCAGCTGCGGATCCGCCGCGCTCGCCACGCTGCTCAAGTATGGCTACGGCATCGACATTCCGGAAACCGAAATGATCCGCCGGATGATGGCGTTCTCGACGCCGGACGTCGTGGTCAAGAAAGGTTTCTCGATGCTCGACATGAAGCGGTTCGTCGAAACGCTCGGCCTGCGCGGCCGTGGCTTCCGGGTCGGCATCGAAGCGCTGCATCACCTGCAGATTCCCGTACTCGTGCTGATGAATTTCAACGGCTACGAGCATTTCGTGATCGTCAAGCATGCGGAGAACGGCCGGATCTTCATCGCCGATCCGGCGCTCGGCAACCGCATCCTGCTCGAAGAAGATTTCGCCGATACCTGGAACGGCCTCGTGTTTGCCGTGCTGGGCAAACCCTTCAAGGAGGACTCCCCGCTGCTGCAGAACAACGAATCGCTGGCGCTCAAGCTGCGCGACCAGGCGCTCGGCATGAGTGCCGCCGCGATTCCTTTCGTCGAATTCGGCTTGATCAAGACAGACCTGTTCTGACTCGTCATGAAACGCTACCTCCTGCCATTCAGCCTCGCATGGTGTGCCACCATGTGCGGCTTCGCGGGCAGCGCCGTCGCAGCCGAAAGCGGTGCCGGCGCGCCCGGTCTCGCACGTCCCTTCGACAACCGCTTGCCCGCGCCGTCCGTGCAGCTCGTCGACGACGACGTCCTGTCCCGCCAGACCGGCAAATATGCCGGCGCATCGATGATTTCCGGGTTCGTGCTGAACCTGGTCTCCCAGTGGCAGCTGCCGAACGGCGGACTCGCGGTCGCACAGGGCACGCTGTCCGTCTCGACGGATGCCACGCACCACCCGCACGCCCACGTGACGACGCTCGCCAAGGTCGTCGACGGCGACGGCTCGCCGAATGGCGCGAATCCACACGCCGTCGCGACCGGCGGCCAGTCGGTCAAGGTCAACGGCATCTCGCAGATCACCCAGGTCGCGGGCAACAACAATGCCGGCACGAATGCCGCGGTCATCGATTTCAATGCGCAGAATCCCGCCGCCACGCCGCTGCCCGGCTCGACGTCGAGCACCAGCGCGTTCGCAAGCGACGGCGCCGGCACGGTGAAGGCCGGCGTGTCGTTCTCGAGCAGCGGCGTCTCGCTCGTCTTGCAGACGCCGGCCGGGTTCGCCACCCAGTCGATCGAGCCGGCAACCGCCCGGCAGGGCAGCGCGATCGCGCAACTGCTGCAGGTCGCCGGCAACCGGCAACTCGTCTCGAACCAGTTGCAGCTGCTGTTGAACACGCAACAAATGTCACCCGCGACGCTCCGTCAGATGGGCGTCCTTCAAGCGCTGCAGAACAGCGCGCTGCTAAGGAGATGATGAGCGGCACGCCAGCCGCGACACCGCACATGCGCCGTTTGCATGTGCCGCTAAGGGCGGATGCGGACTGGGCCCATTGGCCTCTTTCGCAGCCGCTTCATCCGGGGGATGAACCATGTCGCATCAGAAGTCGTCAACATGCCAGCCGCGCGCCGCGCTCGCCGTCGTTCCGGCCGCGGTGCTCTGCTTCACTGTGACGGAATGCGCACACGCGCAGGCGCTCACCGACCAGTCGCTCGAGGAGCGGCTCAACACGCTGATGAAGGTCGTCGATCAGCAGCAGCGCAAGATCGACGCGCTCGAGCACCAGGTCATCGATCTCGAGATGGCCCGGCGCGGCCGGGGCGAACCGGGCGGCCCCACCACCGCCGCGCCGCCCATGCTGATTTCGCAATACACGCCCATCACGCCGGCACCCGGCGAAGGTACCGGCACCGCGACCGGCGTGCCGGTCAATCCGCCCCCGCCCCAGGGCGCCGGCGAAACTGCCGCGCCCGGCACGATCGGCACCACGCAGAAAGCGTCCGAACCCGGCCGCACCGCGGCCGAAGAGGCCGTCGTGCAGCGCGAGCATTCGCCGCTGTTCGACCGCAAGCTGACGATCGACTGGGGGATCAGCGACACCTATTACGACCGCCGGCAGCTGCAGCTCTCCGGCTTCCTCGCGCTCGACGCGATCTTTCTCGGCAACCTGAATCTCGGCCAGACGAAGTCGCACCAGCTGATGTCCGACGTGGACGTCCGCTACGGGCTCACCGACCGCATCAGCGTCGACGTCGACGTCCCGTACATGTACCGCACCGCCACCTTCATGAACGGCGGCGCGGGCGGCGCGGCGAACACGCTGTCCGACACGAGCGTCAATTCGCACGCGCTCGGCGACGTGAACTTCGGCATCTACTACCAGTTCGTGAAAGAGCACGGCAGCGTGCCCGACGTCGTCGGCAGCCTGCGCGTGAAGGCGCCGACCGGCACGGCACCGTTCGGCATCAAGCTGCTGCAGTCCGACCCGAACAACACGAACCTCGTCGCGCCGAGCAAGCTGCCGACCGGCAACGGCTTCTGGAGCCTGACGGCCGGCGTCTCGGTGCTGAAGACCTACGACCCGGTCGTGCTGTTCGGCAGCGTGTCCTATACGTACAACGTCGCCCGATCGTTCTCCGACATCTCGTCGGTGGTCGGCCAGACACAACCCGCCAAGGTGAAGCTCGGCGACATCGTCCAGTTCGGCGGTGGCGTCGCGCTGGCGTTCTCCGAGCGCGACTCGGCGAGCATCGCCTACACGATGGCGATCGAACCCTCCACGCGGACCCAGGCGCCCGGCGGCGAATGGCAGCGGGTGCCGGGCAGCCAGACGACCGCGTCGACGCTGAGCTTCGGCCTCAACCACGTGTTCAACAAGAACCTGACGATCAACGCGTCGGTCGCAATCGGGCTCACGCCCGACGCGCCGAACTTCATCGTCGGCCTGCGCTTCCCCTATTCGTTCTGAGGCGCATCTACGCAGCGAGGTTATCGTGCACGACTCCCGCCCCGTCACCTCAACCGCCCCTCCGAACGTGGTGGCGCGACTGACCATCGCGCGCTCGGACGGCGCCGGGACCGGCCATCTGCTCGCCGTCCGGCCGCTCGTGTATCTGTCGCGCCGTCCCGATGCCGCGCTTGTCACGCATCTGCGGGAGCGGCGCTGGGACGTCCTGCCCGCCAAATCCGCCCACGATGCGCAGCGGCTCGTGAAACCCGACGTCGCGCATGCCGGCATCGTCGATCTCGACGGCTTCGCAGCGCGCGACCTCAACGCGCTCGAACCGATCCTGCGCCATCAGCAGATCGGCTGGATCGCACTCGCGAATCCCGCGCGGCTCGCCGAGCCCGATATCCGCAAGCTCATCCGGCAGTACTGTTTCGACTACGTGAAAGGGCCGCCGACGCAGACGACGATCGACTATCTCGTCGGCCACGCGTACGGCATGGTGACGCTGTGCGACCTCGAACTCGCGACCGACGTCGCCACGACCGGCGACGACGAGATGGTCGGCACCTGCGACGCGATGCAACTGCTGTTCCGCACGATTCGCAAGGTCGCGAATACGGACGCAACGGTGTTCATCGCCGGCGAGTCAGGCACCGGCAAGGAACTGACCGCTCTCGCCATTCACGAGCGTTCGTCGCGGCGCAAGGCGCCGTTCGTCGCGATCAACTGCGGTGCGATCCCGCATCATCTGCTGCAGTCCGAGCTGTTCGGCTACGAGCGCGGCGCGTTTACCGGCGCGAACCAGCGCAAGATCGGCCGGGTCGAAGCCGCGCACGGCGGCACGCTGTTCCTCGACGAAATCGGCGACATGCCGCTCGAAAGCCAGGCCAGCATGCTGCGCTTCCTGCAGGAGGGCAAGATCGAGCGGCTCGGCGGCCACGACTCGATTCCGGTCGACGTGCGGATCATCTCGGCGACCCACGTCGACCTCGAAGCGGCCATGCGCGACACGCGCTTTCGCGCCGACCTGTTCCATCGCCTCTGCGTGCTGCGGATCGACGAGCCGCCGCTGCGGGCGCGCGGCAAGGACATCGAGCTGCTCGCGCATCACATCCTGCTGAAATTCCGCAGCGACGGCGCACGCAAGATCCGCTGCTTTACGCCGTGCGCGGTCGAGGCGATGTACAGCTATGCGTGGCCGGGCAACGTGCGCGAGCTGATCAACCGGATCCGCCGCGCAATCGTCATGGCCGACAGCCGGCTGATCTCCGCCGCCGATCTCGATCTCGGGCAATACACAGCGCAACAGTCGACGACGCTGGCCGAGGCACGCGAGCGTGCGGAGAAGCGCGCGATCGAGGCCGCGCTGCTGCGTCACCGGCACCGGCTCGCGGAAGCGGCCGCGGAGCTCGGCATCTCGCGCGTCACGCTGTACCGGCTGATGGGGTCGCACGGGCTGCGCGATCTGTCCGAGACGGAGCAGCGCGCCGCGGCGGCTGGCGGCGACGGCGCGAACCGGGACAGTGAATGACGGGACGCGCCGCGCGGCAGGCAACGCATGGCACGGCGGGCGCGCAAGGCGGCGGCCCGGGCAACGCGCAGCGGCAATCCGGTAGAATCGCCGCCATTGCGTTTCTGAGCCTTTCCCGATATCCATGACGAGCTTGACCCTGATCGTCGCGCGTGCCCGCAACGGCATCATCGGCCGCGACAACCAGCTGCCCTGGAAACTTCCCGAGGATCTCGCCTTCTTCAAGCGCACGACGATGGGCGCGCCGATCGTGATGGGCCGCAAGACCCACGAATCGATCGGACGGCCGCTGCCGGGACGCCGCAATATCGTCGTGACACGCGATGCGTCGCGCCGCTTCGACGGATGCGACACCGTGACGTCGCTCGCCGACGCACTCGTCCTCGCCGCACGCGACGGCGCGGCCGAAGCGTTCCTGATCGGCGGCGCCCAGCTTTACGCGGAAGGCCTCGCACTCGCCGACAAACTGATCGTCACCGAGATCGACGCCGACTTCGAAGGCGATGCGTCGTTCCCCGCGCCCGCACCCGAGCAGTGGCGGGAGGTGTCCCGCGACACGCATCAGGCGGCCGCGCCGAATACGTTCGCCTACGCGTTCGTCGTCTACGCACGCCAGCGCGGCTGACGCGGCGCGCGGAACGAAAAAAGCCCGGCCAGCCGGCCGGGCTTTGTCGTCTTCGGGTTGCGAGCCTCGCCGCCCGGACGCCTGACGCACGCCGCACGTTGCGGCACGCGTCCTCGAACGTCGACGCCGCTTACTGCCCGGCGATCGTCATCTGCTCGATCAGCACCGAGCCGGTTTCCTTCGTGCCGCGGACGATCGAATCCGCGCCGATTGCGACGATATGGCAGAACATCTCCTGCAGCGTGCTCGCGACCGTGATCTCCTCGACCGGATACTGAATCACGCCGTTCTCGACCCAGAAACCCGCCGCGCCGCGCGAATAGTCGCCCGTCACGTAGTTCACGCCCTGTCCCATCAGCTCGGTCAGCAAGAGCCCCGTCCCGAGTTTCTTCAGCATGGCCTCGAAATCGTCGCCCGGCCGCGTGTTCGAACTGCGCAGCGACAGGTTGTGCGAGCCGCCGGCGTTGCCGGTCGTCTGCGTGCCGAGCTTGCGCGCGGAATAGGTCGACAGGAAATAGCCCTCCACGACGCCGTCCTTGACGACGCTGCGCGCACGCGTACGCACGCCCTCCTCGTCGAACGGCGCGCTGCCCATCGCGCGCGGCACGTGCGGATCCTCGACAACCTGGATATGCGGCGCGAATACCGGCTTGCCGAGACTGTCGACCAGGAACGACGTCTTGCGATACAGCGCGCCGCCGCTCACGGCCTGCACGAACGCACCGAGCAGGCCGGCCGCGAGCGGCGCCTCGAACAGCACCGGCACCTTGCGGGTGTCGAGGCGGCGCGCGCCGATCCGTGCGAGCGCCCGCTCGGCCGCGTAGCGCCCGATCGCTTCCGGCGCGGCGAGATCGGCCGCGCTGCGCTTCGACGAATACCAGTCGTCACGCTGCATGTGGCGGCCGCTGCCCGCGATCGGCGCGCACGCGATGTAGTGGCGCGAGTACGGGTAGCCGGCCAAAAAGCCGCGCGACGTCGCGAGCACGAACTGCGAGTGCTGCGCGGAGACGCTCGCCCCTTCCGAATTGCGGATCTGCGGGCTGACCGCAAATGCGGCATCCTCCGCGCGGCGGGCGATCTCGACCGCCTCGTCGGCGGACAGGTCCCACGGATGATAGAGGTCGAGGTCGCGCGGCGACGTCTCGAGCAGCTCGGCCTCGGCGAGGCCGGCCGCGTCGTCCTCGGCCGTGAAGCGCGCGATGTTGTACGCGGCGGCGACGGTGTCCTTGATCGCGGCCGGCGAGAAATCCGACGTGCTCGCATTGCCGCGCTTCTTGCCGATGAACACGGTCACGCCGACCATCTTGTCGCGGTTGTGCTCGATCGTCTCGACCTCGCCGCGCCGCACCGATACCGACAGGCCGTCCCCTTCGGAAATTTCGGTCGCGGCGTCCGTCGCGCCGAGCGCCTTCGCATGGCGGAGGATGTCCGAGGCGATTTCTTTCAGCTGGTCCTGCGTATGCGGGAAATAGCGCGCTTGCGCGTCGAGATTGGCAGCCATCTTTGTGTTATCCGGTGGCGGGCGCGCGGCCCGCGTGTTCAAAATATCGTATGCCGCGATCATAGCAAGGTCCGCGGCCGCTCACCGGAGAAGCTTGGGGCGATCGCGGCGCGTTACAATGCCGCGTATGACACGCAAAACCCGAATCCAGCCGATCGAGCACGCCGACGACGATGCCGGCCTTGACTACGATCGCCCCAGCAAATCCCAGTTGAAACGCGAAATGCATGCACTGCAGGTGCTCGGCCAGGCGCTCGTCGATCTGCCGAAGGATGCCTTGAAGCGCATGCCGATGCCCGAAGATCTCGCGGACGCGGTGCTGGAAGCGCGCCGCATCACCGACCACGAAGGCAAGCGCCGCCAGCTCCAGTACGTCGGCCGCGTGATGCGCTCGCTCACCGACGACGAGACGGCCGCCTTGCGCACCGCGCTCGACGCCCAGCGCGGCGTGAACAAGGCCGCGACTGCGCGCCTGCACTGGATCGAGCGCACCCGCGAGCAACTGCTCGGCGACGACAACGCGCTGACCGAGTTCATCCGCCAGCATCCGGCCGCGGACGTGCAGGAAGGCCGCACGCTGATCCGCAACGCCCGCAGGGAAGCGCAGCTGGACAAGCCGCCGCGCTACTACCGCGAGCTGTTCCAGTGGATCAAGACCGCGAGCGGCGCACCCGGCGCGGACGACGAAGCGCCCGATGCCGCCGGAGACGAGCATGACGACGAAGCGTAACCATCCTGACGAGCTGGTCGTCGGCCTCGTGTCGATCAGCGATCGCGCAAGCAGCGGCGTCTACGAGGACAAGGGTATTCCGGCCCTGCAGGACTGGCTGGCTGCCGCACTCACGTCGCCGTGGCGCGCCGAGACGCGGCTGATCCAGGACGATGCGCCGACGATTTCCGCGACGCTCACCGAACTCGTCGACGTCGCCGGCTGCGACCTCGTGCTGACGACGGGCGGCACCGGTCCCGCGCGCCGCGACGTGACGCCCGAGGCGACGCTTGCGGTGGCGACGAAGGCAATGCCGGGATTCGGCGAGCAGATGCGGCAGATCAGCCTGAACTTCGTGCCGACCGCGATCCTGTCGCGGCAGGTCGCGGTGATCCGGGAAACCGCCGGTCACGCGGCGCTGATCATCAACCTGCCGGGCCAGCCGAAGTCGATCCGGGAAACGCTCGAAGGGCTGCGCGACGGTGAAGGCAAGACGACCGTGCCCGGCATCTTCGCCGCGGTGCCCTACTGCATCGACCTGATCGGCGGCCCGTACATCGAGACCGACGCCGCGGTGGTCGCGGCGTTCCGCCCGAAGAGCGCGCAGCGCGCACCGCGCTGAGGCGATGCCGGCGGCCCGCTCAGGCAGCGGGCGTGGCGTCGCCGGCCGGCACCGCCGGCGCGGACGGGATCAGGAAATGCTGGCGATAGTATTTCAGCTCGTCGATCGATTCGTGGATGTCGGCCAGCGCCGTATGCATCGCGCGCTTCTGGAAACCCTTGTATATTGCCGGCTGCCAGCGGCGGCACAGCTCCTTGAGCGTACTGACGTCGAGGTTGCGGTAGTGAAAGAAGCGCTCGAAGTCCGGCATCCAGCGCGCCATGAAACGGCGGTCCTGGCAGATCGAGTTGCCGCACATCGGCGACTTGCCCGGCGACACGTACTGCGCGAGGAACGTCTGAAGCTGCGCGGCGGCGTCCGCCTCGGTCACGGTCGATGCGCGCACGCGGTCGATCAGGCCCGAACGGCCGTGCGTCGACTTGTTCCAGTCGTCCATCTTGGCGAGCGTCGCGTCGCTCTGGTGGATCGCGAACACCGGCCCTTCGACGGCGATATCGAGGGTCGAGTTGGTCACGACGACCGCGATTTCGATGATGCGGTCGTTATCCGGGTCGAGGCCCGTCATTTCCATGTCGAGCCAGACGAGGTTCAGTTCGTTGCGCACGAGTTCGGGCTGGCTGGCGGAAGCGGCGGTATCGGTCATGAGTCATCCTGGAAAATGGCGGACGGCGCACAGCACCGTCCCGGCGGCGGGCAGCGCTTCGGCGGCCCCGGTCCGCAAGAACATATAATTCTCGCATAGAACCCTTTGGCGCCTTCGATGTCACCCTTTTCGTTCACCCTGCTGTTCGCGCTCGCCGTGCTCGCGATGGTCGCCACCAAACTGTGGCTCGCCTCGCGGCAGATCCGCTTCGTTGCCGCGCACCGCAACCGCGTGCCCGCGCAGTTCAGCGCGACCATTCCGTTGCTGGCGCACCAGCGCGCCGCCGACTACACGGTCGAACGCACCCGGCTGACCATGTTCGAGATCGTCGTCAGCGCGGCGGTGCTGATCGGGCTGACGCTGCTCGGCGGCGTCGGCGCGCTCGATACGCACCTGACCGGCTGGCTCGGGCGCGGCTACACCCAGCAGGTCGCGCTCGTCGCGTCGGTGCTCGCGATCATGAGCGTCATCGACGTGCCGTTCGAGTATTACCGCCAGTTCGGCATCGAACAGCGCTTCGGCTTCAACCGGATGACGCACCGCCTGTTCTTCACCGACATGCTGAAGAACACGCTGCTCGGCGCCGCACTCGGCCTGCCGCTCCTGTTCGTCGTGCTGTGGCTGATGAATCGGGCGGGCAGCCTGTGGTGGCTGTGGACGTGGCTCGTCTGGGTCGCGTTCCAGATGCTCGTGCTGCTGATCTATCCGACCTTCATCGCCCCGCTTTTCAACAAGTTCGAACCGCTGAAGGACGACGCCCTGCGCACGCGCATCGAGGCGCTGATGAAGCGCTGCGGCTTCGCGGCGAAAGGGCTGTTCGTGATGGACGGCAGCCGCCGCTCCGCGCACGGCAATGCCTATTTCACCGGGTTCGGCGCGTCGAAGCGGATCGTCTTCTTCGATACGCTGCTCGCACGCCTGTCGGGCGAGGAGATCGAGGCCGTGCTCGCGCATGAGCTCGGCCATTTCAAGCGCCGCCACGTGATGAAGCGCATGCTCGTATCGTTCGTGCTGAGCCTCGCGCTGCTTGCGCTGCTTGGCTGACTCGCCCAGCGCGTGTGGTTCTACACCGGGCTCGGCGTCACGCCGTCGCTCGACTCGAGCAACGCCGGCGCGGCGCTCGTGCTGTTCTTCCTCGCGATCCCCGTCTTCCTGTTCTTCGCCACGCCGATCGGCAGCCTCACGTCGCGCAAGCACGAATTCGAGGCCGACGCTTTCGCGGCGAGCCAGACCGGCGCGCAGGATCTCGTCAGCGCGCTCGTGAAGCTCTACGAGGACAATGCGTCGACGCTGACACCCGATCCCGTCTACACCGCGTTCTATTATTCGCACCCGCCCGCGTCGCAGCGGATCGACCGATTGCTACAACACGCATGAGCCGACCGACCTCCCTCAAGCCGGCCCCGCGCGCATCAGGCGCGGAACGTGCCGAAGGCCGCGTGATCGCGGCGCACGGCCGCCACTATATCGTCGCGCCCGACGATGGCGGCCCCATGCTGCAATGCTTCCCCCGCGGCAAGAAAAGCGACATCGCGGTCGGCGACCGTGTCACGTACGAGCGCTCGTCCGCCGACCAGGGCGTGATCGTCGCGATCGGCGAGCGGCGCAATCTGCTGTATCGCTCCGACCAGTTCAAGTCGAAACTGTTTGCGGCCAATCTCGACCAGTTGCTGATCGTGCTGGCAACCGAGCCGTACTTCAGCGAGGATCTGCTCGGCCGGGCGCTGATCGCCGCCGAGGCGAACGAACTCAAGCCGCTCGTCGTGCTGAACAAGATCGACGTCGAGGCCGCGTTGCCGGTGGCGCGCGAGCGGCTCGCACCGTATCGCGCACTCGGCTACGACGTGCTGGAAGTGTCGGTCAAGGGTTCGCCCGACGACGCGCGCGCGCAGCTGATTCCGCATCTCGCCGGGCACTCGACGATCCTGCTCGGCCAGTCGGGAATGGGCAAATCGACGCTCGTGAACCTGCTCGTGCCCGACGCCGAGGCAGCCACGCGCGAAATCTCGGCCGCGCTGAACAGCGGACGGCACACCACGACCTTCACACGCCTCTACCCGCTGCCCGAAGGCGGCGCGTTGATCGATTCACCCGGCTTCCAGGAGTTCGGTCTCTATCATCTGACGGAAGGCAAGCTCGAGCGCGCGTTCCCGGAGTTCCGCCCGCTGCTCGCGCACTGCCGTTTCTATAATTGTCATCATCTGCACGAGCCGGGCTGCGCGATCCTGGATGCGGTCTCCGAAGGCCGCATCGCCCCGACGCGGCATGCGTTGTACGCGCAACTGGTGCACGAGGCGAGCCAGATCGTGCGATGAGCCGCGTGTCGCACGGACACGCCCGGTCTGTCGACGAGGCACTGGCGGCCGGATGACCGACAGGAGGCATGATGCGCTTCAGAGCGCCGGATCTCGCAACCGCGCAGCATTGGGCCAACGTCCTCGCCGCGGCCGGCATCGGCTGCGAACTGCATAATTGCTACGCGACAGGCGCACTGGGCGGCATTCCCGCCGATGCCTGCGCGCCGGAGATCTGGCTCGACGACGAACGCGACGACGCTCTCGCCCGCCGCCTGCTCGACGCAGCGTCGCACGGCCCTGCGGCCGGCGCAACGCCATGGCGCTGCAAGCATTGCGGCGAGGCGCTCGAAGCGCAGTTCACCGCGTGCTGGCGTTGCGGCGCAACGCGCGACCCGCGCGACGACTGACCCACAGCAAAACAGCCCGATCAACGTAAGCCGATCGGGCTGCTTCGGTCAGGCTGGCCATCATCAAGGCCGGCTTCAAAGCCGGCCTTTCGCCAGTCAGATCCGCTGCCGTGTCACGACACCCACACGGCGATCGTCAGCATCAACAGCAGGATCATCCACAGAATCACCGCGCGCCAGACCAGGCCGACCGCCGATTGCAGCGTGCGCGGCGTGCAGTCGTCGCCGACCGTCAGCGGCCCGCTGTCGCCGACCGCAAGCGCATCGAGACTCGACGGTTCAGCCAGCGGCCCGGCCAGCCGCGCGCCGAGCGCCCCGCTGCCCGCGGCCAGCAGCACGCCGTCGTTCGAATCGGGCCACTGGCGCGCGTGATTGCGCCATGCGTAGATCGCGTCCTCGAAGTTGCCGACGATCGCGAAGCCGAGCGCGGTCAGTCGCGCCGGCACCCAGTCGATCACGAAGAACGCGCGCTGCGCGAACGTCGAAAATGCGGCGGTACGATCATCGCCCGGCGTCGACCAGCTGCGCGCGAGATATTCGGAGATTCGATACAGCACCGCGCCCGCCGGCCCGATCGGCAGCACGTACCAGAAGAAGACGCCGAACACGTGGCGATGCGACGCGATGACCGCATGAATCAGCGTATGCCGGACAATTTCGCCAACCGGCATGTCGACCGTGTCGAGCCCGGTCCACTCGTGGAGGATTTCGCGCGCATGCGGCACGTCGTCGTTGTTGAGCGCGAGATGGATGTCGGTGAAGTAATGGCTGAACTGGCGGAAGCCGAGCGTGAAATAGACGACGATGACGTTCCACAGGAACGCCAGCACGAAACTCACCTTGTACAGCAGGAAATAGATCAGCGCGACGGCGAGGACCCACGGCAACACGACGGCAAGCCAGGCCAGAACGCCATGCTTCCGCTTGCCGGCGTCAAGACCGTGCGCAACGGTTTCCGCGTGAAACTGGAACAGCGCGAAGACCGGATTGCTCGGCGACAGCGCGCGGACCTGTTCGATGATGAGGGCAAGAAGAACCGAAAAAAAAGTCATGCGTGGCGCCGTCTTCGGAGTTATGTCATTTTTTGCATAACGATAGCACAGCGTAAGCCTCGCATGGCCGGTCGCACGGCCGTCCTGCGGCCGCCCGCACGCATCGCGCGGCCTGATGAACCGTCATCCGGCAGCCAGGAAGCGGTACAGATTGCGCAACATGCCGGCAGTTGCGCCCCAGATGAAGTAATGCGCGCCCGCGTCGTCGTCCGGATAAGGCATCGCAAAAAAACGACGCTCGCCGCCTTCCCAACGGAATACGCGCACCTGATGATTTGCCGGATTCATCAAGAACGCGAGCGGCACCTCGAAGATCTCCGCAACCTCGCGTGTGTCGGCCTGCATGGTGAATGGCGGATGCACGAGGCCGACAACGGGCGTCACGCAGAAACCGGTGCCGGTCAGATAATCCGGCAACGCACCGAGGACTTCGACCCGCTCGCCGGACAGCCCGATTTCCTCTTTGGCTTCGCGCAACGCCGTCGCGGTCGCATCGCGATCGAACGGCTCTCGCCGGCCGCCCGGAAAACTGATCTGCCCAGCGTGGTCGTTCAGGTGATCGGCCCGCTGCGTCAGCAGCACGGTCAGACCGGCTTCGCGCGCGACGAGCGGCACCAGCACCGCGGCGCGGCGCGGATCGACGACTTCCTGCATGCGGACTTCGGATGGCTCGACGGTCCATTCGAGTGCACTGGCAAAACGTTCGCGCAGCCCTGACGGCGTCATCAGCCCGGACTCGATGGCCGGCAAGCCGGCGCTCGTGCCTTCGACCGGCAGCACTTCGGGATCGATGATGGGACGGCGGTTCAACGGAACTCTCTGGATTGATGGCGGATTCTGCGTATTGTCGCGCCAGAGTGAAAAAAGCACCCGGTTGGGTGCTTTTTCCTTACATCGCTTACGCCTGAGCAGCTGCTGCGCGATCCTTCGACACCAGCTTTTCCTTGATTCGAGCCGACTTGCCCGAACGCTCACGGAGGTAGTACAGCTTCGCACGACGCACGTCGCCGCGGCGCTTCACGACGATGCTCGCCAGCAGCGGCGAGTACGTCTGGAACGTACGCTCGACGCCTTCGCCCGACGAAATCTTGCGGACGATGAATGCCGAGTTCAGACCACGGTTACGCTTTGCGATCACGACGCCTTCGTAAGCCTGAACGCGCTTGCGGTTACCTTCAACCACGTTCACGTTCACGATCACCGTATCGCCCGGGGCGAATTCGGGAATCGTCTTGCCTGCGAGCGCGCGCTCGATCTCTTCCTGCTCAAGTTTTTCGATCAGATTCATCACTGACTCCTAAAACCATCTTGTCGACGTTTGCGCCCGCCTGGATCCAGGCCCGGCCCCGATAGAGGATGGATTCACATCTGGTGCCGCACACGCATGCACGGCACCGCCAATTCCCGCCCGCGAACGCCGCCTCAGGAGGCGGCTTTCGCTTCGCGTGCGAGGTTCGCGAGCCATGCCTCGTCGGCACGGCTCAGCAACTTGTCGCGGCGCGCCCGCACGATCAGGTCCGGACGCTTCAGCCACGTATTTCGCAATGCTTCCTGGCGCCGCCAGCGCTCGATTTCGGCATGATGCCCGCCGAGCAGCACGTCCGGCACGCGCACGCCCTCG
>NZ_JAHACR010000054.1 GCF_018375725.1 Burkholderia sp. | reverse complement strand
ATCTCCGCCATCTCCGCCATCTCCGCCATCTCCGCCATCTCCGCCATCTCCGCCATCTCCGCCATCTCCGCCATCTCCGCCATCTCCGCCATCTCCGCCGCTTCGCCCTGGATCTGAACCGGAGGCATATCTTCGACGCCCCTCTCAAGCACGGTAATTGGCCGGCTTCAACTGACGTTCCGCAGCCCGGAACCTCTACCGCAGCCGCAATCATCATCGAACAAGGCCTCAGCAGACTGTCGAGTATCATGCCGCGACCGCCCAACGCATAACCGACGACGATGGACAGCCCCAGCCAATCCGATGAAGCGGACCTTCGCGCCGCATATGCCGTGCTACGCCAACGCACCACGACGCTGGAGGAGCAAGTCCCAGCCCTTCTGCAACGCATTTCCGATGTGCTTTGCCGCATCGGCGGTCAATCCGAGTTGGCAGACGATTACAGGGCACTGCTTGTCGGGGCACGCAATGATGCGATGCTTGCCATCGAAAACTACCAGCAGGCGATCCCTTACCTGCAGACGGCGGCGTCCATCTTCGAGCAAATGGACAAGGTGCTCGAGCGGGAAGAAGACGAAGCGTGGCGCGAGGCATTGCGGCAGCGTCTTCAAGAGTTGATCGACGTGGCGGCAATGATGGTCGATGACGCGGACGCGCATCACGAACTGGCGAAAGATCCGGATCCGGAAGACGTTCCCGATTCCATTCTCGATTAACCGTCAACGCCGTCCGCGGCAAATGGCAGATAGACGTAGCCCTGCTTGCCGCATATTGATCGCTGAGTAATTCAGGTCGACGAAACCCGCAAATATCCGCTCAGCTGCCGCCGTATCAGTGCCAGTTGCCCGCGATTGGCGGTTCGTCCGGCGGATTTCCAGCAAGTACGAATCGAAAGCGGCATCGCGCGGGCTCCGAGTTATGAAATCGCATCCGGCTTCCGCCATACCTCGGCATGGCGAAATGGATCGGCGCGTACCGCCACGCAGTCAGTTGCATATGCGCCAGACACCCATGAAGCCGACAGGTGGCGAATCTACGATTCGCCTTGTTGTCGGTTCGAGGAAATTCCGTATATAAAGTCCAGCATGGATACGAATCTCTGGATTCAGGATCCCGTCAACGCGTTTCGCGAATGGCAGGAAACCGGCGCGACCGGAGCCGACCAGCGCCCCTTCTCGCCTCGGTCGATCGTGCAGCACGCGGCAATGTTCGAGCGGTTTCTGCGCTATCTGCTCGAGCACGGCGAATCGTTGGCGACGTTCGGTCCTGAGCGTGTCGAAGGGTTTTTTATGGACCTGGAGAAGACCTGCTCACCAGACAGCTCGACACGTGTTCGCTACGCGAAGCTGATTAACCGTCTTTGCCGGCAGTTGGTGTCGGCCGGTCTGCGCGACATGAACCCGGCCGACCAGGCCGCACGCTACATGACCTGGCCAGAGGCCGAGCCAGAGCCGATCTACCTTCCCCCTGACGCTGACAACGCACTGCAGAAGTACGTACAGCCTCGGTCGGCGGATGGCGCACTCGAATGCCGGAACCGCGCGATCGTTGCCTTGCTGCTTGGCAGTGGCATTACGTCGACCGAGATCCGGACGGCAAAAATCGGCGAGCTCGAGCTGAATGCGGGCCGGCCCTCGCTCAACGTGCCGCGACATGGCTCGCGTCCGCAGCGGGTAGTCGCGCTCGAGCGATTTGCGTTCCCACCGCTGGAAGCGTGGCGCGCGCTCAACCCCGATGAACCGGCAATGGCGCTGCTGTTCCCGTCACCGCGCGGCAAGCGCATGATGAACGACATGTTCTTGCTGCTCGTGGTGCGAGAAGCGCTGGCCGCCATTGGATTCAGTGCGCCGGACATGAGTCCCCGTGTATTGCGCAACACGTATGCGCGGCGCCAGTTGCTCGCCGGCCGCCACCACGCGGACGTCAATGCGATGCTGGGCCTCATCACACCTCGCACGATCGTGCGTATCCAGAACACCATCCAGGACGATGCCGCGGCACGCAGCGTGCGTCGCTAACCGATCGACAAAGGTCGGTCGGCCCGGCACAAGATCATCTGGCGCAGCGGCGACAAAAGTCGGTCGCGTCGACGGCATGCACCATGCCCGATCCGTTTTTTCGACTCGCCTGAATCGGCACACGAAGTCGTGATGACTCAGGCGCCGTTCGTTTACCGAATTGCAATAATTTTTCGCCTGAACGCGTATTTCCGCCCGGCATCCCCATGGCTACGATGCAATCAGCCGCTGACGACAACGGGTCAAGCGGAATCAGCATCAAGCAACCAGGGGTCATCATGAAATCGCTTTTCTACGCGGTCGTCGCCACAACGGCTCTTTCCGCCTCCTTCGGCGCATTCGCTCAATCCAGCGTGTCCACCACGCGGGCACAAGTGAATGAGGATCTCGTCCAGCTCGAAAAGGCCGGGTACAAGCCGGAAATATCGGACGTGCATGATCCGCAAGCGCTTCATGACGCCCAGGCACGCGCCTCAAGCGCCGATGAAGCCGGGTATGGCGCGCAGGCTGCCACAGGAAGCCGTGCCGGCCGTGCCAGCTCTGCAAGGCTGAGCGGCCCCGGCTCGACCTACTTCGGTCAGTAAGTCGGTCATAAGCCGTACATGACGGCTAAGCACGGCGTTCCTCTTTTCATCCGGGGCGCCGTGCGTTGGACGTAACCCGCAAGTCAGAATTTCATTGCCGGATACGTGACCCTCGCTCCCGCGTCAGGCACGGTTTCCCCGCAAGGCGATGCGTCACGGCTGACCGGACATGCACAAGGCTGCCTCGTCGGCGGCAAGCATTTCGGGCACGCATTCCCGCAGAAAATCGACGAACGTCCTGATCTTGGCATCGAGATATTGGCGTGACGGATACAGCGTGTAGACATTCAGCCTCTGCAGCCGATATTCGGGCAATACGCGAACCAGCGCGCCGCTGCTCAACGCAGGCACTGCCGTCGACATCGGCAGCGAGCCGATTCCCAGGCCTGCCCGCAGGGCAGCACTGAGCGCATCGGCGACATTCACCTGAAAATCCGCCGGCGGCAGCTCGAATGTCTCGCGGCCGTTCGGGCCGTCCAGATGCCAGCGATCGCGCGGAAAGATGGGCGTGACAATCTGCAGGCACGCATGCGCTGCGAGTTCCTCGACCGTGTTCGGCGTGCCGTGCTCCTTCAGGTAGGAAGGCGCGGCGCATAGCACGCTGTGCACGGTGCCAAGCCGTTGCGACACGAGTCCCGAATCGGGCAGGTCAGACGTGCTCAATTGCAGCGAGACGTCGTATCCCTCGTCGATCAGATCGGGGACATGCTGCGACAGCGTGAGCTCGACCCCTACCGAGGGATAACGGGTGCGATAGCGCACGACTGCCGGTACCAGGTAAGCCTGGCCGAAGCTTGTCGTCGAATGCACACGCAATCGGCCAGATGGCAACACTTGCGCATCCGCCGCTTCCGCCTCAGCTTCGTCGATACAGCCGAGAATCTGCTCGCAGCGCGCCAGATAGCGTTCCCCAGCCTGCGTAAGCGCTATCCGGCGGGTACTGCGATTGAGCAGGCGCGTACGCAAGTGCGTTTCCAGCTGGGCCACCGAGCGGGAAGCATAGGCCGTCGTGATGCCTATGCGCTGAGCGGCACTGGTGAAGCTGCCCTCCTCCGCCACACGGACAAAGATTCGCATCATCTGCAGCGTGTCCATCGATCATTTTTCCGAGTGACGTTCAGCCATTGACGGATGGATCGCTGGATTCGCTGAAATCCGTTCCGGCACGAATTCGGCGAAACGGTACATGAGCAATGGGGAGGTGTCCAGTTACGTCCTGGTATCGCGGGAATGATTGGATTGGCCGATCTCTACAGGCAGATCCCATAGAGGGGGACCTGTTTAGGAACCGGGCCTTTCCTCTCATCCGGCCCCATAGATTTCTACGTCCTGCCTCTTGATGGGTGTTCTCGCCCCACGATTAATAATGGGGCCCGATGATTTCAGGGTAGGGAATGTCGAGTTGAGGTGCTGCGTGCAGGACGCGTTGCAACACGAGGGTAGCCGTTTATGGGATGTGTCTATCTGAACGCGCACGTGTGTTTACATATTTATATAACTACGTTTACACCTTTAAATACTTTTAGCGCGCTCTCTGCCTTTACTGGCAAGGGTTTGCGGGCGATTTGGTAGCCGTTTATGGGAGCAAAGGTAGCCGTCTATAGGAGAAAAGGGTTGTGGATATGGGATTTTGGGTAGCCGTCTATGGGAGAAAAGGGTTGTGGATATGGGAGAAAGGTACCCGTTTATGGGATTCGATTTGCGGGTGGATTGAGGTAGTCATCTATGGGAGAGAATGAAGGTACCCGGCTATGGGGAACGCCTCTTATTGAGATGCCGGCACGAAGGTCGCGGAAGCATTTTGGGTTCCCTTTTATGGGATGCCTGAAAGGTAGCCGTTTATGGGAGATCGGCGCCGTATGCACAGGGCGATCTAAACCCGTGTTTCTGTCTCGGATGCTTGTAAACAGGGGCGATCGCTCGAAAAGGTAGCCTTTTATGGTGGTTCGAAAAGGTAGTCGTCTATGGGATTTTGGGGTGAACCTTACTTGCCGCAACGTGCAACAAATTGGTGTAGATCAGGCTGAAAGGTTGCCTGTTATGGGATTTTTTTAGGTAGCGGTCTATGGGGAAATTGGGCAAAACGATGGCCGCGATACCGGATGGCATGGCTGATCGTACAGATCCCATAGATGGTTACGTTCCGATCTGTATTTGCGTTGCCAGAGTTGGACAAATCAAACGAAAGGTAGCGCTCTTTGGGATCTTGTCCCAATGAAAGGACGGGAATCTATAGGATCGTCAAACATCTTCCTGCGCAAATTTCTGTGTGTCCGATGAGTTGGCGCGACGTTGCCCGGGGTAGGGAAAAGGTATAAAGTCCGCCCTCAACAAGGTAACCTTATCCGGACATGACAATGCCGCGAAAGCTCGCAAGCACCGGCGCCGACAAGCAGGTCTCGCTGTTCCAATCGATGGAGCCTCCCGACTTGCTGCGCAAAGCCGTCCAGGCGATTCACATCGCGCCCAAGTCGGGAAAAATCAGTCTGCAGCAGCGAAAGATGTTCAGCCTGCTGATCAAGAACGCCCTTCGGCAGGACGCATTCGAGCCTGGCCGCACGAGCTTCTCCATCTCGGTCGCTGCCCTTTCTCATGAAAGCGGGTTGAACAGCAACAACACGAAATACGTGAAGGACACGGTGAATTCGCTGATCAGCACCGTCGTCAACTGGGACTATCTTGCCGCGGACAGTTCGACTGTCTGGAAGGCGTCGGGCCTGCTCGCCGGCGCGGAGCTGGAACAGTCGGTCCTGAAATACAGCTTCTCCGATCAGATCCGTGCCGAGGTACTCAACCCGGAGATCTACGCGCTCATCGATATGCGGATCGCTCGCGAGTTCCGCCGGTCGCACTCGCTCGCGCTGTGGGAAAACACCGTGCGCTATGAAGGGGTCGGCATTACCGCGAAGATCCTGCTGCCGAAATTCCGCGACCTGCTCCTGGGCCAGGACAAGGCATCGCAGTCGTACAAGGAGTACAAGCTGTTCAAGAGCAAGGTTCTGGTTCCCTGCATTCAGGAAGTCAACGAGGTTTCGGACCATACGCTCGAGCTGATCGAACACAAGTCTGGTCGCAGCGTGGAGGCAGTCCAGTTCAGGGTCACGCGCAAATCGACTGCCGCCGATACGGTGGAAGAAAGCGACGTCAAGCATGACGCACTCATCGATGAAGTCGCCAAGTTCGGCATTCCCCATTCGGAGGCTCGCCAGCTGATTACCCAGTACGGCGTGCAGCGCTTCAAGTCCGCGATCACGTACACGATCAACCGGACGACGAAGAAGAATGCGATGCCGATCGACAATGTGGGCGCGTATTTCCGTAAAGCGCTGACGCATGGCTATACGTTGCCCGACGGACAGGAAACGGATTCGCCCGAACCCGCACCCGCGCAAGAGGCAGCCCAACGCAAACAGGAGCAGATCCGGGACAAGTATCTCGCCGCAAAGATCGAGGAAGCGGAAGGGTATTTCCGTGAGCTGGAGATCGACGACCAGACCCGGCTTATCGAGCGCTACAACGAGACGGTCGCAGGCTCGAAGGATCTGATCTTGTCGCCGAAGAAGAAGCCGAGCAAGCTTGCGCAAACCAGTTTCTTGCGGTGGCTGGCGCTGGATGTGTGGGACGAACCCACATCCGACGACTTGCTGGCGTTCGTGCTCAAAAGCAGTGTCGCCGGGAATTAAAAAAGACCTCGCACCTCGCGCTGCGAGGTCTTTTTTTATTCAGCGGGCCGGGGCGCGCTGGCCATCTCGGCGACGTACGCATCGATGAGCGCCTTGAGCTTGTCGGCGAGCGCTTCCTGGTGTGCCGCGCTGACGTCCTTCAACTGCAAGTCGATGCGTCCATCCGGATAGGTCTTCAACTGACCGATCGTGCGCGATTCGACGGCAAAGTCGTGGCGTACGCTATAACGAGTCCTTCCAGCCTTTGGGTTCCCGTCACCCTGCGCGCGCAGGAAATTTTCGAGATCCCGCACGGACTTCTTGCGGTCGATCACCGCCGAGAGCAGCCGGTTGGCCGTGGACTCTCCCATACGCTCGAAAATCAGCTTGAGAAAATACGCGGCCTGCAAGCCGATCACATCGCTTGCGACGGCCATTCGCTCGAGGAGCATGTTCGGCAGTGCGTTGAGCGACAGCGTCTTGCTGACCGTTGCCTTGTCCTTGCCGATCTTCTCCGCCAGCGTGTTTTGGTCCGGAAAGACGTTTTCGTCGAGGAGACGCTTCCATGCCACGGCGTCATCGAAGATCGTTTGACGCTCGTGATCGTGGTTGGCGCGGTAGGCAATCGTATAGAGCTGCTCGGGCGTGTGATCCGACCGGAAGGTGGCGTTGATGAATGCGTCACCGTTGATGCTGGTGGCGCGCAAGCGGCGTTGTCCGTCGATCACGACGAGCTTGCCCGGGAATTCAGGCAGCCGGGTCACCTTGATCGGTTCGATCTGCCCTTCCCGCTTCAAGGTCAGGGCGAGTTCGTGCAAGCCCGTTTCCGCATAAAAGATACGCGGATTGAAGGGATTCGGGATGCAGTCCTTCACGGCGACTTTCTGCGGTGCGCCGGAATCCGGGACGGCACGCTTCATCTCAGCCGGCTTCTCGACGATGGTGGGCGCGACCCCTGTCGGTTCAGACTGTCGGGTTTCCAGCGCGGCGTTTTCCTGAGCGAGGCCACGCAGCAGACCGGCTGCAAGATGAAGGTTGCCCGTCGACTTTTTCTCTTTCGGTGTTTCCTTAGCCATGCGCAGTTCCGGGATCTCGTGTCGATGCGATGTATTGGGCCATTTCGGTGACCAGCTTCTCGATCTCTGCGCGGGCCTCCTTGAGACCTCTCAGGTACCGATTGTGATGGTGAATGGTGGTGCCGAGCGCGAACGTCTGACGATAGACCTCACGTTGAGAGATCTGGCTTTCCAGCAGATGCTCCCCTATTTCTTCCGCCCTCAGGATTTTCAGGATTTCTTCGCGCATCCTGGTTTTTCCATTGACGCTGTTGAGCATCAACGCGGAAGACAGTCCCGGGTTACGCACTGTACGCATGGATTCGATCATGCGGATCATGGCAACCGTGCTGTACAGGTCCGCGGGTGATGGCGAGAGCGGAACGAGGCAGAAGTCGGCGACTTCGAGCACGGACGCGATGCGCGGATCCTCTAGGTTGCCCGGGCAGTCGACGATGATCACGTCGAAATGAGCGTCCTGCTTCTTGATTTCTCCGCCGATGCCGCGGCCGGCCGGCGCCAGTGAGAGAACGGTCATCGGCAGCGTGTTCTCGCCGCTCGTGACCCATCTGACGGATGTACCCTGGGGGTCGGCATCGATGAGTGCAACCCTGTTCCCGCCTGCTTCGAAGGCTGCCGCGATGTTGACCGAAATCGTTGTCTTTCCGGTCCCGCCTTTTTGATTACTGACGGCGATCTTGAAAGCCATTAAATTTCTCCAAGAATTTTTCGGAATATATTCATTCGTTGTAGAAAAGTCCAGAAACGTGCCTATCGGCGGGAAGCGCGGCGCTCTGCTGGTTGTCACGTGACAACTGGGCATTTGACGCAGGACGCGCTGGAAAATATCGGCAACGCGGCTGATCGATTGATCGTCGGCGAACATGCCGGCCGTGCGGCAGACGCTTCGGCCGCCCTGAGAAATCCCGCGCATGTCCTGAGTTGTCACGTGACAACTCAGGACATGCGAGGCGCGTCGCGGCGCTGTCAGGAGGGAAATAGGCTGCTCATGAACCCGCAGCGCATGTGCAACGGGAGGTTTGTTGGCGATGCAACAGTGAGTTGTCACGTGACAACTGGTTCGAATCAACCAGGAATCGATGGAGCGAACGGGGTTCCTCGTCGATATCTACCCCTGTTCGTGGAGTGAGCTTCTCAAGCGGATCCTGGCCGCTCTTCTATTCGTAAAGCGTGCGTCGTCACCTTCGGCGTGAAACATGTCGGATAAATGCGGGATGCTCCCGAATCCTTTTCCGACGCTGGTTTACGCCGGATTAGGCCTGTTGTTTCACGGATATCCATCGGCAGATCTCTTGGGAATGGGGAAGAATGGTATTCGGTCTCCGCCTTCATCTCCGCCTGGTCGGATGGAGGGTCTTTGTCGCGTCTGATACGTATTGCGTGGTATTCGAAATAGTCATGGTGGCCACTCAGCCGTAAATTGAGGCGACGGGAGTGACACGGGATCTTTGAATACCGATCCCTCGTGAAAACGTTCGAAGAGGATCCCGACGCATAGCGAGTTGTCACGTGACAACTGAACAATCGGATGGCGCGACACGTCTGCATCTGAACGGCTGCGGGATCGACAATGTGCAGCGGCGCGTCAGCGCGTTATAGCGAGCTGATGGTTATGCGATGGCCTTGTAGCCGGCTGGACTTTATATACTGAATAAGCTCGCCAGCACCAAGAACATTGCGCCGCAGGCCATGAATCTGTCGCTGGCTGCATGTTGATCGGTCTTTAGGGCTGGCTGGGCAGCATGGCGCCGGGGATGAGCGTCGGTGCGCATGCTCAGACGCCCGAGCGGATCTTGGCGAGCAAGGCGATCGGAGCTGACGATTTTGCCAATTTGCCGACCTGGCGGCCGGGATTGCGCTTGGCGCGCTTTGATATCGAGACTGTTTTTCCCGTGTATTTGATTCGGATGCCTACGTGAAGTGTTTGATGGATGGGCAGCCGGTCCTGCGCCTTGATATACGTAAGAATGCGGGTTTCCACACGAGGGGCGCGGCGAAGATTGATGGGGCATGTGGCTGCATCAGGATCGGTGGCATTCGCAGGCATGGAGCGGATGACCGGTCCGACTGGCACGGGATCGCGGTGGTTTACGCGACAATATCGGCATGTCGCATGCTAGCTCAGGTACTCGATGCGACATGTCGGTGCGGCGTACGGTGTATTGGCGATCCGCGCATTGCGACATGTCGGCGAGTCTTGCCTGCAGCCATTCATTACATTCCTGGTGCACTGAAATTATGGGTTTTGAACAACTGGCCAATTTGCGCGACGAACTAGCCGCAAAGGCCAAGCAGGAGCGAAATGCCAAACGCTCGAAGACGCGTCCGAATGCCGCTGCCAAGCCGGCGACGCCCGTCGATCCGGTCGTGATCTCGATCGGAAAACTGCAAAAGCGGTATCCGCTGGCTTTCCCGAAGAACCCGGCACCGAAGGTTCCGCTCAAGGTCGGTATTTGGGACGATCTTGCCAGCGAAATGCAGGCATTGGGCTTGAGCGAAGCGGAATTGCGTGAAGCGGTCGCGACGTGGTGCCGCGGCAGCCGCTACTGGACATGTCTGGTCGAGGGCGCGGCGCGCGTCGATTTGCAGGGCAACGAAGTGGGTCAGGTATCGCGCGAGGATGCGGCGCGTGCCCGGCGGATGAAGGCACGCCGTCCGGCAAAGGCAGCGAAGGCGCCGACGCAATCCGCAAAAGACGAGTGACATGCGACGCCGCGATCTTGGTCAGCCGCGCCGCTCGGCAGGGTGGATCGCATAATCGAAGGCGTTGTCGCTTAGCGACCGCGGTACAACGACTTCATCTCGTCATCAGTATGCAGGCGCGAAATTTTCGCGGGCTTGCCCGCCGCTGCGGCCCCTTGGACGTCACTGCCGATGCCACTCGTGTCGACGCCTTGAGCCTGTACGATGGCATGTTGTTGAGCAACGCGCGCTCCTGCCGCCTGGATGTCTCTCGGATAGTACGGATCTTCGCCAACTGACGGGCTATAGCCTGCCTTCTCGAACTCCACCAACTCCGCGCGCACTTGTGCGCGAGTCAGCGGCGCATTGTTTTGTGCGAATACGGCGATCGGCGCTGCAAGGGCGGCGGCGACGACAACGGCTTGAATCAGGCGCTTCATGATGCTTACCTCCAGCTTTGTTGTGTCTCGTTGCGAACAACGGGTTCGGAACGGATGACTACAGTTTAGGTAAGCAGATTCTTAAAAGTTATCCGGTTCTGAAAAAGACACTGTTCCTGATTCTTTCAGGAATTCTGGAATTGCCCTGCCTCATCTGTTTGGCGGGTTTGTCGCAAAATCGTTGTCATTCGGTTCGGCAGTCGCATCGGTGCGGACGTGTCTTTCTGCCGGCTACTTTCCGGAACGCATGAGACTATTTGGATAAGAAAACTTATCCAAATAGCATCGGCATGATTGGCAAAACGCAACGCCGCATGCGACGGGAACGATTGGTATCCCGGCGCTCAGGCAGTTTTGCGCACGGCGCTGGAAGGGTAAAGGGCGCTTCGAGCGTCTCGTACACCAGCGGGATCGGTCATCACTGGCTGCTACAATCGCACCTTATTTTTCAGTAGATTTCACGTAATGAGCGTCGAGCAACTTGTGTTGTTGCACGATTGACTGGCTCGAAACGTTGAACGCCAGCAAGCAGTCATGAGGATGAGTAGCGAATGCCCCCAAAGGCGAATTCGCAGATCCTGACGGATCCAGTACTACTGACGAACGCTAAACTCCGAGATCGGTTTCTACGGGCTTTGCAGAAAGTCCGGCACCCACGGTTCTGCTCAAGGGCGGCGTACTCGCGAAGCGGTCAATCGATCGCAAGAATTCAGCTTGAACCAGGTCGCGTTGTGGGATGCCATGCAATGAAGATCTGTTGCCAAGGGAATCCGGACTAGACAGGCAGCGAAGCAGGGCGAGTATCGATTCGTGCGTAAAAAATGCGGCAAATGCGTCGTCCGGCAAAGGCGACTGCACGATCAGCGGCAGCCGAACCGACTACGTAGCAATGATGGAATTCGCATGTCCGGCTTGAGTGCCGGCGGCATATCGATGGAGACGGATATCACGTGACAACCAGCAAAATTCAGGAACTTCAGCAGCAGCTCGGCCACGTCAACTTGCTTCTCGAGGAAGCCAGAAAAAAAGAGAAGACGGAGGTATTGGCCGCGATTCGGGAACAGGTGAAGCAATACGGCATCACCGAGGTGGAACTGCTCAGGGCAGCGGGCTTCGTCAAAGACAAGCCGAAGAAACTGCCGGCCAAATACTACGATCCCTCATCGGGAAAATCGTGGTCAGGCCGCGGTGCATGCCCGAAATGGCTGATCGGCAAGAACCTGGATGATTATCTGATTCGTCCAGCCGCAGAACCCTGGTGGCCGGGGGAAAGCTCATAACCCCGGGACAAAACTTTGCACGTGCAAAGTATGGGGTAGCCACATCGGGTGGTGGCGGCTCTCCGCCATGATCCATCCCCTGCCGGGCAATCCCATGTGTTTGGTCCATCCTGCTGGCCCCCAAATTGCGGAGCGTGCATGCCGCTGCACGCATCATCCAATTCGCAGCGACGCTTCCCGGCAAACAGGCGGGTGCTTATGACCTACACTAGAAGCCCGCTCCTCGCGGGCCAGATAGCCGTTCTGGCGTAACGCAACATTCCTCCGCCCCGGCTGCGGCCCGCGGTTGGCGCCAGAGCCGGCAGCGCGGCTCGATCCGCTGCCTGAGCGCATGCCGAACAGACGTTCGGAAAGGAGGACATCATGTTGCAAGCCAGTGACATGCAGCAACGCTTTGCGCATCTTCAACAAACGGTCAGCGAGGCATCCCGGACTTGCCACTCGGACAAGACGATTCCCACGGATCTGATGAACTGGGTGGATGAGTTGGACAAGGAGTGCAAGTCGGCGAAGAAGGTCATGTCATCCCATGACGAAGACCGCATTCGGCAATGGATCGACGATCTCGAACGGATCGGTGATCGTGCCGAGCGCGCCTGCCTGCAAGCCGGCGGTCTCGATGCCAGGATCATGAGTGCAGTGAGCTCCATGCATTCAGAGCTTTCGGATCTGAAGCGGCAATTGCACTAAGCGTTTTGGCAGCCCTGGCTCAGGCTGCCGGGGCTGTCACTTGAGTTCGGCATCGACGCCTCTCGCGAATTCGGCAACGATCGATGCAGATACTTGCGGGACGCAGGGGTGAAGAAGGGCTCCCGCCGCCTCCACGCAAGCGCCCCCGGTTGTCCGCGTCAGACCACGCGTTCGATCGCAATCGCCGTCGCTTCTCCACCGCCGATGCACAGCGACGCGACACCACGCTTGAGACCATACGTTTCCAGCGCAGCCAGCAGCGTGACCATGACGCGCGCGCCGGATGCGCCGATCGGATGCCCCAGTGCGCATGCGCCGCCATGCACGTTGACCTTGTCGTGCGGCAGGTCGAGATCGCGCATCGCCGCCATCGCGACCACGGCGAAGGCTTCGTTGATCTCGAACAGGTCGACGTCCCGCAGATTCCAGCCCGTCTTCTCGGACAATTTGCGCATCGCGCCGATCGGCGCCGTGGGAAAGAGGTTCGGCCGGTTGGCATAACCCGCATGTCCGACAATCACGGCCTTCGGCGTCAGACCGCGCCGCTCTGCCTCCGAGCGACGCATCAGAACCATTGCCGCTGCACCGTCCGAGATCGACGACGAATTCGCGGCCGTTACCGTGCCGCCTTCACGGAATGCCGGCTTGAGCGTCGGGATCTTGTCGAGCTTCGCTTTGCCGGGCTGCTCGTCCACCGCGACAATCGTTTCCGCTTTGCCTGCCCGCACTGTCACGGGCGCGATTTCAGCCGTGAAGTGTCCGTCTGCGATCGCCTTTTGCGCGCGTTTCAGCGAGGCGATCGCAAACGCGTCCTGGGCCTCGCGCGTGAACTGATAGGTCTCGGCGCAATCCTCCGCGAATGTGCCCATCAGTCGGCCCTTGTCGTACGCGTCCTCGAGCCCGTCGAGGAACATATGATCGAGTACCTGACCGTGGCCCATCCGGTAGCCGCCACGCGCCTTGGGCAGCAGATAGGGCGCCTGCGTCATGCTTTCCATGCCGCCGGCGACGGCCAGGTTCGCGCTGCCCGCGAGCATGAGATCGTGGGCGAGCATCGCTGCCTTCATGCCGGAGCCACACATCTTGTTGATCGTGGTGGCGCCCGCCGACAGCGGCAACCCGGCCTTCAATGCGGCTTGCCGCGCCGGCGCTTGTCCCTGACCTGCCGGCAGCACGCAACCCATGATGACCTCGTCGACCTGCTCGGCCGGCACGCCGGCGCGTACGAGTGCGGCGCGGATTGCCACCGCGCCGAGCTCGCTCGCACTGACCGTAGCCAGATCGCCCTGAAAACCACCCATCGGCGTACGCGCAGCGCCGACGATAACAATCGGATCGTTTGTCGTCATGATTCCTTTACTCCAGTGTCAACGCGGTGCCATGCGCAGCGCGCCGTCGAGACGGATGACTTCTCCGTTCAGCATCGTGTTTTCGGCGATATGGCGCACCAGCGCCGCAAATTCATCCGGCCGGCCAAGACGCGACGGAAACGGCACGCTCTTGCCCAGCGAATCCTGTACCTCCTGAGGCATCCCGGACATCATCGGCGTCGCGAAAATCCCCGGCGCGATGGTCACGACCCGAATGCCGAAGCGGGCAAGCTCGCGCGCCACGGGCAGCGTCATGCCGACCACGCCGCTCTTTGACGCCGCATACGCGGCCTGCCCGATCTGGCCGTCGAATGCCGCGATCGACGCCGTATTGACGATGACGCCGCGCTCGCCCTGCGCGTCGGCATCCTGCTTCGACATCGCGTCGGCGGCCAGCCGGATCATGTTGAACGTGCCCACGAGATTGATCGACACTGCACGCTCGAAACTCTCGAGCCGGTGGGGCGCCTCGCGGCCCACGACCTTTTCGCCTGGCGCGACGCCTGCGCAATTGACGAGGCCGTCGATGCGGCCGAATGCGTCGAGCGCGGCAGCCACGGCGGCCTGCCCGTCGGTTTCACGGGTGACATCGGTCGCCTGGAAACGCGCCGCAGCGCCCAATTCGTGCGCCAGCGTGGCGCCGGCATCACGATTGATGTCCAGCAACATCGCCTTGCCGCCTGCCGCGACGACCATGCGTGCTACCGCGGCGCCGAGGCCGGATCCCGCACCCGTGATCAGAAATACCCGATCGGCGATATTCATTTGCACTCCGTATTCAAATAGGTGAAACCTTGTCGGCTTCCATCTTGCGCAGCACGAAGCGCTGGATCTTTCCGCTTGGCGTCTTGGGCAGCGCCTCGACAAAATCGATCGCACGCGGATACGCGTGTGCCGAAAGCCGTCGCTTGACGTGCTGGCTGAGCGCATCGGCCAAGTCCTGGCCAGCCTCGTACCCGCGTGACAGCACGACGAACGCCTTGACGATTTCCGTCCGCTCGGGATCCGGCACGCCGATCACCGCGGCTTCGCTCACGGCCGGATGCTCGATCAGCGCGCTTTCCACATCGAACGGTCCGATGCGGTAGCCGGACGATGTGATCACGTCGTCCGCGCGGCCAATGAAACTGATGCTGCCGTCGGGTTCCAGCTCGACGTTGTCTCCCGTTCGATAGTAGCCGCCTGCGATGGCGGGTGTGTCCTGACGCCAATATCCGCCAAACCAGAGCAGCGGCGATTGCGCGATGTCGATCGCCAGATTGCCGGGCTGCCCCGGCCCGAGCTCGTGGTTCGCATCGTCGATTACCGCGACCCGGTAACCGGGCATCGCGAGCCCGGCCGATCCGGGATGAACGGGATGCGCAAGCCCGTGATGGTTGTTCACCACCATGCCGAGCTCGGTCTGTCCGTAGTGATCGTGGATGGGCGCAGCAAGTGCCGCGTCGAACCAGCGCACGACTTCCGGATTCAGCGGCTCGCCCGCGCTGCTGACAACGCGCAGCTTGCCTTTGACGGGAGCGGCCGCGTCCGGGCCGGCCGCCATCAGGAGTCGATAGGCCGTCGGTGCGCCGGCGAGATTGGTGATGCCGAGCCGATCGATGACGTCGTAGGTGCTTTCGACGGTGAAGCTGCCTTCGTAAAGCGTGGTCGCGTGGCCAAGCAGCAGCGGCCCGGTGATGGCGTAGTAGAGACCATATGCCCAGCCAGGATCCGCGATATTCCAGAACCGGTCTTCGGCGCGCAGATCCACCGCATCGCGCATGTAGGCGCCGAAGGCGAGCAGCGCACGCAGTGGCACCGGTACGCCTTTGGGCAGCCCCGTCGTGCCGGAAGTGGACATCATCAGGAATAGATCCGTACCCTTGCGCAGCACCGGCTCGAACGAGGCTGACTGTGCGTCGAGCGCCGCGCGGAAATCGAGATCGCCTGCGGGCAGAAGCTCTCCGGGCTGCAGCACCGTTGCCACCTGCGGACAATCGGCGATTTCGTCGAGCTTGGCGCGGTTCGCGATGTTGGTGACGACCAACCGTGCCTCGCTCATGTGCAGCCGATGCTCGATCGCCTTGGGGCCGAATGCGGTGAAGAGCGGCTGATACACCGCACCCGCGCGCCATGTGCCGAGGATGGTGGCGACGAGTTCGGGCGTCCGCGGCAACAAGCCGGCCACCACGTCGCCCGGCTTGACGCCTTGAGCAACGAGCAAGTTGGCAACGCGGGCGGAAAGCGCCTGCATCTGCGCGAAGCTGAAGCTGTGCTGCCGTCCGTTGATGTCGATCCAGTCGAGCGCTGTCGCGCCGGAGGCCGCATGCCGATCGCAACATTCGACGCATGCGTTCAGACCGCGCGCCAGGTCACCATGCAGGTGCGCGGCGGCGGCCTCGATGCGGAACTGGGCCACGGCATCGGCATAGGACGGCATCGTCCTGGCGATGGCTACATCTGGCATGGGTGTCTCCTTCTCTTTGTCTCGACCGGCGCTCAGGTTGGCGCGGCAGATCTGTTTTGATGGTAGACAGCCCAAACATTGCAATCAATGACAAACGGAATCTAGAATTTTGATCGGCTTTGCCATATTTGGAGGTCATGAGGTGGGACAACAGATGATCTCGCCGGACTTTGTCGAGGACGCGCTCGCATGCCTGCGCCGGCAAGGTCTCGCGGCGAAGCCGCTGCTGCGAGCCGCGGGCTTGCCCGATGTGGTGTCCGATCCCGTCACCGCCCAGCAATATGGACGACTTTGGCTGGCGATCGCCGAGGCGACGGACGACGAGTTTTTCGGCCTCTCTGCGCGGCCGATGCGGCATGGGAGTTTCGCGCTGCTCTGCCAAGCGGTACTGCACGCCGGCACGCTCGAAAAAGCGCTGCGGCGAGCGCTGCAATTTCTGCGCGTCGTGCTCGACGATCCGCACGGCGAGCTCGTGGTCGCCGACGGACAAGCACAGATTGTTCTCGCCAATGCGGACGCACCGTATCCTGCCTTCGCCTACCGTACGTTCTGGCTGATTTTGCTGGGACTGGCCTGCTGGCTGGTCGGCCGGCGCATTCCGCTGCAACGCATTGATTTTGCGTGCCCGAGCCCTGACCAGCGCACCGACTACCATCAGTTCTTCGGCGTGCCTGTGCACTTCGACCAGCCCGACAGCCGGCTCGCGTTCAACGCCGCCTATCTCAGCCTGCCGACGATTCGTTCAGAGCACGCGCTGACGACCTTTCTGCGTGGCACCCCCGGCAATCTCCTGGTGCGTTATCGACACGACACCGGATGGGTCGCGAAAACGCGCGAGCATCTGAAAGCGTTACCTGCCGCGGAATGGCCGGACTTCGACACGTTATCCGAACGATTGGGCATCACGCCTGCGACCTTGCGGCGACGCCTCCGTAGCGAAGGACAAAGCTTTGCATCCATCAAGGACGAGATGCGTGGCGCATTGGCGCAATCACTGCTGCATGAAAACGCACTCAGCGTGGCTGAAATCGCCAGCGAACTCGGTTTCACTGAGCCGAGCGCATTTCACCGCGCCTTTCGCAAATGGACGGGAACCAGTCCGGGCGCGTTTCGCCGTGAAGTACGCAAAGCAGAAGCGGTGCATGAGTCCAAAATGACGTGCTCGTCGTGAATAGGGATGGACATCAATCGCATTAGGCGAAAACGGCTTATCTTCTGACGAGCAGGACGATTCATGCAGGAAGAGAGCCAGTCGATGCGCCGTGCCGGAGGCTGCACCTAGAGGCACTGGGCTCCATCCCCATAGCTTTTGCGCTACCGGATTACTTGGGCGATCTCACATATTGCTGGAGTGTGCCTTGAAAAACGTGGCGGAACCGTGCCTAATGGACAGCGGCGTCGCGTAATGCTGCGCAGCAGCCGACGCACTCCTAATTCTCCAGAAATAATATGGTGAATTGGAACGTGTATTTACAGCATTATTGATTATTGGCGACTGCAATCTTTCGTCATCAAATAAGCATGCGCGTTTGACGCGTGTTTATGGAAGATTGTCCTGCCAAACGCCGTGTTTCGACCGCAGTATATTCACAAGGAGCAAAAGAGCATGTCATTCCGTAAAACGATATTGGCAGTTGCCGTGCTGGCTTCCAGCGCAATCAGTATGCCGACTCATGCCCAAATCGCCGGTTCGCAACCGTTGAGCGTAACGGTCGAGCAATCGCAGGCGCTGCTCACTGGCTGGAGCGTGAAGAAGAGTGTGCTTGATAAGGCCGTCTACAACGATGACGGTTCGAAAATCGGCGTGATCCGCGACCTGATCGTGGCGCCGGACGGCTCTGTTTCCGCGGCAATCGTCGCTGCAGGCGGTTTCCTGGGCCTGGCTGCACATGATGTGGCGGTGCCAATCGTCTCGCTCGATGTTCGCGACGGCAATCTCTATCTCCCTGGCGCAACCAAGGCAGCGCTTCTGGCGACGCCTGCATTCGAGTACGCGAAGATCCAGACGCCGCCGAAGCCGAAGCACGTCGACGCCAAGAAGAAGTAAGGCTGCTGCGATGCCGCGATAGCGCGCCCGACCAAGCCGCATGGCTGACGCG
>NZ_JAHACR010000460.1 GCF_018375725.1 Burkholderia sp. | reverse complement strand
ACCGCTTTCCCTCGGTAGCTGGTCCGTTTTCCAGCCTGCTCGGTCGATTTCTCGTCCGTGATTCGTGTTGCCGCCTGCCGGCATCTTGTCTTTCCCTCTGGGGCTCCGTTCCCCAAAGGGGTCGGTTTGCCCCCAATTTCTAATCAGGAGCAAACCATGTTGAAAATCGCTATGTCCCCGGTCGTCGCCATTTCGTTCGCCGTTGCAAGCATGCTCGCCGGCGGGAACGCCTTCGCGCAGCAGGCCGATCAGCAGGCGATGCTCGGCGCGACCGGCACTGTCGTGCGTGTTCGTCTCGTTCCGGCGCCGGTCCCGCAAGGGAACCATGCCGTCCAGGGCGCATCCGCGCAGGATCTCGTTGAAGTGGGCGTGCGCGGCAGCGACGGCGAGGTGTATAGCGCCACCGCGGATCGCGTGCGTCAGCCACGCCTTGGTGCGTCGGTCAGGCTGGTCAGCGATGGCAACGGCCTCCGCGTAGCGGAGTGACGTCGCTCGAACTCGACGTCAACCTGCCTAGCGGCTCTGCCGCAATCTCATCTAACTGCCATCGGGCAGTATCTCAACCCTAGCGGGGCAGTTACCCGCTAGGGTGCCTGCTTCGCGTCATATTCAGGAGTAGGGAAATGTCTAACGTTCGCAACATGGACGTCACGTGTGCGAGACCAGCCGGGTTCCACGTCCTCCAAGGCAACGCGTCGCTCGGAATGCCGCAAGCGGCCACGGAAGATTCGGTGCGCACCGAGCCGGATGCATTGACTGTCGCATACGTCGCTATTGGTGCACGCGATGCGCTTCGGGAAATTCGAGCCAGCAGTTCGAGGGTCGACCTCGATCCGTTCAGCGGTGAGAGCGGATTTGTCGAGGAAGTGATCGGTCATGCAATGTTCGTCGACCTGGTGGGCGATTGGTTTGATGCGAATGGTGAGCATCCTGGCGTATTCGCTTACGAAGTGGCGGAGACGTTTGGTGATTCCATTGCTCGCGCAATGCTAGCCAACGGTAATTCGGTTTCTGACCCACGTGCGATTTTGCGAGAAATCCTGGCCCACGCAAGCTACGAATCCACCGGGATCGAGAAATCGTTGGAGCGCGCAAGCCAGGCAGTAACGGAATTGAAGATGCCCGGCATGTGATCCATCGATCTGTAACGTCCCCTCCGCGCGTCCCGTAAAGGGACGTTCGGGGGGGCGTTTCTTGGTTCCGCACGGATTTGCGGGAAGGCTTTTCCGCCTTGCCGAGGTGCGTGGACGTTCCTTGGCCGGACTTTTCTATGCGCCCATTTGTGCGCCCTTCAAGGAGATGAGATGTCGACCTCTGTTGAAATCGAGGAAAACTGCCACTGCGCCCATTGCGGGCGCACCTCGTGCACCGTCGCTTATAAGGACTTCTGGGGACATGTCGTCCACACGAGTCGTTGCGATTTATGCGGGTACGTCATTGAGTTCGATTACGGCTGCGGCTCGATGGACGATCCGACGATCACGGCTAACAAGCGCGAGGGCATCATCGTGGTGAACGACCGCTTCATACCCGGCAGCCTAGTTGGAGCGCAAAGCCTCGCCGCTATGCTCAGCAGGGAGCAGGAGCCTCTTCAGCGTTGTTGGTACGTGGCCGGCGTAACCGGCCAAGCCGTACAGGTGATCGAAGATCTGGAAGGTGCGGAGAACTCCGCGGAGGCACTTCAGCATGCCAATGAGCTATTCGCCCGAGTTGCTCTTCGAACCGATGCCGTGGCAGGAATGCCTGTTTGAATCTTCCTCCTGGCTCCAGCCATAGCTTCGCCCGCTCTCCCTGGGAGCGGGCTTTTTTTTTAAGGCCTGCTGCGCGACACCGCGCGGAACGTGTTGGCGGGTATCGAAGCACAACCTTTGGCCAGCGCGGCTGCAGCAGCCCACTCACGCCAGCTCGAAACGCTGATCGCTGACGCCGGGCGGCGCCCACTGACGGATGACGAGGTATCCAAAGCACGCGAACTCGCGAGCGCCAGAGCGCAATAGATAGCACGTCCTGATCGGGGAGCGTCCGTCGCAGGTCCAAGTCCATATTCCTACGAGGAAGTCAGTGCTATACTCAAACCGCTTTCTATCGGTAGCTGGTCCGTTTCCAGCCTGATCGGTCGATTCGTCGTCCGTGACTCGTGTTGCCGGCTTG
>NZ_JAHACR010000053.1 GCF_018375725.1 Burkholderia sp. | reverse complement strand
ATGCTGGCGGCGATGGCGGCCACCGTGGCGGCCGGACCGGATGCAGGCAGCGGGGCGCGCGGCGTCAGCGGTGCAGCGGCGCCGCCGCGCATGCCGGCCTTCGGATCGAGGACGAACTGGACATCGATCGGCGCCTTCCAGAAATCGCGGGCCAGATCCGAGATCCGGCCCGAAAACTGGCTCTTGACCCAATCCAGCTTGAAGCGGTTCGGTGCGGCGATGGACAGCGTGTTCGCTGCGGCATCGAAAGCGACCGGGGCCAAGGGTTTGATCCACGTCACGTACTGCTGGGGCGTCAATTCGCGCTCCAGCAGGGCGGAACAGTGTTGCCAGAAATCGTTCATCAAGTTGCGGTCGTTATTTCGGTGCACAATGGCTCGCCGGCGCCCTTGTCGCGAATGCGCAACAAGGCCCGAAGCGGTCGTGCGAGCATGTCTCGGGCGCCTGCGTCACAGAGGATTCCGGAGGCGGGCGCGAGCCGAAGCGGCGTGCGGGATTCTTGGAGATAACGCGAGATTCTACCGCCAAAAGCGGTCACAGCGTGAGTTATCCACAGGGGTGTCGTGTGGGTCGCGGGGCCGGATCATATCCACAGGCGGCCATCGAATCGCTTCTAACGTATTGACCGTCAAGAGAAAAACGGTTTAAATAACGGGTTCCGCGAAAACCAATCCTGTATTTCCGGCGATTGCGTTCGCCCGAAGGCCTTGGTGTAAGGGCACGCGGTCCCTGATTTCCCGACATTCTCGAACAAGTGAGAGCATCATGAAACGTACCTACCAACCGTCCGTGACTCGCCGCAAGCGCACCCATGGCTTCCGTGTCCGCATGAAGACGGCAGGTGGCCGCAAGGTCATCAACGCTCGCCGCGCGAAGGGCCGCAAGCGCCTCGCCATCTAAGGCGGGTTGCGCGCTGTGACCGCCGTCCGCAGTCCTGCGGGCAAGGCTGCTGTCGAGCCGGGTGCGAATCCGTTGCAAGCGAAAGCCGTCTTTCCCAAAGCTGCGCGACTTCTGAAAACGGATGAATTTTCATCCGTTTTTCGTTTGCGTCCGTGGCGGCGCTCCGCGCACTTCGTGATCTACGGCAAGCCGACGGGCCAGCCCTCGCGTTTGGGACTGGTCGTCGGCAAGAAGTACGCGCCGCGCGCAGTGACGCGCAACCTGGTGAAGCGGCTTGCACGCGAAGCGTTTCGCGTGCGTCGGGCCGAGTTCGCCGGGTTCGACCTGTTGCTGCGGCAGCACACGCGCTTCGACAAGAAGGTGCATCCGAGTGCGGCATCCGCCGCGCTCGGGGCGATGTGCGCCGACGAGATTCGCGAGCTGCTCGACAAGGCCGCCCGGGAAATCGTGCGCCGCACGGCGAAGCCCGCGTCCGAGTGACGCATTCGCTCGCCGTGGCGGCGTTCGCGCCTGCCCGGCCGGCTCTGACATGGCGCCGAACCTGCGCTGTCTTGCTATGCAAACGGTATTGATCGCCTTGCTGCGCTTCTACAAGGTTGCCGTGAGTCCGCTGCTCGGCAACCGTTGCCGTTTTTATCCGTCTTGTTCGGATTACGCGCGCGAGGCAATCCAGTATCATGGCGCCGCGCGCGGCACGTATCTTGCCGCCAGGCGACTATGCCGGTGCCACCCGTTTTCCGCGGGCGGCATCGATCTCGTTCCGCCGCCCACCTCCGACACGCGCGCTCGCGGCGATGCCGAAGCGCAGTCCCATCGACTCTGAGACAACGCATGGATATCAAACGCACCGTCCTATGGGTGATCTTCTTCATGTCAGCTGTCATGCTGTATGACAACTGGCAGCGATCGCACGGACGCCAGTCGATGTTCTTCCCGAACGTCACGCAGACGACCAACGCGACTGCCGCAAGCGGCGCGTCCGGCGCGGGCACGACGACCGCCGGCGATCTGCCGGCCGCGACCGCCGGCGCTGCGCCCGCGACGACCACGCCGGCCGCGCAGGCCCAGCTGGTGAAGTTCTCGACCGATGTATACGACGGCGAGATCGACACGCGCGGCGGCACGCTCGCGAAGCTGACGCTGAAGAAGTCCGGCGGCGGCAAGCAGCCCGACCTCTACATCACGCTGTTCGATCACGGCGCGGGCCACACGTACCTCGCGCGCACGGGCCTGCTCGGCGGCGACTTCCCGAACCACAACGACGTCTTCACGCAGGTCGGCGGCGCAACGACGCTGCCGGGCGACCAGAACACGCTGAAGCTGTCGTTCTAGTCGCCGGTCAAGGGCGGCGTGAAGGTCGTGAAGACGTATACGTTCACGCGCGGCAGCTTCGTGATCGGTGTCGACACGAAGATCGAGAACGTCGGCACAGCGCCGGTGTCCCCGACGGTCTACATGGAACTCGTACGCGACAACACGCCGGTCGAGACGCCGATGTTCTCGCACACGTTCCTCGGCCCGGCGGTCTACACGGATGCGAAGCATTTCCAGAAGATCGACTTCGGCGATCTCGACAAGGACAAGGCCAGCTACGAGAAGTCCGCGGATAACGGCTGGGTCGCGATGGTGCAGCACTACTTCGCATCGGCCTGGATTCCGCAGCAGGGCGCGAAGCGTGACATCTACGCTGGCAAGATCGATCCGACGCTGTACCGCGTCGGCGTGAAGCAGCCGGTTGCGGCGATCGCGCCGGGCCAGTCGGTCGACGTGTCGGCGCGCCTGTTCGCCGGTCCGGAAGAAGAGCGCATGCTCGAAAGCGTCGCGCCGGGTCTCGAGCTGGTGAAGGACTACGGCTGGGTGACGATCATCGCGAAGCCGCTGTTCTGGCTGCTCGAGAAGATCCACGGTTTCGTCGGCAACTGGGGCTGGGCGATTGTCCTGCTGACGGTGCTGATCAAGGCGGTGTTCTTCCCGCTGTCGGCGGCGAGCTACAAGTCGATGGCGCGCATGAAGGAAATCACGCCGCGCATGCAGGCGCTGCGCGAACGCTTCAAGGGCGATCCGCAGAAGATGAACGCCGCGCTGATGGAGCTGTACAAGACCGAGAAGGTCAATCCGTTCGGCGGCTGCCTGCCGGTCGTGATCCAGATTCCGGTGTTCATCTCGCTGTACTGGGTGCTGCTCGCCTCGGTCGAAATGCGCGGCGCGCCATGGATTCTGTGGATTCACGACCTGTCGCAGCGCGATCCGTTCTTCATCCTGCCGGTGCTGATGGCCGTCTCGATGTTCGTGCAGACCAAGCTGAACCCGACGCCGCCGGATCCGGTACAGGCCAAGATGATGATGTTCATGCCGATCGCATTCTCGGTGATGTTCTTCTTCTTCCCGGCGGGTCTCGTGCTGTACTACGTCGTGAACAACGTGCTGTCGATCGCACAGCAGTACTACATTACCCGGACGATCGGCGCGAAGAAGAAAGCCGCCTGACGGTAGCCGGTGCGGGGCGGAGCGTATCCGCCCGCGTGACCGGCCCGGTCGATGAGAAAAAGCCGCGTGGCCTCGTGCCACGCGGCTTTTTGTTTTGAGGAGACCGGTTGCGGACGGCCTTGCGAATGGTCGGTCGCGACTACCCGTTTCGAAGGCGCTGTTGCGGACGGCCGGTTGCGGACGGCCGGCGATCCGGATGAGGCGGTTTTCGGCAGCCCGACGCCGTTGCGCTGCTCAGCGCTTGGCCATCTCGCCGTAAAACTGCTCGATCAATTCCTGAACGAGGTAACGGTGATGCGGCGACAGCGCCTCGATTTTCGATGCGAGCTCGATCGTTTCGGGTGTCGGCGGATAGCGCTCGTCGCGCGGCAGCGGTTGGGGTGTCGAGCGCGCGGCGGCATTCGGCGGCGGCCCGTAGTGCAGCCAGTGGAGATCGACGCGGAGCCAGTCCGCGAGCGTCTTCAGCTTGTCCTGCGTCGGAATCGTGCGCCCCGTCAGCCATTTGTGCGCCGTTTGCGGCGATATCGGGTGCTCGCCGTGATGGCGGAGATTGAAATGCAGCGCAAGTTCCGTCGCGCCCGTGACTTTCTCCGGGCTGCGCAACAAGGCGAATTTCAGACGTTCCGTGAACGCCGATTTTTCTTCGGGTGTCGGCATGGCTCGATTGTGCATTTCGACCGACACGCCCCAGACAACCGGCAGGGATAACATTATCTCATTAAAGGTAATGCCGGGCTAACACCGGGTTGCGCGGATGGTATTGAAACGACCGCATTCCGCTGTCGAACGGCATATCAACCTGGAGCCGGCGCCGGCAGGCTCGCATCTATCTATGATTTATCTTATCTTAATTGAGATAAGCTGGCGGCGGTCCGAACCCGCGATCCGATCCCGATGCGGGCGGTACCGAAGACGCCGGCACGCTACAATGCCGGCGTTCCGATGTCCGCGCTGCCGCGCGGGCCGGCCGTTTTCCTGCCAGACCATCCGACTGCCATGCTTGCTACCGATTCCGATCCGATCGTCGCCATTGCCACCGCTTCCGGCCGGGGCGGGATCGGTGTTGTCCGGGTGTCGTTCGGGCGAGGCGGCGAAGCGGCGGCGCTGCCGCTGATCGACGCGTTGTGCGGGCAGCGTCTCTCGCCGCGTCATGCGAGCTACGTGCCGTTCCTCGATGAGCACGGCGCGCCGCTCGATCGCGGCATCGCGCTTTATTTTCCCGCGCCGCATTCGTATACCGGCGAGCATGTGCTCGAACTTCAGGGGCACGGCGGTCCGATCGTGATGCAGCTATTGCTGCAGCGTTGCCTCGATGCCGGGCGCCAATTCGGTTTGCGGCTCGCGGAGCCGGGCGAATTCACGCGGCGTGCGTTCCTGAACGACAAGCTCGACCTTGCGCAGGCCGAGGCGGTTGCGGACCTGATCGAGGCGAGCACCGAGGCGGCGGCGCGCTCGGCCGGCCGCTCGCTCGACGGCGCGTTCTCGCGGCAGATCCATGCGCTCGTCGACGACGTGATCAACCTGCGGATGCTGGTCGAAGCGACGCTCGATTTCCCCGAAGAGGAAATCGATTTTCTCGAGGCGGCGGATGCGCGCGGCAAGCTTGCGCACATCCGCGCGCAGCTCGCGCATGTGCTCGGCGATGCGCGGCAGGGCGCGCTCTTGCGCGAGGGGTTGTCGGTCGTGCTCGCGGGGCAGCCGAACGTCGGCAAGTCGTCGTTGCTGAACGCGCTGGCCGGTGCGGAGCTCGCGATCGTCACGCCGATCGCCGGCACGACGCGCGACAAGGTTGCGCAGACGATTCAGGTCGAGGGGATTCCGCTGCACATCATCGATACGGCCGGGTTGCGCGAGACCGAGGACGAAGTCGAGCGGATCGGCATTGCGCGCACGTGGAGCGAGATCGAGCTGGCGGACGTCGTGCTGCATCTGCTCGACGCGCGTTCGGGGATGACGGCCGACGACGACTCGATCGCGGCGCGGTTTCCCGAAGGCGTGCCGGTGGTGCGGGTGCTGAACAAGACGGACCTGACCGGTGCGCCGGCATCGGTCGTGCGCGCGGACGGCGCGGCGGGCAAGGATCTCTGCGAAGTGCATCTGTCGGCGAAGCGCGGCGACGGGATCGACCTGCTGCGCGGAGAATTGCTGCGGATCGCTGGCTGGCAGGCGGGTGCGGAAAGCGTGTATCTGGCGCGCGAGCGGCACCTGATTGCACTGCGCGCGGCGCAGGATCATCTGGCGCAGGCGGCGGATCACGCGGCGCAGCGGGCGCAGTCGCTCGACCTGTTCGCTGAGGAGTTGCGGCTGGCGCAGGAGCAGTTGAATTCGATCACCGGCGAGTTCACGTCGGACGATCTGCTCGGGGTGATTTTCAGTCGATTCTGTATCGGGAAGTAGTCGCGAAGCACACGGCGCGATTGCCAGGCGCTGCCCGACGCGTTCGCGCATGCGTCTCCCGCATCGGAACGCATTGGCACGCGTGCGAGGCATGCCGAATCACGCCTCGCACGCGTCAGCGATCTCAGTCCCAGTCGCGATGATGATGGTGGTGATAGCCGCCGCCACCGTAGTAGTAGCCGTCATACGGTGCGACGATGCAGCCGCTCAGCAGCGTGGCGGCGGCGACACCGAGAATCAGTAACAGGGTTTTCATGGCGCGTCACCCGCTCAGGATCAATGTGCGCCCAGCATAGCGAGCGCCCCGCGCCGCGGCTGTAAGAAATGGTTTCCCAACGATGCGTTGCGTAACGGCGCATTATCGCCGCCGTCGTCAGCGATCAAACGGTCGCGATCCGGTTGCGGCCAGTATCCTTCGCGCGGTACAGCGCGCCGTCGGCGGCTTCGATCAGTGCATCGGGCATGGTCAGTTCGCCCGGATCGGCCGTCGCACAGCCGACGCTGACGGTCACGCGCCCGGCAGGCGTATTCTCCGCCAGGTTGAGCCGCAGCACCGCTTCACGCGCCTCTTCCGCGACGAGCCGCGCGCCGCGCGGCCCGGTGTTCGGCAGCACGATCGCGAACTCCTCGCCGCCGTAGCGCGCGACGAGATCCGCCGGCCGGTGCACGACGCCCGTCAGCGCGCCTGCGATCGCGATCAGGCAGGCATCGCCCTTCACGTGACCGAACGCATCGTTGTAGGCCTTGAAGTGATCGACGTCGACCATCAGCAGCGACAGCGGTTCGTTCTGCCGCCGCGCCTGCAGAAACAGCAGATGGAAATGGTCGTTGAAATGGCTGCGGTTGTAGACGCCCGTCAGGCCATCGCGCACGGATGAGCGCAACAGCGTCGTGTGCGCTTCGAACAGGCGCTGATAGAGCACCGTCACCTCCCATGCGAGCACGCATACGATGACGCCGGGCGTGAACATGCTGAATACGCGCGCGAGATACCAGCCGACCGTGAAGCGGCTTGTGGTCATCAGGTTCAGCGTGGTGTCGGTGAGGCATGCGAGCACGGCGATCGCGAGCCACAGGTCGAGTGTCGTGCGCAGCCTGCCGGTGTACAGCACGGCGGCGACGGCGGCCGCGTTGACTGCCCACACGGCGAACACCGTTGCGCCGACCGGCAGCACGCTTGCGTCGCCGGGCGGCCGGAATGCGGGCGGCAATGGCGCCTTCACGGCGAGCAGGCACAGCAGCGCAGCGACGACGGCGGGGCCGCCGACCAGTGCGATCGTCCACCAGCGGGTTCGCTGGGCGCTGATGCTCACATGGGCCAGACGCTCGCGCGCGAGCAGCGCGAGCATCACGAAACCGGGAAAGCCTGCATGCCAGAAGATCCACATCCACGCAGCGCTTTGCGGGCGCGCGCCGAGCAGGCCGTGCGGCGCGAACACGCCGGGAAACGTCAGCAGCTGCAACGCGACGGCGAGTGCGGTGAAGGCGTAGGCGCCGCCGAGCGCGCCGAGCACCGGTTGCCGCGTCACCGTGAATTGCGCGGCGAGGAAGAATGCCGCGAGGCACGCGGTCGTAAACACGGTCAGCGCGCACATCGGCATGAACGGTTCGACGACGGGCAGATCGACGTTCGCATTGGGTGCGGCGATCCCGAGCGCGAACGCGATCAAGAGTGCCGTCAGCGCACCGAACCATAACTGCCGGCGCGAGGTGTGCTGGATCAGAATGCCTTCCATGTACTCTCCGCGATTGCGCGCGTCCGCGTCCGAACGACGGATCCGGATGTGTGCGTCGTGGCGGCCGCCCCGGCCGGAATGTCCAACGGATATGTCGCGATCGTATCGCGTCGGCCGCCCGGGTTCAAACCCCGAGCCCCGGCCCGTAGTTGCCGGCGATCCAGTGCGTGACCGCGTCGATATCCGCGTAATCCTGCTCGGGGAGCCCGTCGAGCATGGTCAGCACGTCGTTGCTCGCGCCCGCATCGCGTGCGGCATCGACGATCGTGTCCTTGTTCGCGGGATAAATGACGGCGGCGAGCACGTCGGCGATCTGCAGGTCGATTGTTTCGTGCGGAATATCGGGCTTCCGGGGGGATGGCATGTGCTTCACGTCGTCGCCTCGCGATCGGATCGAAACGGTGTGTGCCGTTGCGAGACGTCGCCATACCCGGCCGGCGTGCGCGAACCGGCAGCGGTGAGGGTATTTAGTGTCCGCGCCGCACCCGTCGCCACGGGTGCTTCCAGTCGATGTGCGGTGCGGTTTCGTCGCGCGGATGCTGGCGCCGATGTTCCTGCCAGAGTTCATCGGAAAACAGTACAGCCACGATCACGAGCGGCAGCACCAGAAAGACACCGAGAATCACTTGCTCGATCACGATAGCCTCCATGACGACGCCAGGAACCCTTTTTTTATTTTAGGCTCTGAACCGTGCTCACGTTCGTTTTCTTACGGTGTGTAACGGGGTCTGTCGGGCATGCACCGGACAGGCGCGTTTCGCATTCCGGCAACGCATGACATAAGGATCATTACCATGCAACTACAAGACAAGACATTCACGTTGTCGCTGCGGCCGCTCGAACGTCAGGATCTGCGCTTCGTTCATGAACTGAACAATGACGCCAAGATCATGCGCTACTGGTTCGAGGAACCTTACGAAACCTTCGCAGAGCTGTCGCAACTCTACGACCAGCACGTGCATGACCAGCGCGAGCGCCGTTTCGTCGCGGTCGACGCGGCGGGCGAGCTGGTCGGCCTCGTCGAACTGATCGAACTCGATTACATCCATCGCCGCGGCGAATTCCAGATCATCATCGCGCCGCAGTGTCAGGGGCGGGGCTATGCGGGCCAGGCGACGCGTCTCGCGGTTGCGTATGCATTCAAGGTGCTGAATCTGCGCAAGCTCTACCTGATCGTTGATACGTCGAATGCGGCGGCGATCCACATTTACGAGAAGTGCGGATTCCGGCGCGAAGCCGAATTGATCGAGGAATTCTTCGGTAACGGGGCTTATCACAACGCGTACCGGATGTGCATGTTCCAGCGCGATTACTTCGAGCTGCAACACGCGGTTTGACGCGTTGCAGCGGTGCCGGCCCGGCGGTATGCGGGCGGTGGGCATGCCGGGTATTTCCTGACCCGGCGTCGTCCCTGTATCCCGGAACGCGTGCCGCGGCGATGCGCCGGGCGGCGCCTTTCGAATGACTTTATGTGCGGCGCACCAAAATGCGCAGGATAGCGAACCGGGTAATCCGACCCGTTCAACGGGAACGATGACGTTTCGCGGAGCGCCTTGCCGGACAATGCGTTGCGGCAGTCGCGCTGATAGATGGGGCTGGATCGCGTGGATTGTCGCCCGTGGAAGCGGGCTGCGCGCGTGGCGGCCCCGGGCGCGGCTGTTGCGATCGCACAACTAATTCGCTTGCTATCGTCAGGCGGTTTCCTACGATCGAAAACGCGGGTTCACGATCACCTTTAAACACATAGCTAACCTTGGCTTGGTGCCCGCGAGCATGGAGACCGAACATGATGAAGCGAACCGGTGTTTTTCTTGCGCTTGTCGGTGCATTGGCGGTCGTGTCGATCGCCCGGGCAGAAGGCGACAGCGTCAAGCCGCGGCAGGAAATCCAGCTGACGGGCAACGCATGGGGCTGCCTGTCGAAAGATAATCTGGATTCCGTATTGAGTCATGAGCGGGACGGCCAGTCGCAGGCAAGGCAGCAGTACTTCGACGACTACCGTTGCCTGTCGGTGCCGGAGGGCCAGCGCTTTCGTGTCGTGGCGGTCGATGAGGGCGACGTGCAATTCGTCAGCGCGGACAACAGCGATCAGCAAGGTCTCTGGACCGATTCGCGCTTCATCAAGAAGTAACGCCTGATCTCCTGAATGCATGCGCCGTCCGGTTCACGGGCCGGCGCGGCGAACGCGGCCCGGCTGCATGCCGGGCCGTTGCGCTGTGCGTATCACGCGGCAGTCGCCGGGCTTTCGGTACCATCACGGCCCGACCCGAATCGTTGCCCGTCAGGGCCTCCCCCGCATGGCGCTCAAATCCACGATCTACAAAGCCGAACTGCAAATCGCCGACATGGATCGGCATTACTACGCCGATCACGCGCTGACGGTTGCCTGCCATCCGTCCGAAACCAGCGAGCGGATGATGGTGCGCATCGTCGCATTCGCGCTGTTCGCACACGAGCGGCTCGAATTCTGCAAAGGACTGTCGGACACCGACGAGCCGGATCTTTGGCAGAAGGACCTGACCGGCGCGATCGACGTGTGGATCGATGTCGGCCAGCCCGACGAGCGTCGCATCGCGAAGGCGGCCGGCCGCGCCGGTCAGGTGACGGTGATCGCATACGGCGGCAGGACGTCGGATATCTGGTGGCAGGGCGTGCGCAGCAAGGTCGAGCGGCTGCGCAACGTGCAGGTGCTGTCGCTGGCCGACGGCGTCGCGACGGCGCTCGGACGGCTCGCCGAACGCACGATGCGGCTGCAGTGCACGGTACAGGACGGCGCGGCATGGATCTCGAGCGCGGATCACGACCCGGTCGCCGTCGAGTGGACGACTCTCAAGGCGCGCGCCGACGCGTGACCTGTCGGCGGGGCGGCCGCGCTTACGCGGCGGACGGCGAAGGCCCTTTCAACTCCAGCATGTTGCCTTCGGGATCGAACAGGTAGATCGACGGACCGTAGCCGTCGGCGCCGTAGCGCTCCTGGGTTGCGCCGGGCTGTGCGCCGTGGGCGGCGAAGTGCGCGGTGAGCGCCTGCGGATCGAACGGCTCGATGCGCAGGCATAGATGATCGAGATTGCGTCCGGCGCCGGGCGGCCCGCTGTCGGGGCGGTCGATTTGTGCGCCGACGGCCAGCAGGTCGATCAGCGCATCGCCTGCGCGCAGCTGCACGAGGCCGAGATCCGGCTGTTCCTTTTCCACGCGGCAGCCGACGGCATCGCAGTAAAAGCGTGTCATCGCGGCCATGTCGGTCACGCGCAGCACGACGTGATCGATTCCGCGGATGGTCGGTTTCATGAACGGGCGCTCCTTCGCAGGCCGGTTTCATCGAGTGTAGACCAGGATGCCGGCAGCGCCCGAGCGAACGAGGCAAAATCGATGGACGAAAAAAAGCCCGTTCCGGAGAACGGGCTTAATCCATATCAGGAGGAGACATGGAGGAGACAGATCCAACTATACACATCGCAATGGTGCGTCGCAATAAATTTTGTGCAAAAAAACGTCAGGGCGGCGATCTGTCGCACCTCTGCGCCGCATCAAATGTACGGTGACACGATGGCGATTCGTTCATGGTGGATCCGGCCAGGCCGCTATGGTGCGCGGGGCGCCCGTGTCGCGACAGCGAATGACAGAGCAAGAATCAGGGCGCCACGGTGCGCGCCGCTGGCTAGAGTAGGCACCGTCTACACTGAGAATGCGAGGCTACGATGAAATCCGCCTATTCGACCGACGACGCCCGATGGGCGGCCGTGACGGGCCGCGATCCCCAGGCGGACGGGGCGTTCTATTACGCCGTGCGGACGACCGGCGTGTTCTGCCGTCCGACCTGCGCGTCGCGGTTGCCGCGGCGTGAACATGTGACGTTTTTCCACGATACGGCCGCCGCCCGCGCAGCCGGGTTCCGGCCGTGCAAGCGCTGCCAGCCGGAAGGGTTGCCGCGCGAGCTCGAACTCGTCAATCGCGCGTGCGCGGTGCTCGATGCGCATCCGGAGCGGCTCACGCTCGCGCAACTGAGCGATGCGGTCCATGTCAGCCCGTTCCATCTGCAGCGGCTCTTCAAGCGGGTGGTCGGCGTGTCGCCACGCCAGTACCAGGCCGCGCAGCGCGGCGCGGCGCTCAGGCAAGCATTGCAAAGCGGGCAGCCCGTGACGCAGGCGGCCGTCGACGCGGGATTCGGTTCGCCGTCGCGGCTCTATGCGTCGGTGCCGCGCGAGCTGGGAATGGCGCCTTCGGCGTTCCGTCGCCAGGGCGCGGGCCTCAGGATCGATTACGCGACCGCGCAGACCTCGCTGGGTACGGTGCTCGTCGCCGCCACGGCACAAGGCATCTGCCGGATCGCGTTCGGCGACGATGCCGGACAGCTCGTCGACGCGCTGAAGGACACGTTCACGCGGGCCGAACTGGTCGAGTCGATGGAGCGAATCGCACCGTTCGTCGCGCAGATCGACGCCTACCTGGACGGCACGCGCCGCACCTTCGACCTCCCGCTCGACATCGCGCCGACCGCATTCCAGCAGCGTGTATGGGCGGCGTTGACCAGCATTCCTTACGGCGAGACACGCAGCTATACGGACATCGCCGATGCGCTCGGCGCGCCGCGCGCGGTGCGGGCGGTCGCATCCGCTTGCGCGTCGAATCCGGTCGCGCTCGCGATTCCCTGTCATCGTGTCGTGCAGAAAGGCGGCGCGCTTGCCGGGTATCGCTGGGGGTTGCGCCGCAAGGCGGCGCTGCTCGCGGCCGAGGCGGATCGTACGCGTGGCGAGAGCGCCCTCGCAGAGGACCACGCAGCGTGAGCACCGCCATCCTCACCGCAAATGGCGCCTGCGCGTCGCCATCCGCGCAACTCGAATTGCGTTTCAGGGCGCCCTACGACTGGGCGCGTGTGCTGCGTTTCTTCAGCGGGCGGGCCATTCCCGGCGTCGAGCAGGTGACGGACGGCGTCTATCGGCGGATCGTCGAGCATGGCGGCGAGCCGGGCCGGCTGACCGTGCATCGCCATCCGCGCAAGCACTGCCTCGTCGCCACCGTCGAAGGCGCGGCCGCCAGCCATGTCGACGACGCATTCGCCCAGCGGATCGCGGCGATGTTCGATCTCTGCGCGGATCCGGCCGCCATCGGCGCGCAATTGTCGCGCGACCCTTGGTTCGCACCGCTCGTTGCCGTCGCGCCGGGGTTGCGGGTGCCCGGCGCGTGGTCGGGCTTTGAGTTGGCGGTGCGCGCCATCGTCGGTCAGCAGGTCAGCGTGAAGGCGGCGACGACGATCGTCGGCCGGCTCGTCGCGCGCGCGGGTGAGCGCGTCGCGTCCGGGGACGATGATTTGCCGGCGTGGCGCTTCCCGACGCCCGATGCGCTCGCGGCGTGCGATCTTGACGGGATCGGCATGCCCGGCAAGCGGGCCGCGGCGTTGGCCGGGATGGCGCGCGCGGTCGCGGCGGGCGACGTGCCGCTCGATCCGGCGCATGCGGATCTGGCGGCGCTGCGTCAGGCCTGGCTCGACTTGCCCGGCATCGGCCCGTGGACGGTCGAATACATCGCGATGCGCGCGTGGCGCGATCCGGATGCGTGGCCCGCGTCGGATCTCGTGCTGATGCAGTCGATCGCCGCGCGCGATCCGGCGCTCGACCGGCTGGCGAGCCAGAAGCGTCGCAGCGAGGACTGGCGGCCGTGGCGTGCGTACGCGGCGCTGCATCTGTGGAACGACGTTGCCGATCGGGCCGGCGCGGCGCGGGGCGGTTGAGCCGGCGTGCATCGGCGATGATGCGTGAATGCAAACGGCAAACTCCGCCCCCGTCTTTCCTCCGCAGCAGTCCGAAATCCGACCGTCGCGCAAAGTCGCTTGCGTGGTGCGTTCGGCGTTCCAGCAGACGTTTCGCCGCGGCCGCGTCGCCATACGCGTATGCCGTCCTGCGCCCTGTCGGGTTCGGCGCGCCTCGCCCGGCGCCGCCTCAAGCGCGCGTCACGACGAGATGTTAAAGTGCCCGCTACCCACTAAGCGACCGACAATCCTGTCCGGCCACGCGTGAGCGTTCCACGCGCGGCTGGCCCGCACTTGCGCATCCATGCCGAACACCATGACTTTCCGCCAGACCGATTTGCTGCTGACTCGCCTCGACGCGCTGAGCACCGGCCCGACGCGACAGCATCTGCCCGACGGCCTGCGCGGCATCGAGAAGGAAAGCCTGCGCGTGACGCGTGACGGGATGATCGCGCTCACGCCGCACCCGCGCGTGCTTGGCTCGGCGCTCACGCATCCGTCGTTGACGACCGACTATTCCGAGGCGTTGCTCGAACTGATCACGCCGGCCGAGCCCGACGCGTCGCTGACGCTCGAACGTCTCGACGAACTGCATCGCCTGGTTTATGCATCGCTCGGCGACGAGATGCTGTGGAACGACTCGATGCCGGGCCTGCTGCCCGCCGACGACGAGATTCCCATCGCCGATTACGGCACGTCGAACATCGGCCGATTGAAGACGGTGTACCGGCGCGGTCTCGCCTATCGTTATGGCCGCACGATGCAATGCATTGCCGGCATCCACTACAACTACTCGCTGCATGAGGAAGTGTGGCGTCGCCTGCATGCGGAAGAGGGGTCGACCGCCACGCTCGTCGACTATCAGTCGGAGCGCTATCTCGCGCTGATCCGCAATTACCGCCGCACGAGCTGGCTGCTGATGTATCTGTTCGGCGCGTCGCCGGCGCTCGACGCGCGATTCCTGCGCGGCCGGCCGAATACGCTCGAGTCGTTCGATGCCGACACGCTGTACCGTCCGTATGCGACGAGCCTGCGGATGAGTGATCTCGGCTATTCGAATACGACCGCGCAAGCGGCGCTGCAGGCAGACTACAACACGCTGCAAGGCTACCTCGATGCATTGTCGAAGGCGGTGAGCGAGCCGTATCCGCCCTATGAGGCGATCGGTACACATCGCGACGGCGAGTGGATTCAGATCAACACGAACGTACTGCAGATCGAGAACGAGTTCTACTCGACGATCCGGCCGAAGCGGGTGACCTACTCGGGCGAGCGTCCGCTGCACGCGCTCGCGTCGCGCGGTGTCCAGTACATCGAAGTGCGCTGTCTCGACATCGATCCGTTCGAACCGACCGGCATTTCGCTCGAGACCGCACGTTTCCTCGATGCGTATCTGCTGACGTGCGCGCTCGACGCGAGCCCCGCATTCGACGGCGATGCGTACAAGGAAGCCAATGCGAACTTCGGCAGCGTGACGATGGAAGGGCGCAAGCCCGGTCTCGCGCTGTCGCGCGACGGCAGTCCGGTCGCGATGCAGGCATGGGCGGACGAGGTGATGGCGAAGGTCGAGATTGTCGGCCGCCGTCTCGATGAGATCCGCGGCGACAATGCGCATGTGCGCGCGATTGCGGTGCAGAGGGAGAAGCTGGCCGATCCGGAGCGGACGCCGTCTGCACGCGTGCTGCGCACGATGCGCGACAACGGCCAGTCGTTCCTCGCGTTTGCGCGTGCGCAAAGCGAGGCGCATGCCGCGTATTTCCGCGCGCGGCCGCTCGCCGATGCCGATGCGCAGGCAGCTGCGGCGCTGGCCGCACAGTCGCTGGCCGAGCAGGCGGAGCTGGAAGCGAAGGAAGGCGGATCGTTCGATGCGTTTGTCGCGGCTTATCGCGCGTATACGCTGAACCGCTTCAGCGTCTGACGACGCGCGCGCCGATGCGCGACACAGCGGCACGTTGTGCCGCTGTCACTTGCCACTCCTGCGTCGCCCGCATTGCCGGTTCGCGTAGTGCGTCTGGCCGACAAACCGTTTCTGCAGACGACGCATCCGGCGATCAGATATAGACGAGGTCGAATGTCGCGAGACCGTCGAGCTTCTCGGCCGTGCCGGTACCAAGCACGCCCGCCGAGTTGAGCATCGCGCGGACCGTGATCGGGAATGTGAAGCGGGTGCCGTTCGTCGCGTTGGCAACGCCGCCGCCGACCACGTGCATGAGCGAACCCAAATTACCGGCGTTCATGCTGTTGACGGCCGTGTACTTGAAGCCCTTCGCGACGTACAGCCCGGTGTCTCCGGTGAACGTGGTCCCGATCGTTCCGCCCAGACCGCTTCGGGTAACCCAGAGGCCGTGCGAGCCATTGAACCCGGGGATCATCGCGGCGATCGCTTTGTATGTCGAATCGCCGATGCCACCCACAAGCGGCATCCAGTCGGACAACGACACGCCCGTCGTCGTGACCAGGTTCGTGACGCCCAGGAAGCTGTCGGAGCCGCTTACCTTGGCCGCGCCCAGTTGCATCGAATACGCGCCGATCTTCGCGCCCTTGGTCGACTTGCCAAGGCCGAAAAGCTGGTTGTTCCAGCCCATGATTCCGCCGCCCGGGCCCACCACGTTAGGCACGAGCCAGCTGCCGATCGTGTTGGCCGCGCTGCCGAGTTCGCCTTGGGTGACCTGCGTGCCTTCACGGTTGTCGGTCACCTTGAATGCGATGAACGACGGCGACGTGCAGGTGATCGTGAGCGTCGTGCGTTTCTCGCCTACCTGGGCGAAATCGGCGCGCGGCGTAACCTTGCCGAAATCGATGGTATTGCCACCGGCGAATGCCGGTGTGCAGGCGGGCGGAACGATCTGGCCGGTGATGGCCAGGGTCGTCGACTGTGCGAAAGACGACGGTGCGACGCTCGTCAGCACGGCGCCGATCGCGAGAGCCGCGGCAGACTGGATCAGATGAGTACGCTTCATAAATTTCTCATTAAAGTAGATTGCATTGGCGCGTGAAAGATCGCCCATGAACAATCGGAGAGAAAGTCTATATATTAGGTAATCCGATTTATATGAGCATCGTCTGAATTTGATATCAGATATAGAAATCGGATTCGGATAATTCGTAAAAACGGCCGTTAATCGGATCGCCTAGTGAAGCGATGTATCGAATTCGATCGCGAAAACGCACCGGCGTGTGTCACGGCGCCGGCTGCCGTGGCGGCGTGCCGGTGACGTCGATATTCCGTACGGCATGCTGCGCAGCTTTCGAGCCGGAGTTCGATGCAGCGGCCGGCGACGCAGGCGCTTCTGGCGCAACAGCGAAGTCGATGGAGGCCTGATGCGGCGTCGTCACGTAGCCGTAGCTCGTCGCCGGCTGGAATTTGACACTCGTTGCGCCGCCGTAGAGTTGAAGAAGCTCGGTGAGCTTTGCTTTCTCGTTGGCGTTGCCGCCGGGATTTTTTCCGTTCGCGGCAGGCGTCGCGTTGCCCTTCGGCATCATCACGTACGTCGATTGCCCGGGCAGGATGTAGGTGTTGGGCAGCATCGCGGGCTTCTTCATCGGCAGGATTTCCAGCGTGGCGCCGAGGCGGACCACGTAGGGGCTGTCGTTGGTCACGCGCAGCTTGCCGTCTTCCGCGCGCCATTTCAGACGCTTCCACGGTTCGCGTTCGATCGGCATGCCCTTCGGATGGATGATGACCGGCAGGTTCTGGCGGATCCGCACCGAAACGGTATTGAGGCTCGGGTCCTTGCGCTCGCCGATGCTGTCGAAGATCACCCGCGCGAGGCGTTCGGTCTTCAGCGGCGTACGGTTGGTCAGGATAAAGCGGACCAGCTGTGTCTGGCCGGGATCGACACGCGCGATCGGCGGTGTAACGGTGAACAGCGTTTCCTTGTCGTCGGGCACGTGCTCGACAATCGTGTAGAGCAGAGCGGGTTTGTCGTCCGTGTTCTTGACCTGCATCGTGGATTCTCCGTCGGCCTCGTCGATGAGGACGACGGAGGTGGCAGGGACCATTCCGCTTGCCCGTGCGAGCGACGGAGCGAAGGGCAGCAGGGAACAGGCGACGAGCAACGGCAGATATTTGATGGCGTTCATGGGCATCAGGTATGAAAGGGAAGGAGGGAAGGAATCCGGTGTGCGTCAACGGGGCGACAGCAGACGAAAGCGCGCGTCGGAGGTGACGGTGGTCGCCTGGTTCAACGGCGCTTCACCGGTGCGAAGGACGTCGATGCTTAGCGCGATATCGAGCTGTCTTCCGGCGATGGGTTGATCCGCGAGCGTCGGCGCGAGCGTGTCGCCGGGTTGATAGGGAAAAGGCGGAAAACCGGAACGCGGCGGCGCGGTCGGCGAAACGATGCGGGCGCCGACGGCCTTGCCGTCGAGCATGATCCGCGTGACGGTCAGCATGGCGCTCGCGACTTGTCCGAGCGGGATCGCGTCATTCGATGTGGACGTGGCGTCGAGCCGGACCGACAGCGGCTGCGCCCGATCGCAGCGAACGGTGAGTGTGCGTGCAATCGACGCGATCGGCCGCTCGATGGCGCCATGACCGTCGCCGATCCGCGCGCCGAAGACGCTGCCGAAATCGGCGCGTGCGTCGTCGAGATCGACGGTGCAGTCGTCTGCGTATGCGGTGGAGCCGGACGCGATCAGCACGGCGAGCAGGAGCGTGCGATGAAGAGGCATGAGCGTTCTCTCAGTGGACGTGAGTGTGCGTGCATAGCGCGTCGACGGTGGTCAACGCGGTGTCCTGATCCGAGCTGGCGGGCGGCTCGAAGGTCAGCCGGCATCGCTCGCCATTCGGCAGTCCGGCGAACAACGTGCCGGATGTGTGCCGCTCGAGAAATACCGTGCCGTCGCCGACTGACGTGGTCACGTACTTGTCCTGGTCGTCACGGATCGAGGTACCGAGTGGAAGCGGCTGGCCGTCGTGGGTGCGCACGTTGAGGAGAAGCCGGCTGATTTTTCTGAGGTGGACGCGGATGAAGTTGACGGACCCGCGGCCTGCCCTGAGTTCCGAATAGCCGTCCGTGACTTCGAGGTTGTGTGGCAACACCTTCGTCCGCACGATGGTGTTGGTTTCCGTATAGGCCGGCAGGCTGCCGAC
>NZ_JAHACR010000459.1 GCF_018375725.1 Burkholderia sp. | reverse complement strand
GCTCCCCTGCCGCCGATCGACGCGCCGACCTTTCCGGCATGCCTTTCGACAAAACTTCCCTGATTCAGCCGTTTCGTCTGGGGTCCCGCACCTTCATACGCGTGAATACCTGGCATGATCTGACCGCCGTAGTTCAGCGTATGGAATGCCGCAACTTCATCGGGCGAGAAGGTTTGCACGATTTTTTGCCCAACGACGGAGTTCAGCGTCTTGTTGACATCGTTCTGATTCCAGACGCCAGAATTCCCCGCGCCTTTCTCGTAAACCTCTCGAGCCAATGCTCCGGCCATCTCGTTTTTCGCCGCGAGCGCCTGTTGCTGCAATTCTTGCGGGATGGGGGGCATCCCATCAGGCGCGCCACTGATGCGACCGCGCGAAAGGTCGTCGAGCGTGTTGTAAATATGGCGCCATTGATCGAGTGGCATGTTGTTCAGCCGGCCCGGAATCTGCTCGACAGCCGCCCCCGATTTCACCCCATTCGAATCCGCATCGCCGAAGATCTGCTTGAATCCGCGCGCACCCATAATGCTCTGTTGCACCTGGTGAAGTGAGTCGCCCAGCTTATACGCATCTGATCCCGCGGCAGCCGCGACGTCCTGGTCGATCGCTCGATTGATCGCGCCGATCGTCCGCGCGTTATTGTCATTCCAGTCTGCATTATTGGACTTCCTGACCGCATCCCACGACGCCACGCTGCCCGGCGCCGTAATCTCGCCCGTGATGGGGTCTCGGAAACCAGTATTGCGCGCGAGATCCATCAACTGAGTAATGCCAGAAACCACGCGCGAATTTCCGCCGCGCTCCGCTTCCGCCATGAACTGAGGATCACGCAGCAGCTCATCAACATGCCCAGTCCGAATCGGATTGTCGCCCGACTCGGCACGAGCACGATCGTAGATCTGCTGCTTGGCTTGCTGGAAATATTCGTTCAGACCACCTTCGCCATGAACGGTATCGTTGATGACCTGGCCACGCTGCTCATTGTTGATCAGGTTCGGATTCGCGCCGGTCGCCTCGATGCGCTGCTGTGCGTAGTTCGAAAGTGCCTGCTGCTCGCGCGCGATCTGACCGCGCAAGGCAATCTGCTCCGGCGTATTGTCGGGGCTCCGAGAAAGCGTGTGTTCGCTTCGAAGCTTGTCTTCATTGCCGGTGACAACGCCACTCCGCACCGCATCATTGTCGGGGCCGAGGATATCGTTCGCGATCTGCGCGCGCACCGCCTGCTCAGTGGCAGGCACATCGCCGGCATTCTTCGCGACCTTGACTTGGGGAAACGCCGAGCTGCCGCCGCGCGCGGTTTCCTCACCTGTCAGTTGGCCAGCGTACGGATTGAGGTTCGATTCCGCTGCACCGACACCACGGAGCGTTGCGCCGCCGGCCGAAGCATTCGGAGCGCCGGCCGCTGCTGGCGATGCGGATGCCTGGGCACCCATAGACGGCTCAACACGATCGACAATTGCTGGGGATTTAACGGACGCCCCCAGCGATCCCGCCAGGTGATTAAAGGCCGCCGCCGTCCCCGCACCCGCCGCACCACCAGCAAGACCGCCGACGAGCCCCGCGCCGAGCTGAACGAGCGGATTCGCGCCAGCATCCTGCGCACCCTGCGAGGCTGCGCCCGCGCCTGCGCCGCCAGCAATCTGCACGCCAGGATGCGCGGCCATCTCCGACGCGATTGCCTGCGTCAGCGGATTCGCCGCCATTTTCGAGACGGCGCCGGCCGCTCCCGCACCGGCTGCCGCGCCGGCCATCCCGCTCGCACCGGCATTGACGGCGCGCTCGAGCGCATTTTGCGGTGCCGGCGTCACGGCATCGGTCGCATTCCGGATGATGTCTCCGGGGTTGTGGAGGTGCGCTCCGAACAGGGTATTAATCGTCGCGTTCAGCGGCGCACCGACTAGATCGACCGTGTCGGCAATGCCGTGCCCGACTGCGCGCGCGGCCAAACCGGCTTGGCGCCCCCACTCAGATGCCGACAGCAGAGGATGAGTAACCGGGGAATCCGGCGGCTGCGCGACAGGCTTGGCCGGCTGATCCTTCGCCGCCATCACGCTATTCGCCATCGACAGCAGCGGGTCGTCGGATGCCTGCGCGGGCTGCGCGGCCGCGGGCGGCGTTGCTGCCGCGGGCGACGGCGCCGAGCCGCCCATGACACCGC
>NZ_JAHACR010000052.1 GCF_018375725.1 Burkholderia sp. | reverse complement strand
CTGGCTGCTGGTCATCGCCGGCCTCGTCGGCGGCTCAGCCTGCGGCTATTTCAAGGGGCACCGCGACGCGGACCAGTCCGCCAAAGTCGCAGATCAGGCGAGGCAGATCGACGATCTGACGACCGAACGTGATGAATTCAGCCGCCGCCTGGCGGCACAACAGAGGATCGCAACCGATGCTGCGAAAGAACGTGATCAGGCACGCGCTGATGCTGCTGTTGCCGATGGTGCTGCTGACCGCCTGCGCAAGCAGGTCGCCGCGCTTGTTGCCGATGCCCGGCGTGCCGGCGCTTCCGCCGGAAGCCCGGCAACCGGCGACGCCCTCGATCTGCTTGCCGACGTGCTCGGCAGGACTGATGCGGCTGCGGGAGAGTTCGCGCGAATCGCTGACGAGCGCGGTATCGCCGGCCAGCAGTGCGAGCGCAGTTACGACGCGTTGATGGGCGATAGGCGATCCGGTCAGCCGCGATAACGCGGCGATTCGAAAGAAACAGGGCGACCGGAGGACGTGCGGTAACACGTCTTCCGGCCGCCTTTCCACTGTCTGAGCCAGTGAATCGGCCAAGGCCCTGCTACCTACCGGTAGGCGGGCCGAATTTTACATCAAGATTAAAAACGGCTTTCACAATGGCGAATCCCATCATTCCCTGGATCGGCGGCAAGCGCCGGTTGGCAGACCATCTGATCCCGCGATTCCCGGCGCACGAGTGCTACGTCGAGGTGTTTGCGGGCGGGGCCGCGCTGTACTTCCTGCGTCCGCCGGCCAAGGTGGAGGTGATCAACGATATCAACGGCGAGCTGGTGAACCTGTACCGGGTTGTGCAGCATCACCTCGAAGAGTTCGTGCGGCAGTTCAAATGGGCGCTGACGAGCCGGCAGGTGTTCGAATGGCTCAAGGAAACGGCCCCGGAAACCCTCACCGATATCCAGCGTGCGGCGCGGTTCTACTACCTGCAGAAAAGTTGCTTTGGCGGAAAGCTCGAAGGGCAGACGTTCGGGACGGCGACGACAACGCCGCCGGGATTGAACTTGCTGCGCATTGAGGAGGAGCTGTCGGCGGCGCATCTGCGGCTGGCGAACACGTTCGTCGAGCGTCTGGATTGGGCGGTGTGCATCGATCGGTATGATCGGCCGCATACGCTGTTCTATCTCGATCCGCCGTACTACGAGACGGAAGGGTATGGCGTGGCGTTTCCGTTTGCCGAATACGTGAAGTTGGCGGAGCGGCTGCGGTCGATCAAGGGAAGGGCGATCGTGAGTCTGAATGATCATCCGGAGGTTCGGCGAGTCTTTGCCGGGTTTCACATTGAAACTGTCCCGATCCGGTACACGGTCGCGGGAGGGGCCAGAGGGGTAGATCGCGACGAGCTGGTGGTCTTTAGCTGGGATGAGGCTGCGGCTCCCGCCGGCCTGTTCTGACCGGGCTGAGAGAGTTCCGGGAGGCCGCACGGGGAAGCCGGGCAACCTCCCGGGAGGTGTGGACAGGACATTCACTCAGTCTTTCCGTCTGGGTCAAATGAGTGATAATATTTCACGCAATCAACCCGAAAATTGGCGCTATGGATCCCCGAGAAGAAGAGCTCGCACTGCTTAAGCGGGTGCTCGAAATATACGATCAGAAGTACGTGGCGGAATACCTCAGTAATGTCGCTCCAGGGGCGTGGTGTCGCGAGACCATCAATCGATGGTTGAACGGTAAGGCCTCACCCCGGCTCGGTCATGCGGAGTATTGTGCGTTAGAGGAACTCCTGCCGAAACCGCCTGCGCACCATCCGAATTATGATTTTGATTTCATTGATCTGTTTGCTGGAATAGGTGGCATACGCCGCGGCTTTGAAGCTGTAGGAGGACGTTGTGTCTTTACCAGTGAGTGGAACGAACCTGCAGTGAGGACATACAAGGCGAACTATTATTCCGATCCGGAAGCTCACTCGTTTAACGATGACATTCGAAAGATCACATTAAGTGATCAGGATGGGATATCGGAAAAAGAGGCGTACGACCATATCGATGCGACGATTCCGAACCATGATGTGCTGCTCGCAGGATTTCCCTGTCAGCCATTTTCAATTGCAGGCGTGTCGAAGAAGAATGCGTTGGGGCGAGCACATGGTTTCGAGTGCAAAACACAGGGAACTCTGTTTTTCGATGTCGCGCGCATTCTGGCGGTAAAGCGTCCGGTGGCTTTTGTTCTGGAAAACGTTAAAAATCTCAAGAGTCACGATAAGGGGCGCACTTTCAAGATCATCATGGATGCACTCGAGGAGCTCGGATACTGGATTGCGGACGCGGATGCCGCAGGTGCCGGAGATCCGAAGATCATTGATGGAAGCCATTTTGTGCCACAGCATCGTGAGCGGATTGTTCTTGTTGGCTTTCGCAAGGACCTTAATGTCCATGACGGTTTTACGCTGGGCGATGTCAAAAAGCAATTTCCGAAACGTAAGCCAAAGCTCGGTGATATTCTCGAGAAATCTGTTGATGACAAATATATACTTACCCCCAAGTTGTGGGAATATTTGTTCAATTATTCGATAAAACACAAAGCGAAAGGAAATGGATTTGGATATGGGTTGGTTGGGGGCTCAGATATCACCCGGACTCTGTCGGCACGATATTACAAGGATGGGTCTGAAATCCTGATTGATCGTGGATTCTGTGCGGATAAAGATTTTCATGATCCGGCCAATCTGCGTAACAGGCCGCGACGGCTTACGCCGCGCGAATGTGCTCGCCTGATGGGTTATGATTCCGTTGGAAAATCGGAATTCAAGATTCCGGTATCTGACACGCAGGCATATAAACAATTCGGAAACTCCGTTGTGGTTCCCGTGTTTACTTCGGTTGCTAAGCTCATGAAACCAAAAATTCTTGAGGCAAAGCTTGCCGCGGATGATCAGCGGCGTCGCCGAAAGTTGTCGAGAGCTGCCTAGTAGTGACTGATGTTCATGCTGCCGCGGTTCGTTCGCGGAATATGCGTGCGATCCGGGCGAAAAATACTCGCCCGGAGATGCTGATCCGGCGGGCCCTTCACCGTAGGGGGCTCCGGTTCCGCCTTCATGTGCCGGGCCTGCCTGGCTCACCGGATTTGGTTTTTCCGAAATATCGTGCTGTGATTTTTGTCCACGGATGTTTTTGGCACCGGCATGCCTGTCACCTGTTCAAAATGCCGAACACGAGGACAGAGTTCTGGGCGGCTAAAATTGATGCCAACGCTCGCAGGGATATAATTGCCCAGGAAGCGTTGCGCGCACTCGGATGGCGCATAGCGATAGTCTGGGAGTGTGCGCTGAAGGGTCGAAGTAAGCTGCCGTTTGATGCGCTGGTCGACCGGCTGGTGGCGTGGCTTGACACTCCTGAGACTCACACAATTGAGCTGAAGGGGAACGGGGTTGAAAGAGTTTCAGTCACTTGATGCGCTGCTTGACTGCTTTGAAAAGTTGGGCTCGAGAAATATCTACTGCAAGTTCCTGGCGGAAAATGACAACAGTAAGCAGCAGATTTATCTGGGTAACAGCTTCGAGGTTCTGAAGCTGCTCGTGTTCGGGAAGGTGCGTGCCGAGGCCAGCGTGAAAATCCCGAATTTCAAAGCCGGCGTTCCGTTGTACTGGGTGGACGGAGAGGGGCAGGTGGCGTCTGCGCCGGGCGCCCAGCTGATTCTATATCCTCAATATCCTGAAGTTCGTCTCTCCGGTTTTCTAAGACGTGTGCTCTTCCGTCAAGTGTACGTCTCCGCGCGATTCCTAAGGACGAGCGTCGGTTTAATAATGGTCCGGACGGACGTGTTCTCTTCTTCGGAGTTTCCGACGATTCAGTCTTTACTTATCTGGCAGATGCAGGGACTGCCGTCGCACATGCCGCTCATGAGCATGTAGCCGAGGCTACTCAGCTTGAATCCGGAACACTCCGTGAGCTCAGGGTGCGGCAAGGCCCAAGCGCAAGAGAGCAGTTGCTTGCACGTTTGCGCGAGATCCATTACGCGGGCCCGCATCAATCAATGCGGCTTGATCGCAATGGTAACCGTATCGCATACACGGCGCGGAATGGCGGGGGCTACACGCTCGAAGCCCTGCTCGATATCGTGCCCAACGGACGTTCTGCGCCTGACTTCATGGGGTGGGAGCTGAAGGCGTACAGCGGATCAAGGATCACATTGATGACGCCGGAGCCGGATGCCGGCTACTATGGCGAGCATGGAGTGGAGGCATTTCTGAGAAAGTACGGACGCCTTTTGCCAGGTGACGTCATTTATTTTACCGGCTCGCATAAAGTAAATGTGGCATCGAAAACTTCGGGCCAGACTCTCATCACGACGGGATTTGACACGACGTCGGGCACCATCACTGATGTTGAGGGCGGCATTCGTCTTCTGGATAGTGACGGACATGTCTCGGCGGAATGGACATTCTCCGGGCTTGTCGAGCAATGGGGGCGAAAGCACGCTGCGGCTGCATATATTCCCTACGAGAAATCAGGAGATGTTCCGCCGGTATACGACTACAAAAGCCCCGTTTTGCTTGGGGAGGGGACTGAGTTTTCGCTGTTCTTGAAAGCGCTTTCCGACGGGAAGGTAATCTATGATCCGGCTCCCAAGCTTGAGCGAGCCAGTGAGCCTGCTTCGCGGACCAAAGCTAGAAGTCAGTTCAGAATGGCCACTAAAGAGCTTGGATGCTTGTATCGGAAATTTGATTCGATAGATCTTTAAATTGATGAGATCGGTATCTATCCGCAGACGCTGGTCGCTTTCGCGGAAATTTCTTGGGCAGACTGGAAGCTGTTCTGATTGTAAGGGTGAACCAGGTCTTTGCAGTGTGTGTCCGCTATGGATCGGCGTGATGGTCCGGTGTGGGGGGTGGCCAGCTGAGTTTGGCCAATTTTCGGACATTGGCTGATACGCCGCTGAGGCCATCGGAACGATTCAAGTACACCGAATAACGGTCATTCCCTGAGGGGGGCGAGCGGAGCATAATCACGCTCGGCTAGAAATATCCGTCAATAAACCTGATCAACCAATAGAGGATTTTAAGTGACGGTAATAGACAGGCAATGGGCGCTCAATCAGCTTCGTCACTCTCGGAATTCTGCAATTCTGAGCTTGGCAGCTATGCAAATGCTTAATAGCGACCTCATCTACGATCTCGATGACAAGGTGGTGGTTCTGAAGACAGATGGAATAACGTTCAATCCTGAACCATATGACAGGCAAGGAGCCCGGGTCGAGGTGAACCTTGGGCAACTGACACACGACTACCGGCATGATCACGATAGTCTGATTGCGATCATGGATGAGTTTTGGAAGGCCGCGCGTCGCACTCTTATCAAGGAAGGCTTCGAGGTTACTCGTAAATATGCCGCTGCGATGCGGGGGGGAGCGATCGAGACCCAGCCGTGGTATCAATTCGCGCGGGTCATCAGAAACTGTCTGTCGCACGATTTTCACTTTCGTTTTAGCAAATACGACCTTAGGCAACTCCCTGTATCGTGGGCCGGTAAGGAAATCAACGCATCGCTCAATGACAAGGATCTACCAAACAACTTTCTCGACCCCCATGCAACTTGGTCGCTGTTCTCGGAAATGGAAGCTTTCGTGACAAACAGTTGAGCGGGCCGCCCATCACACGTGGTGTTACCCAGCCACGACCGGCCGCGTTGGGTGGTGGTCGGCTAGTCTCGATCAGACGTCGTTGTGAACCGCCCCGGATTTTGTGGAGGCTCCAACTCTTGAGAGAATGGAGCCATGAACAAGAAGGTAACGAAGTTTTCCCCAGAAGTCCGGGAGCGCGCAGTGCGCCTGGTGCGCGAGCAGCGTAGCGAACATCCGTCGATGTGGGCGGCGGTCGAATCGATTGCGCCGATGATCGGCTGCACACCGCAGACACTGCACGAGTGGGTCAAGCGCGACCAGGTCGACCACGGTGAGCGCGTTGGCGTGACCACAGACGAGCGCGAACGCGTCAAGGCCCTGGAGCGCGAAGTTAAGGAGTTGCGTCGTGCCAACGAGATTCTCAAGGTCGCGAGCGCGTTTTTCGCCCAGGCGGAGCTCGACCGCCGTTTCAAGTCCTGAAGGCCTTCATCGATCAGCATCGCGACACCTTCGGGGTCGAGCCGATCTGCAAGGTCTTGCGGATTGCCCCGTCGGGCTACCGACGCCATGCCGCGCAGCTTCGTGATCCGTCGCGGCGCTCTGTTCGCGCAATCCGCGATGAACGTCTGCGGGCGGAGATCAAGCGTGTGTGGCAGGCCAACATGCAGGTCTACGGCGCGGAAAAATCTGGAAGCAGATGAACCGGGAGCATATCGCGGTGGCGCGCTGCACGGTCGAACGGTTGATGAAGCAACTGGGTTTGCGCGGCGTGATGCGAGGCAAGCGTGTTCGCACGACAGTTCCTGATGCCATAGCCCCGCGCCCGCTGGATCGGGTCAATCGGCAGTTCAAGGCGGCACGGCCGAACCAGCTCTGGGTTTCGGATTTCACCTACGTTTCGACGTGGCAGGGCTGGCTGTATGTGGCCTTCGTGATCGATGTGTTCGCTCGCCGTATCGTCGGCTGGCGAGTCAGCAGCTCGATGACCACGGACTTCGTTCTGGATGCACTTGAACAGGCGCTTTACGCGCGGCGCCCGGGCGACGACGGGACCTTGATACACCATTCGGACAGAGGGTCCCAATACGTCAGCATTCGCTACAGCGAAAGGTTGGCCGAAGCGGGCATCGAACCGTCGGTCGGCAGCCGAGGCGACAGCTATGACAACGCCTTGGCTGAAACGATCAACGGCTTGTACAAGGCTGAACTGATTCATCGCCGCACCTGGAAAACGCGGGAATCCGTTGAACTGGCAACGCTGGAGTGGGTGGCCTGGTTCAATCATCATCGGTTGATGGAACCCCTCGGCTATATCCCGCCCGCCGAAGCTGAGGCAAACTACTATCGGCAACTTGAAACAGCTGCCGCTGAATCCGCATCAACTTAAACCAACCGGCCTCCACGATTCCCGGGGCGGTTCATTGAGTGGTGAAGCGCCTGGCTGTGGCGTTGTTTGCCGAACGTATCCATTCTATTCTGAGAGGTGGCTTTTCACGAGAACAGGCATGTCTTTGCGAGCATGGATTACGTACACTGCTCTGGTGCGTGGGTATGGACTGCGCCAGGTGTTCATTGCGCCGCACTGACCGCAGCAAAACGGCGTGGTCGAACGGGTCGTCCGCACGATCAAGGAGCAATGCGTGCGTCGCCATCGCTTTGAAACGCTTCAGCACGCAAGTCGCGTGAGTGCTGATGGATTCAGTTCTACAGCCATCGACGGCCTCATCAGGCGCTGAAGATGAAAACCCCGGCCGAGACGTTTGCCTTAGCCACTTAACCTGTGCAGGTTTCGCCGGGTCAATACACAGTCGCAGTGCCGAGATTTTTGCTATTGTGAGGGGAGACTGTTAGCGCGTGCCTTGTTGGATTCTTCTGCCAGCCTTGCGGGTGCCAACCAGCGGAAATCCGGGAGGGGGGTTCCAGTGAATTGGCATTGCACTTGGGCGGGGACAACGTTGTGCCAGAACGGGTCCTCTATCGTGCCGCTAAGGATCACAGTACGGCCGTCTGCAGATGCTTGGGTGTCGGTAACTACAACCGGTGACGCGTGCCAGGCGCCCTTCATCATACGTGCGCATTCGGCGGAGTTCTTTTGAGCTACGGTCGTGCAAGCGCTGAGCGAAGCCACAAGCGCGGCCAACGTGACTGTTGCGAGTGCGCGTCTTTTCATCGGGTGCTCCTATTGTTGAAACTTATATAACGGAGCGGATGCTTAAATCTTGATGCTAATGACGCAAGGCGCGACGGTGATGGAGCGGCCGACTGTAGTTCGGGTGCGAACCGTGTCGGCATCGAACTTCTCCCGGCGGCTCATTTGGGTTGTATTGTTCGCCAGCCCATCAGAGCTCCTCCTGCCGAAGAACCTATGCTGCTTGCAGCAACGGGTCGGGGCCTTGCCAACCCCCATCGGTTGGACTTGGGTCGAGGTGAAAAACCGCCTTATCAATAAGTCTCCCGATGCGATCATCGAGCACTTCTTGGATCTGCGGAGGAAGTGGATCGCCTTGGACGTGGTCACGAACGGCGTCTAGGTATCCAGCGCAAACAAATACGTCAGCATGACCGTAGTAGAGTTCGCGTGAATCTTCGACGGTTGCGCCGGTGGCCCGTATCGTGATGGCATGCAGGGCAGCAAGGCCAACATATGCCTTACCTTCGCCTGACAGGTTTGCGGCTTTCGCTTTACAGGCGTTCGAATCCATGACTGCCCCGCGGAAAACTGAAACGCCAGTGCTGGGCGTTTTCGGTTTAAACGCGTTCTTCTTCAACTTCTTCTTTTTTGCGTCGTAGTGATAGGGTGTGCAGACACCACGTACAATGGTTTCCCCGTCTTCGATCGCTCGCTCGATTTCCTCGGACATTCAAACGCTCAGTATTCGGACGTGTTGTTAAGCGAATAGGCCTTTGCCGCAAGAAGATGAAGTAAGCCGAATATCGGCACGAACGACTGGAGGTCGCCCGTATGGTAGATCGTTTGCGTGCCAGGCTGCTTCAGATAAAAGCTGCACTTGCGCTTGCCCAGTTCAAGTGACGCACGCGCCTCGCCTCGCTCCCACTCAAAGGTGATCGTCCCTGCAGCGTTGGGCGTGAGTTCTGGCGATTCGATGTTTGAAGGCAAGCCGACAAGGAAACTCTCGGCGGCTGCACCAGCCTCTTTGCTGATCGGATAGCTGTCGTAGCCGTCCCAATTTTCTTCGAGCGCGAGGAATTCCTTCACTGTCTCCCGCTCCTCGTGCCGACCAGCTTCGTATGCGAGCACTGCGGCCGGCCGATCGAAGTGCGACAGGCGATATGCCGGGGCGAATGCCCATGTGTCGGCGGGCACGATGGCATCGTTTTCAAGACCAGCCTGATCAATCTGAGAATCTGCCGATGCTGGCCTTGTAGCGAACGGGAACAGGGGGGAAATCATACCGTCGGCTCCATTTTTTTATGTATCGGTTCGGTCATCCCTATGAAGATGCTGTTCAATATATCGTGAGCACGTGTGAAATTTTCAACCACCAGCGGCCGCTCTAGTGCGATTTCTTGATCAACTGTCACTGTCGAGTCGAGGATGAAGCCTGACCTGCCAGCAACGATGCCTTGCGCGAATACAAAGTTGGCTGTTCCACCGTCAACCGGCATCGCGACTTGCAAACTTGCGGCAATGTCGGCTTCTGGTCGCGCTTGCTCCGTCATAACTCTCGGCAACACGACATTTATGCCGAGAACGTCGTTCAAAAACTCAGAATGCGTTCTGCCTCCAGTGAGTTGCTCATCGAAGAGGTCGACATACCGCATCAATAGCTGCGTGAAACGCTGGGGAGGTTGTGGATACGTCGGAAGGGACGCAATAAGTGCGTCAAGGGTATCGCCAACAGTGCCGACGAAGTCTGCCCACTTAACGTAATCCGGTGGAGCACCGTTGATTGTGAACACGCCGGAGCCGAGTTGCAGCGTGATTCCAGGCGAGTCTGGATTTCTCCATCGCCAAACCGCCTTGTATGGGGGGACAACCACATTGGCCGGCACGGTGCGCTCTTGGACGGTGAACCCTAGCTCTCGAACCCGCTTCGCGAACTCCAAAAAAAACGGATCGTATGATCCTGATGCAGTGAACTGTATCGGCTGACCTGGCAGAATCGGGATCGGAACAGCTCCAATAGCGCCTGTCGGAGCCAGCGGTATCGTAGGCATTCCCCAGCGCACCTCAGCCATCAGTTCAATGAGGGGGGGCTTCGCAAATGTAATGGTCACGATATAGACAATCTTGTATTGTTGCAAAAAAACAACATTCACTGTATTGAATGAATGTTAGCACATGCAGCTTTGTCCAATTCGCCAAAATTCGGGCGCCTTGAACCTATTTGGCGAGTGGTCCATCGTGGACGTCGATCTTGCTCTAATGCTGAACGGGCCCATCCTGAATGGTGATACGGTGCCCGGTCGATTGATCGACTAAGCTGCGCATCAGTGGGAGAGGCCGTCTGTTCAGCGTTGGGTCACTCTAGGTCGTCCTCCACTGTGAAAGCCGGGACTTGCCGCGGGTGAGCGCTACGCTCATTTACAGTTTGATCGTGAAGCTGCTCTTGGTTGATGCGTACTGAGCGTCCGCTTCGGAGTAAAATGAACGATCACTCAGGGTCGGCTACGGTCGATTGCGTGGGGGCGGGTGCCTACCAGTTCGGCCTGTTCGAGTACCCAGGGTGGATCGTTGGCAATCGAGATGATGAGATGGTGGCCGAAGTGGCGCCAAACGAGTCTATCTAGACACTACCCGGTTTGCGCGGCAGCGGGTCGAGCCGGTCGAGCCATTCCCATCCGGCCCAGCGGTCGCCGGTATGACGCAGGTGCGTATAGCGCTTCAGCGACGTCCAGCTGCGATGCCCCGTGACCGCGGCGACGTGCGGGATGTTCCAGCCCATCTCGAACAGCCGGGACGTACCCTCGTGGCGCAGGTCGTGGAACACCAGATCGTCGATGGCGAGAAAAGCGCATGCGCGCGTGAAGCTCGCGCTGATCGACTTATGGTTGTACGGGAAGATCGGGCCGCGCGCCGGCTTGACGGCCTCGACGATACGGGCAGCTTCCGGAGGCAGATCGCACCATGTGTTATTGCCGATCTTCTGGCCAGGATGCTTCATGTCGCGAACCAGCACCCGGTCGCCTTCGTAGTCCTCGACGCGGATCGTCGTGATTTCCTCCTGGCGCCGGGTCGAGAACATCGCGAACACGATGATCTCGCGCATTGGAATCTCCGCGCGCTCCCGTGCCTCCATGTCAGTGTAGTAGGTGAGGATGCGGTCGAGCTCGTCGGGCGTCGGCCGGCGATCGCGGTGCTTCGATCGTCCGGTCAGCCCCATCTTTTTCGCCACGGTCAGTGCGTCGTCGAACTCCTTCTCGTCGAGCGGGTATCCCCACGCGGGCCGCGCGATACGCACGACAGAGCCGAGGTGCGACAAATAGTTGCCGACGGTTTGCGGCTGAACGTCGAGTGAACTTGCGAACGCCTTGAAGTCAGGGCTCTTGATCTCGGAGCACTTCATCTTTCCGAGCGGCGCTGCCTTGATGGTGTTGAGCACCTGGTTCTTCGTCTTGCCGATCGCGCGCTTCGATTCCTGCATGTATCGGTCGATCACGTCGGCAAGGATCGGGTCGTCCTGTTTTGCCGACTCCAGCGCGCCGGGCTGCGCCAGCTCCTTTTCGCGCTTCTCGTTCCATGCGCGCGCCGCGGCCTCCCGGTCGAACGTCTTTGCTTCTGTATAGACGACCCGGCCTTTCTCCTTCCGGCGGATCTGGACGGTATAGCCTATACTTCCATCCTTGCGCTTTCTGGGGGTAATCGTGCCCATGGTGTTCCCGGTGCTACGCGGAAAATATCGGAGCTACATCGTAGCACTGAGCCGCAAAAACCGGCAAAAACTACCGGAAACGGCGTCGAAACACACAGGCCGTAACGCGGCATAAGTATCTGATGCAGCAGAATTTTTCAACGAAATCAACGGGTAGGCGAGTTTCTGTAGCGCCTATGCTCGACTGGACTGACCGCCATTGCAGGTCGTTCCACCGTACGCTCTCGCGTCATACGTGGCTCTACACGGAAATGATCACGACCGGCGCGCTGCTGTTCGGCGACGCGTCGCGGCATCTTGCATTTACGCCGAGCGAATCGCCCATTGCATTGCAGCTTGGCGGCAGTGAGCCGGTCGATCTTGCGCGCGCCGCGAAGCTCGGCGAGCAGTGGGGCTACGACGAGATCAACCTGAATTGCGGCTGTCCGTCGGAGCGCGTGCAGCGTGGCGCGTTCGGTGCGTGCCTGATGAACGAGCCGCAACTCGTCGCCGACTGCGTGAAGGCGATGCGCGATGCGGTGTCGGTGCCGGTGACCGTCAAGCACCGGATCGGCGTCGATGCGATCGAGGATTACGCGTTCGTGCGCGACTTCGTCGGCCAGATTGCCGACGCGGGCTGCGAAGTGTTCGTCGTGCATGCGCGCAATGCAATCCTGAAGGGACTTTCGCCGAAGGAGAACCGTGAGATTCCGCCGCTCAAGTACGACTATGCATATCGGCTGAAGCGAGATTTCCCGTCGCTGGAGATCGTCATCAACGGTGGAGTCACGACGCTCGACGAGGTCGCCGCGCATCTGGAGCATGTGGACGGCGTGATGCTCGGCCGCGAGGCGTATCACAATCCGTATGTGCTTGCGGGTGTTGACGCGCGTTTCTATGGCGCGAGCGAAGCGGCGCCGACGCGGGAGGAAGCGGAGGCGCAGCTGATCGAATATTGCGCGGCGGAACTGAAGCGCGGGACATACCTCGGCGCGATCGTGCGGCATGCGCTCGGGCTGTATCGCGGTGTGGCCGGCGCGCGCGGCTGGCGTCGTGTGCTGTCCGACAGCAAGAAGCTCGCACGAGGCGATCTGGCCATCTTCGACGAAGCGCGCGCACACCTGAACAGCGTCGAAGAAATTTTTGAAAAAAAAGCTTTGCAAATTTAAAAAGCCTTCGTATAATCTCATCTCTTCGTTGCTGAGCAGCAAAAGAAAGCGACGAAGAGGCAGTAAGTCAGTGGTGGCTGTAGCTCAGTTGGTAGAGTCCAGGATTGTGATTCCTGTTGTCGTGGGTTCGAGTCCCATCAGCCACCCCACAGAATTCATAGCAGTATCAAGTAGTTAGAAACGGCACTGAGATTATATCCAGTGCCGTTTTTGTTTCGTAATTCCCATTTTGGGAATTACATGCCCCGTCGCTTCACGATTTTGTTTCGGTCGTAGACCCGCGCGGTCGTCGCGGGATTCGCGTGAAGGTCGGGTAAAGCGCCGCGTTCCAGCTTGTATTGCTTCGCGTAATATGCGCGCAAGTCATGGAACGTGAAACGCTGCGCGATCACTTCCTTCTCGATCGCCTCGTTCATCAATTTCCCCCCAGAACGCCTTGAAGCCGTCGCGCGTGTAGTGCGTGCCGAAGCGGTTCTGAACACGTAGAGCCGCTCCTTGTCGCTTCGCGGCGCGGCGCGTCGAGCCGATCGAGTAACTCGGCGACCGGTTGGGCAGTTCGCCACGCTTCTTGGAACGCTCGATTCGGATATGGTTGGTCTGGCGATCAATTTTCGGCCACTCAGATCGAGAGCTCCCACCTTGCGATTACCAGCGAGCTTCGCGTATTGCGCAGCGGCGCCGGTTTTGCCGATTTCACGCTAACGTGATCGATCAGTACGTGCGACAGGCGTGGCTTCGTCGCCAATGGTGAGGAGGCGTCAAGCTGAGCAAGCCAAGCTGCGACGACTGCTGATTACGTCAGCTTGTCCGCCGCCGCCGAGCCGTCGCTACGCGGCAGCACCTGTCGTGCCGCATTCATGTTTTTGCGGCGCCTTCCGTTGCAGATGCGCGCCAGCATCAGCGAAAGCTGGGGTGTCACGAGTCGACCCTCGGCGTGCCAATCGCCTACGCCAGTTCGTTCAACCGCCCTATGCGCGTTGCGATGCGGCAGCGCATCCACGGCAATTGCGCTGAGATCGCCGTCGCAGCGCTTGCTACGGACTTGGTGTGCGTATGATCGGGCCAGGATTCAACTGGCAGATGCCGGGCTCGACGCGGCGCTCCGAAAGCGATCAGACCATGCGTAGAACTTTGCTCGATAGGGAGCTTCTATGTATTTGTAGAGCACGTGAGCGAGGCAGAGTGATAGAGTTAAAAATATCACTATTAAAATAATTTGCGAACTGCGCGTATGGAAAAATGGCATCAGCCAAATGACTGGCCATAAAGATCCATGGCCAAGATAAAGGGAATAGGAAATTTTCCCGAGATATTGAAATGGCGGAAGATTGAAGGCGTCGCATATAGGTCCGGCATTCTCAATCATCGAGCCGATTAGCATGGAGAAAATCACTGGTGCGGCTAAGGCGGTTGTGGGGAAATCCTTCGTTAATACGATGTACCACGCCGATGTGAAAAAGATGGCAACCTGCACCCCCGTAATGCGTAATAGCCGAAGCAGTCTTGTATTGCGAAATTCTGCAATCAGTGCTCCGGAGAAAAATCCGGCGATGCAACGTGCCCAGCCGAAATCGTAGGTTGTATCGAAGCATTTTGAATGAGTCGGGCATCCGTGCAGCCTGATTGTTGCCCAAAGCGCGATCATGTAACCGATGGTGGCTAGTGCTGCATATGCGATGATTCTGATTTTTCCCTTGGTGCACATGCATACCACCCCGAACAGAATATATACGTAAAACTCGTCGCTTACGCTCCAGTTCACTCCGGTGTCGATTGTTCGATTGAATAGATGCAGTCCTTGAGTCATTGTGAGTGTCGCCGCAACTTCTAATAATGTCGGAAGTTCCCAGGCGAGATGCGATGAGCTCCAAGCCAGAAAAAAACCGATTTCCAGGTTGCTCACTACGTAATACAGGATCATCGTTAAAACAAGATTCGGCCATAGTCGACCGAATCGGCGCACGATGAATACGCGAAAATTGGAGCGGCCGCTTAATGAACGTCCGTACGCGCTGCAAATCACGAACCCACTGAGAACGAAAAACAGGTCGACTGCAAGGTAGCCTCCACGCAGGACTGGGAGCCATGGGACATCCAAGGTAGCATGAAATATAATAACGAGCATGGCCGCCGCACCTCGCAACCCCTCCAGGGCCGTAACGGTCTTCTTCATGTCCCCCCCGTAGGGTGATTCGTATTTTCGCGCCACGCCTTTCGTTCGTTATAGGAGAAATACCACCCAAACGAAAGAGCCGACACTCCCGAGGCGTCCACCGCGTCGTTTCAAGCATCGCCATGTTGCTGTCTGCTTTCACGATGCGCTTGCAAACTGTGTAGTGATGTAGTTCAGTTCAGTTCAGTGAGTTTTTGCTGCCTGTTCAAATGGTTGCAAAGAGACGTGCTCTCGCGTTGCGGGGCGATGGTGTCTTGTCTGTGCGGTTGGAGGATCGATGACGCAGAGTGTATGATCTGCCTCATATGGAGGTTCCTCGAATCTCGTAAAATTGCGATTTTATAAATAAAAAATTCATCCGAATCGGGTGGGTGAGAATATTTTTTCGACATATCAGACTCATTGAGGGGGCAAGATGAGTGAGATTGATCTGCCTGAGGAGCATGGAAAATCTGAATGTCGTGCGGCGATTCCTTTGGTTCGGTTGATTCGCGATCGCTATAATGTCGCCGCGTGGTTGATCGTGATGGTGATAATTTTTATTGATTGTATCTGGATGCACTGCGCCGGATTTACGATGGCCATCGCGTCAGCTGCGCGTAGTGCCATGGCGTTGCTGGTGCTGGCAGGTTTAACGTTGGTGCTTCATGGTATAGCGCGCCATAACCGTTATTCCGAGGCTGTCGCGCGCCTTCGAATAATGAAGGTTTGTGTGATTGCCCATGCAATTGTCATAGTCGGATTTTTTACATATGCGATACTCATACTTCAATATATGTGTGTGGCGCTTGATCGGCCGCTGATCGACAACGACTTGATTGCACTTGATGCGGCGCTGGGATTCAGCTGGCGCGATCTGTTTATGTGGCAAATGCGGCGTGCTGATTGGAGTGCGGTTTTATCAGTGATTTACTTGAGTTACGTTCCTCAGGTTGCAATCACTGCTGTTGTACTGGGGGGTACGGGGCGTACCGATGATCTCGCTGATTTTATGTTGCTGTTCATGCTGATCGCGATATTCACTATCCTGGTGTCCGGGTTGATTCCAGCCTCCAATCCGCTGATCCATTTTGGATTTATTGGCCCGCACGACGCATCGCCATGGTCGAAGTTTTATCCATTGCGAGAAGGTTCGATGACCGTCATCAGCCTGGATAACGGACAAGGATTGATCTCCATTCCATCGCTCCACGCGGCGCACGCGGTTCTGTTCGCTTATGCCGTGCGACATGTGCGATGGTTTTTTTTCATTTCTATCGTATGGAACCTCGCGATGATCTATTCCGCGATTCCGTTCGGGGCGCATTACCTGGTCGACATCATTGCTGGTGTGGCTGTTTCTGTCCTGGCGATTGCGGCTGCACGCTATCTGGCACGTCGATCCGACCTCGTCGCGAAGTAACGACGTGCGTCAGCAATCGAGCATCGCGACATGCGGCGTGACACCGGTCATCGCCCATCAAATAGAAGCGCGCCGCCGGTGCACCGCGAAGCAATTCGACACGCGAGTGAGCTGGCTCGGTCGAATCACTTCGCCCGCGGATTCAGATCGCGGCGTGCCTTCCGGCATTACCCATGCTGCGGCGGAAGATCGAGTACGAGGTTCACATGCATCGTGCCTTGCCTGAGCGAGAACACGCGCCCGATGACCAGAAACGACTGCGGTTCGGACGAGGACGCCAGTTCGACAAAGTCTCCGGCCTGCGGGAGCGGGACGCCGTCCTGATACAGGAAACTCTCGGCCGGATCGTCCGGAAATGCTTCCTTGGCCTGGTCGGTAAGCGTGATATTGATGGTGACGGTCATGCTGACTCCGTTATGTGGTGGTCGAAGAAATCGAAGCGATTAGCGGCATCAATTCTCGCATAGCGTGGCTTGCATCCCGTTGCTTGGCCGCGCCGCATTCCACGCCGTATCAACGGGTGCGCGCGAGTCTCCTTCAGACGCCGCAGGCCGCTTCCGCAATCTTCCGCGCAGACTGCTGGAACCGGTGCCGTCCAGTGTCTAAAGTCGTCCACGCTCATGCCGTAAACAGGACGAAAGTCACCTGTTAATGTCAAGGAATCATGGTCAGATTTCTGTATGCCGGGTATCTCGCATTCGCGCTCTACATCATCTATCCGATGGTCCAGGATTATCTGTCGACCGAGGCCGCTTGCCTGCGCATCGTGTCGCAGACCGGAGTCGCGGCGATCTTCAAGGAGCCGGAAGATCGTGCCGGGACGCGTGACCACAAAACCGACTGCGCAGCGGAAGCACGTATCGGCGCAATCGCGGGACGGGCGAGCGACGCGCACTGAATGCGTTCGCACAGTCGGCATGCACGCGGGCTTGGCGACGCAATGGATCACGGCGGATGCCGAACGTGCATCGCGTGCGTGTCCGTCCGTCGAAACCGCCGACGCTGCGGCTGGCGATGCCGGTCGAACCGCCCGGGGCGGCGCCTGCCCCCGGATGTTGAAGGCTGTCTGTAAGTATGGGCGGCGCCTGACTGAAGCAAACACTTCGATGTGTTAACGTCCGTGCTTTCCACCGACGCGACAGGAACAGCATGGAATACCGCACACTCGGCGATTCGGGCATCGATGTCAGTCTGATCGGCCTCGGCACGATGACGTGGGGGGAACAGAATACGGAGCGCGACGCGCACGCACAGCTCGACTATGCGATTGCGCAGGGCGTCACGCTGATCGACGCCGCAGAGATGTATCCGGTTCCGCCGAAACCCGAAACACAGGGGCGCACCGAGCAATACATCGGAACCTGGCTCGCGCAGCACCGCGCGCAGCGCGACCGGATCGTGCTCGCGACGAAGATTGCCGGTCCGGCCCGTCAGCCGCACAACCCGCGTCATATCCGGGGCGAGGGTAACCAGTTCGATCGGAAGAACCTGACCGAAGCGCTCGATGGCAGCCTCAGGCGTCTGCAGACCGACTATGTCGACCTGTATCAGTTGCACTGGCCGGACCGCAGCACGACGACGTTCGGACGCCCGGCTTATCCGTGGGTCGACGACGCGTACACGGTGCCGATCGAGGAGACGCTCGGTGTGCTCGCGGATTTCGTGAAGGCGGGCAAGGTGCGAGCGATCGGCGTGTCGAACGAGACGCCGTGGGGCGTCGCGCAATTCCTGCGCGCAGCCGAGCGGCTCGGGCTGCCGCGTATCGTCAGCATCCAGAATCCATACAGCCTGTTGAACCGTACGTTCGAGAATGGGCTGTCGGAGTTCTCGCATCGGGACGGCATCGGCCTGCTCGCCTATTCGCCGCTTGCATTCGGCTGGCTGTCGGGCAAATACGAGAACGGCGCGCGGCCGGCCGGCGCGCGCATCACGTTGTTCGAGCGCTTCCAGCGCTATAGCAAGCCACAAGCGGTGGAGGCGACATCGCGCTACGTCGCGCTGGCGAGACGGCACGGTCTGTCGCCGGCGCAGCTCGCGCTGGCGTTCGTCAACAGCCAGCCGTTCGTGCGCAGCAACCTGATCGGCGCGACGTCGCTCGAACAGTTGAAGGAAAACATCGACAGCGTCGGCGTGACCCTTTCCGCCGATGTGCTGGCTGAAATCGACGCATTGCACGCGTTGCAGCCGAATCCCGCACCGTGAGCGATCACGGCCCGCATGGCGTGCCGCCGATGCGGGCCGTGGGCGTCGGCGCACACACGCCCATGCGTGTGACGAC
>NZ_JAHACR010000458.1 GCF_018375725.1 Burkholderia sp. | reverse complement strand
CGGTCAACGTCGGCACGGGCAACTTCATCTATTTCGACAACACCAGCACGCGTCTCAAGCCGGAACACTTCATGGCGTCGGGCGCGCTGCCGCCCGCGTTTCCACCGGTCGAGATCGACGGCGAGTACTACTGGGACGGCGGTGTCGTATCGAACACGCCGCTGATGGAAGTGTTGCGCGCGCGCCCGCGCCGCGACACGCTCGCGTTCCAGGTCGACTTGTGGAGCGCCCGCGGACCGTTGCCGCGCACGATGGCCGATGTCGCCGAGCGCACGAAGGACGTCCAGTATTCGAGCCGAACGCGTTTCGTCACCGACACGCTGCAGCGCGAACAGCGTTATCGCAACGTGCTGCGGCAGGTGCTCGATCAGATACCGGAAGCACAACGCAAGACCGATCCGTGGTGCATCGAGGCCGAGGCGCTGTCATGCAGCAAGAAGTACAACGTCCAGCACCTGATCTATCAGGAGAAGGCCTACGAGCATCATTACAAGGACTATCAGTTCGGTCTGTCGACGATGCGTGATCACTGGTCCGCGGGACTCGACGACATCCGCAAGACGCTCGCGGTCAAGGATGGCCTCGCATTGCCGAACAACGACGCGGGCTTCGTGACGCACGACATTCATCGCAAGAGATAGTGTCGTGTGCGAAACGGACCGGCGCTGCGCCTGCGCCGGTCCGGGTTCTTTTCCGGCGCGGCATGCCGGCTTTCACTACGCTGTTCGCACTCGCCGCTTGCGTGCGGGGCGCGACTGATGCATTTCACGTCAGCATCGCGCGTTCCGCGCCGGTGGCCGCCAGTCGCCGGTCGCCGCCTCCCGCCCGCGCCTGTCGCGCGCTGGATCAGGCGTCGCCGCGAGATCGCGCTCAATATCGGATCGCCCTTTGCGCGACGTTGTCCGATGCGCAGCCGCATCGGTCTCTGCTCCCGTAGAAGCTCACCTTTTCGCCCCGTCACGCGGCGCTTTCGCGTGCCGCGTCGTCCAGGCCGGCAAACGCCTCTGCGAGAAAATCGACGCACACGCGCACTTTCGCCGACGACGCGACCCGCTCGGGATAGACCGCCCAGATATTCGCCGGCTGCGTCACGTCCGGCAGCACGCGGCACAGTGCACCCTGCTCGATCAGCGGGCCGGCCTCCCAGATCGAGCGCAGGACGATCCCGCGCCCGGCCAGCGCCCATTGCACGGCGACTTCGCCGTGATTCGTCGACAACGCGCCGCCGACCTTTACGGTCGACATTTCACCGCGCACGCTCAACCGCCAGACGCCGAGCGGATGATCGCGTTCCTTGATCGCCAGGCACGCGTGCGACGCGAGGTCGGCGAGTGAGCGCGGCGTCCCGCGCCGCGCAAGATAGTCGGGCGACGCACATAGCACGCGATAGTTCGCGGCGAGCCGGCGGGCGATCAGGTGATCGGCAATGTCGTCGCCGATCCGGATATCGAGGTCGAATCCTTCGCCCGCGACGTCGACAAGCCGGTCGAACAGATCGAGCCGCACATTCAACTGCGGATAGCGTGCGGTGAAGTCGAGCAGCGCAGGCGCGACGACATGCCGCCCGAAGCCGAAGCTGCTCGACATGCGCAGCGTGCCGCGGGGCACCGTGCGCGTCGTCGATACGTCCTCGACCAGTTGATCGACGTCGTCGAGAATTTTTTCAGCGCGTGCGAATACGCGCTCGCCCGCCTCCGTTACCGTGACGCGGCGCGTCGAGCGATGCAGAAGCCGCGTACCGAGCTGGGCCTCGAGCAGCGCGATGCGCTTGCTGACATATGCGGGCGATACCGCGAGCTGCTCCGCCGCCGCGCTGAAGCTCGTCAGGCGTACGACGACGCTGAACACGCGCAGGTCGTCGAGGTTCGGCGATTTATTCACGATTCGTGGAAAGTCGATTAACCGGTTCGGGCATTCTAATCCTGACGGAAATAAATAGAATGCCTTCGAACGCCGTCGCGCCCATCGTCCGCAACGGCCCGATCGACAGGAGACCTCGCATGAGCGACAGAATCTACAACATCGCCGTCATTCCCGGCGACGGCATCGGCCGCGAAGTGATGCCGGAAGGACTGCGTGCACTCGACGCCGTCACGGCCCGCTTCGGCATCCGCTTCGCATTCCGGCACATCGAATGGGCGAGCTGCGACTACTACGCGCAGCACGGCCGGATGATGCCGGACGACTGG
>NZ_JAHACR010000051.1 GCF_018375725.1 Burkholderia sp. | reverse complement strand
TTGCGCCGGGCGTCGTCGATACGCCGATGTGGGATCAGGTCGATGCGCTGTTTGCTCGCTACGAAGGCCGGGCGCCCGGCGAGAAGAAGCGGCAGGTCGGCGAGGCGGTGCCGCTCGGCCGGATGGGCGTGCCTGCCGACCTGACGGGCGCCGCACTGTTCCTTGCATCGGCGGATGCCGACTACGTCACGGCCCAGACGCTCAATGTCGACGGCGGCAACTGGATGAGCTGACATGAGGCGGCGCCCATGCGCCCTTCGTCCGCTGCCCGACACGGGCGCGGTTGGCCCGCCTGAGGCTGACCGGCCACGGCTTGACTGACGACACATCAATAAGACACCGGAGACATGCCATGCCACGAAAGATGCTCGATGCTGCTGCCCGCCTCGTCGCCGGCGCCGCGCTGGCGACTGCCGCATGCGCCGCGCACGCGGCGACGCTGACGATCGCGACGCTGAACAATCCCGACATGATCGAGCTGAAGAAGCTGTCGGCCGTGTTCGAGAAGACGAACCCGGACATCAGGCTGAACTGGGTGATCCTCGAGGAAAACGTGCTGCGTCAGCGCGCGACGACCGATATCGCGACCGGCAGCGGCCAGTTCGACGTGATGTCGATCGGCACCTACGAGACGCCGCAGTGGGGCAAGCGCGGCTGGCTCGCGCCAATCGCGAACCTGCCGGCCGACTACGATCTGAACGACATCGTGAAGACCGCGCGCGACAGCCTGTCGTACAACGGTCAGCTCTACGCGCTGCCGTTCTATGTCGAAAGCTCGATGACGTTCTACCGCAAGGATCTGTTCGCGGCGAAAGGGCTCAGGATGCCCGACCAGCCGACCTACGACCAGATCGCCGAATTCGCGGCCAAGCTGACCGACAAGTCGAAGGGCGTCTACGGGATTTGCCTGCGCGGCAAGGCGGGCTGGGGCGAGAACGTGGCGTACGTGTCGACGCTCGTGAACACGTTCGGCGGCCGATGGTTCGATGAGAAATGGAACGCGCAGCTCACGTCGCCGCAATGGAAGAAGGCGATCGGCTTCTACACGAACCTGCTGAAGAAGAACGGGCCGCCGGGGGCGAGCTCGAACGGGTTCAACGAAAACCTGACCCTGACCGCGTCGGGCAAGTGCGCGATGTGGATCGATGCCACGGTCGCGGCCGGGATGCTGTCCAACAGGCAGCAATCGCAGGTGGCGGACCGGATCGGCTTTGCGGCCGCGCCGGTGGCGTCGACGCCGAAAGGCTCGCACTGGCTGTGGGCATGGGCGCTCGCGATTCCGAAGACGTCGAGGCAGCAGGATGCGGCAAGGAAGTTCGTCACGTGGGCGACGTCGAAGCAGTATGTCGAGATGGTCGCCAGGGATGAGGGCTGGGCGTCGGTGCCGCCGGGCACGCGCACGTCGACGTACCAGCGTGCCGAGTACAAGGCCGCCGCGCCGTTCTCCGACTTCGTGCTGAAGGCGATCGAATCGGCCGATCCCACCGATCCGTCCGCGCTGAAGGTGCCGTATACGGGCGTGCAATACGTCGGCATTCCCGAATTCCAGTCGTTCGGCACGGTTGTCGGGCAAAGCATCGCGGGCGCGGTGGCGGGGCAATCGACCGTCGATCAGGCGCTCGTCGCGGGCCAGGCGGCCGCCGACCGCGCGGTGCGGCAGGCCGGTTGCCAGAAGTGACGCGAGGCGCGCCGCGCATGGACGCACGGCGCGCGCGTCGCAACGGCAAGACGGGCGCGCAGCCGCGCCCGCATTTCCCTCGGAGGAGCCCCGATCATGCGTCACTTACGTCTTCCCCTGAGTCATCCGGTGCCGGTCGGCGACATGTCGCCGCCGTCCGCGCGGAACCGTCCGCGCGGCGGCCCGGGCTGGCTCGTCTCGCCGTCCGTCGCGGTGCTGCTGCTGTGGATGTCGATTCCGCTCGCGATGACGATCTGGTTCTCGTTCTCGCGCTACAACCTGCTCAATCCGGACATGAAGGGCTTCGCCGGATTCGACAACTATCGTTTTCTCGCGACCGATCCGTCATTCCTGCCGGCGATCGGGCACACGCTCGCGCTGATCGGCGCGGTGCTGGCGATCACCGTGGTCGGCGGCGTGCTGATGGCGGTGCTGTTCGATCGCAGGTTCTACGGACAGGGCATCGCGCGCCTGCTCGCGATCGCACCGTTCTTCGTCATGCCGACGGTCTCCGCACTGATCTGGAAGAACATGATCCTGCATCCGGTGTACGGGCTCGTCGCGAACGCGATGCGCGCGCTCGGCTTCGCGCCGATCGACTGGTTCGCCGATTATCCGTTGACGGCGGTTGTCGTCATCGTCGCGTGGCAATGGTTGCCGTTCGCATTCCTGATCCTGTTCACTGCGATCCAGTCGCTCGACCAGGAGCAGAAGGAGGCCGCACGCATCGACGGCGCCGGCCCGTTCGCGATGTTCTTCCATATCACGCTGCCGCATCTGAAGCGCGCGATTGCGGTCGTCGTGATGATGGAGACGATCTTCCTGCTGTCGATTTTCGCCGAGATCTATACGACGACGGGCGGCGGCCCCGGCAACGCGACGACCAACCTGTCGTACCTGATCTATGCGCTCGGGCTGCAGCAGTTCGACGTCGGGCTGGCGTCGGCGGGCGGGATTCTCGCCGTCGTGGTCGCGAACGTCGTGTCGTTCTTCCTCGTGCGGATGCTCGCGCGCAACCTGAAAGGAGAGTACGACCAATGAGCGACCTGACTCTCGATCCCGTCCGCCGCGTGCCGGCCGTGTTCGGCATGCTGCGGCGCGCGCTGCCCGGCACGCTTGCGTGGCTGATCGCGCTCGCGCTGTTCTTCCCGATCTTCTGGATGGCGATCACGGCATTCAAGACCGAACAGCAGGCGTACGCGTCGACGCTGTTCTTCGTGCCGACGCTGGACAGCTTCCGCGAGGTATTGGCGCGCAGCAACTACTTTGCGTTCGCATGGAATTCGGTGCTGATCTCGGCGGGCGTGACGGCGATCTGCGTGTTGTTTGCGGTGCCCGCCGCGTACGCGATGGCGTTCTTCCCGAACCGGCGCACGCAAAAGGTGCTGATGTGGATGCTGTCGACGAAGATGATGCCGTCGGTCGGCGTGCTCGTGCCGATCTATCTGCTGTGGAAGAGCGCGGGCCTGCTCGACACGGTGTCGGGCCTCGTGATCGTCTATGCGCTGATCAATCTGCCGATCGCGGTATGGATGACCTTCACGTACTTCAACGAGATTCCGAAGGACATCCTCGAAGCCGGACGCATCGACGGCGCATCGACGTGGCAGGAGATCGTCTACCTGCTGATGCCGATGGCGCTGCCGGGCCTCGCTTCGACCGCGCTCCTGCTCGTGATCCTGTCCTGGAACGAGGCGTTCTGGAGCATCAACCTGTCCAGTTCGAACGCCGCGCCGCTGACGGTGTTCATCGCATCGTATTCGAGTCCGGAAGGCCTGTTCTGGGCGAAGCTGTCCGCCGCATCGCTGCTGGCGGTCGCGCCGGTCCTGGTCGTCGGCTGGCTGTCGCAGAAACAGCTGGTGCGCGGGCTGACCTTCGGAGCCGTGAAATGAGCGCCGGCCACGATCCGCAAGCTGACGACATGCACGCGCTGCCCGACCACGTCGCGCGCTGGCATGCGACCGGTGCGTGGCTGCCGAACTGAATGAGCGGCCGCCTGCCGGCGGCGCATCACTACTCGAACGGAGACAAACCATGGCAAGCGTGCTCCTGCGCAATATCGCGAAGCGCTACGACGACAACGACGTGCTGCGCGACGTGAACCTCGACATCGCCGACGGCGAATTCGTCGTGTTCGTCGGCCCGAGCGGCTGCGGAAAATCCACGCTGATGCGAATGATCGCGGGGCTGGAGGCGATCTCGGGCGGCGACCTGCTGATCGACGGCGCGAAGGTCAACGATGTGCCGAGCGCGAAGCGCGGCATCGCGATGGTGTTACAGTCGTATGCGCTGTATCCGCACATGACGCTGTACGACAACATGGCGTTCGGCCTCAAGCTCGCCGGCGCGAAGAAGCCGGAGATCGATCAGGCGGTGCGCCACGCGGCGAAGATCCTGCACATCGACCATCTGCTCGACCGCAAGCCGAAGCAGCTGTCAGGCGGCCAGCGGCAGCGCGTCGCGATCGGCCGTGCGATCACGCGCAAGCCGAAGGTGTTTCTGTTCGACGAGCCGTTGTCGAACCTCGACGCCGCGCTGCGCGTGAAGATGCGGCTCGAGTTCGCGCGGCTGCACGGCGAACTGAAGACGACGATGATCTACGTGACGCATGACCAGGTCGAGGCGATGACGCTCGCGGACAAGATCGTCGTGCTGTCGGAGGGACGCGTGCAGCAGGTCGGCACGCCGAATACGCTGTATCACGCGCCGGCCAACCAGTTCGTTGCAGGGTTCATCGGGTCGCCGAAGATGAACTTCCTGCGCGGCATCGTCGACTCGGTCGCGGCCGACGGCGTGCGGGTGCGTTTCGCGAGCGGCGAGGCCCAGCGGGTCCTGGTCGATGCAGCCGGCTTGCAGCGCGGCGCGGCGGTGACGGTCGGGATCCGTCCCGAACATCTGACGGTCGGCACCGATGCGGCAGCGGTCGCATTGGGCGTTGCCGTCACGACGATGGCGGTCGAATCGCTTGGCGATGCGGCTTACCTGTACGCCGAATCGCCGGTCGCGCCGGACGGCCTGATCGCGCGGATTCCGCCGCTCGATACGTATCGCACGGGCGAGCGGCTGCACGTCTTTGCGGAACCGGAGCATTGCCATCTGTTCGACGACAAGGGACAGGCGTTTCGGCGTGTGCGTCCGCACGCAAGGGCGGCGTGACGCGGTGCGCGGGCAGCGGGGACGATGGATGGCATGAAGGGGAGTGCCGTCGCCGCCTGACGGAACCGCAGCCGCCGGTTTCCGATGCCGGACGTTACGCGCGCGCCGCCAGCGCCGCACGCGCGCAGGTCTCGTCCGTCACGAGCCCGGACAGCCACCCGCCGCGCAGTGCGGCGATGACCGCGTCGCATTTGCGCGGGCCGCCGGCGAACGCGATCGTCGGCCGCCTGGGCGGCGCATCGAGCGATATGCTCGTCACGCGCGCGCTTGTCGAGCCTGCGATCCGATGTCCTTGCGCGTCGATCGGCACGCCGAGCAATTCGGCGACCGCACCGAGCGCGATCATTTCGTCGAGTTCCTGCGCGGTGACGAAGCCGTCCTCGAACAGCGGACAGTGCGGCCCGATATTGCCGATTCCGACGAACGCGACGTCCGCCTCGCCGGACAGCGCCTCGACGATCCGGTAGAGCCGGTGATTGCACCATTGCGCCCGCTCCGCGTCGCTGTCGGCGAACAGCGGCGCGGGCAGCAGGAAATGCTTGCCGCCGGTTTTCTCGGAGATGTCCTGCGCGACGTCGTAGCGGTTCGACGAGCCGTCCGCGGCGATCGCGCCGACCATCGACACAAGCCGGTGCTGCGGCCGGTCGAGCTGTGCGATCTGGGCGACCGCGGCCTTCAGCGTGCGGCCGCTGCTGACGGCGATCACCATCGGCCGCGTGTCGTTCAGATAGCGCTCCATCACCTGTGCGCCGGCGACCGCGAGCTTGCGGTCGATCGCTTCGGGCGCGTCAGCGTCGACGGGCACGATTTCGCACATCGACAAACCGTAGCGCTTCGACAGCTGTGCGCCAAGATCGAGACAGTCGGCGAGCTGGTGATCGACGCGCACGCGGATCAGGTTCTTCTCGACGGCAAACGCGACAAGACGTTGCGCGACCGGTCGCGACACCTGCAGCTTCTCGGCGATTTCGTTCTGCGTATCGCCCGCGACGTAGTAGAGCCACGCGGCGCGCGTGGCGAGATCGAGTTTTTCTGAGGACTTGGGCACGATAGCGATTCGATTCGGATCTGGGCGAGTCGGCGGGCGACGCAATGGTACGCACTGTACCGCACTCGACGCCCGGCGGCGGTTCACCCGCTCGCCACGCAGGCACGGCGGCCGGCCGCTCCGCTCATGCGAGGCGTGCGCGAGACGGTGCGTAGAGCGGGCACACGTGCCGGTACAGCTCGCGGAACGCGTTCAGGCGTTCGCGCAGCGCTGCGTGGCGTGCGGCGTCGGGCGTGTATTCGGCATGCACCGGCGGCTTGGTCAGCACCGTCTGCGGATCGCCGCCGACCGCCAGCCAGCCGAGCCGCGCCGCGCCCAGCGCCGCGCCTGTTTCGCCGCCGCCATGCTGGCGCGTGCGCACGTTCAGCGCATCGGCGATCAGCTGTGCCCAGAACGCGCTGCGCGCGCCGCCGCCGATCAGCGACAGGCTGTCCGTCTCGGCGCCCGCCGCATGCAGCGCGTCGAGACCGTCGGCGAGCGCGAGCGTCACGCCTTCCAGCACCGCGTAGCCGAGATGCGCGCGTTCTGTTGCGTGGGTCATGCCGAAGCACACGCCTTGCGCATACGGATCGTTGTACGGCGTGCGTTCGCCTGACAGATAGGGCAGAAACAGCGGTGCGGTCGCGAGCGCGCGGGCGTCGAGCGTGGCGACTTCGGCGAGCAGGGCCGGCTCGTCGGTGCCGGTCAGCTTGCAGACCCAGCGCAGGCAGCTCGCGGCCGACAGCACGACGCTCATCTGCTGCCAGCGTTCGGGAATCGCATGGCAGAACGCGTGGACGGCGGATGCCGGGTTCGGCATGAAGCGGTCGCCGACGATGCTCAGCACGCCGGACGTACCGAGCGACACGAAGCCGTCGCCCGCCTGGATCGCGCCGATACCGAGCGCGCTCGTCGCGTTGTCGCCGCCGCCGCCCGCGACGACGACGGCCTCGGACAGCCCCAGTTCGCGCGCGATGTCGGCGCGCAGCGTGCCGGACGGCGCGTTGCCTTCGACGATGCGCGGCATCTGATCGCGCGTCATGCCGCACGCCGCCAGCAGCGTGTCGGACCAGTCGCGGCGCGCGACGTCGAGCCACAGCGTGCCCGCCGCGTCGGACGGATCGGACACCTTCGCGCCCGTGAGCCGGAAGCGCAGGTAGTCCTTCGGCATCAGCACGCACGCCGTCGCGGCAAACACGTCGGGCTCGTGCCGTGCGATCCACAGCAGTTTCGGCGCGGTGAACCCCGGCATCGCGAGATTGCCCGCGAGCGCATGCAGATCCGGTGCGCGTTCGGTGAACACCGCACATTCGTCGGCGCTGCGCATGTCGTTCCAGAGGATCGCGGGCCGCAGCACACGATCGTCGCGATCGAGCAGCACGGCGCCATGCATCTGTCCGGACAGGCCGATCCCGCGCACCTGCGCGAACGCTGCGGGATGACGCGCGCGCAACGCGGCGAGCGCCGCGAGCGTCCCGTGCCACCACGCGTCAGGATGCTGCTCCGCCCAGCGCGGATGCGGCCGCGACACGGTGAACGGTGTGCCGGCGGTGCCGACGACCGTGCCGTCCGGGGCGAGCAGCAGAACCTTCACTTCCGAGGTGCCGAGATCGATGCCGAGATACATGCGCCATCCGTTCCGTCATTGAGGAGCCGCTACTTTAGCCGCGCGGGGCGCTGCATGCCAATGCCGGTTTGACAGGCCGGCGGCGCGTCAGCGTGGCGCGCGCCACGCGTCGACGCGTGCGAGGCCTGCGCGCACCGCATCCGACAGTGCCGGCTTGCCCGCGAGCGAACCCCACAGTTGGCGATCCGCGCACAGCGCGGCGACCGGATCGCCCGCGGCGACGATCGCGCGCGCGGCGTCGGCGTCCATCACGCTGTCCTGATACGCGTAGGGCAGCGCGCCGCTCGCCCAGCGTTCGAGGAAGCGCAGGAACAACGCGGGCAGCACCGCGGTCGCGACCGGTTCGACGCCACGCGCGAAGCATTCGGCGAGCGTCGGCGCGATGAAGCCGGGGATTTTCGAAAAGCCGTCGGCGGCGACGCGCTGGTTCGTGTCGAGGATGTAAGGGTTGCCGAAGCGTTCGAGCACGACGTCGCGATAACGGGCGAGATCGAGCGGGCTCGGGCTCAGGCACGGGATGACGTCCTGCGTCACGTAGTCGTGCGCAAAGCGGCGGATCGCCGGATCGTGCGTGCCCTCGTGGATGTACGAGAGGCCGCCGAGCGTGCCGGCCCACGCGATGCAGCTGTGGGTTGCATTGAGGATGCGGATCTTCGCTTCCTCGTACGGATGCACGTCGTCGACGAGCGCCGCGCCTGCGCGCTCCCACGCGGGGCGGCCGGCCGCAAAGCGATCCTCGATCACCCACTGGATGAACGATTCGCCCATGACCTGTCATGCGTCGTCGACACCGGTCGCCGCGCGCACGCGCGCGCTTACGTCGTCCGTCGGGCGCGGCGTGATCCGATCGACCATCGCGCTCGGACACGTCACGTGCGTGTCGAACCAGTCGAGCAGCGCAGGCTGGTCGCGTCGTTCGAGGAATTCCCGCATCCCCGCGCGAAAGCGCGCGCCGTTGCTGCGCAGGTTGTCGCAGCTTTGCAGCGTGAGCGGGCCGGCATCGCGTTTCATGCGCGCCGCGAGCAGTGCGGCGAGCGCGCCGTACAGCGTCGTGCGCGCGCCTTGCAGATCCGCCGCGAGATCCGGATTCGCGATGTCGAGACGGTCATGTTCGTCGAGGTAGTAGCCGCCTTCGGTAACGGTGAACGACACGATCCGGCAGGCCGGATCGGCGCCGGCATCGATCAGCGCGGCGAGATCGGCGGTCCACGGCAGCACGCGGGCGATGGCGCGAATCGTTTCGTACGCACGCTCGCCTTGCGGCGTGACGGTTTCGAGTGTGTAGGCGCCGTGCTGCGCGGCGAGCGCCTCCATCGTCGCGTGCATGTCGTCGCGGATATTGCCGACGGTCAGCGACCAGCGTTCGTCGACCGGCGCGGCCGCATTCACGCGATGCAGATACCACGCCTGGTGCGCGCGGTGAAACGATCCCGCGCCGATATGCAGCAGCACGGGCGGACTGGCGGTGGACGGCTCGCTCATCGGATGTCTCCTGGCGGCCGCAAGCAGCCGCGATTGATCATTTGTTCGTTGTATGAGCGAATGATCGTTTTCGGGCGGCCGGAAGTCAAGATGGCAGTGCAGGGTTTCGATGCTGTGCTGCGGTGGCGCGCGGGAAGAGGCGTGAACCGGCGGCCGGTCGGGAGAGGGCGTCAGCGCCCTTCGCGCGCGCAGTCGGTGGCGCGCGAAAGGGAGGAGCTGGCCCGCACGTCGTCGTGACGGCGGGCGTATCGCGTGCGTTATAGCGTCGTCCGCACGTGCCACAGCTCGGGGAACAGCACGACGTCGAGCATCTTGCGCAAATACGGCGCGCCGCTCGTGCCGCCGGTGCCTTGCTTGAAGCCGATGATGCGTTCGACGGTCGTTACATGCCGGAAGCGCCACTGGCGGAACGCGTCCTCGAGATCGACCAGTTCCTCGGCCATCTCGTACAGCTCCCAGTGCTGCTGCGGGTTGCGGTACACCTCGAGCCACGCGGCCTCGACCGTTTCGTCGTGCTGCGTCGGCTGCGTCCAGTCGCGCTCGAGCCGTGCCGCCGCGATCGGAAAGCCGCGCCGTGCGAGCAGGCGGATCACCTCGTCGTACAGCGGCGGCGCTTCGAGCGTGGCGCGCACCTGCGCGAGGATGTCCGGCCGGTGCGCGTGCGGATGCAGCATCTGCGGATTCTTGTTGCCGAGCAGGAATTCGAGCTGACGGTACTGATACGACTGGAAGCCCGACGACTGGCCGAGATACGGCCGCATCGCCGAGTACTCGGACGGTGTCATCGTCGCGAGCACGTTCCACGCCTGCACGAGCTGCTCGAGAATGCGCGACACGCGTGCGAGCATCTTGAACGCGGGCGGCAGCGCGTCGCGGTGGACGGCGTCGAGCGCCGCGCGCAGTTCGAACAGCGCGAGCTTCATCCACAGTTCGCTCGTCTGGTGCTGGATGATGAACAGCATCTCGTTGTGATCCGGCGACAGCGGATGCTGCGCATTCAGGATCGACTGCAGCGACAGATAATCGCCGTAGCTCATCGACTTCGAGAAATCGAGCTGCGCGTTGTGCCAGCTGGCGGCATCGCCGGCGTCGCCCGGCACGTGCGATCCTTCGTGCTGCGTGCGCGCGCCCGAGAACGGACAACCCGCCGGCGCGTCGTTGCCGGGCGGCTGCATATGACCAGAATTCACGACTTGTCTCCCAGGAATGAATGGCATCGGCCCGGCGCACGCATCGCGCGCCGGCGCCGGGGATCAGGTCACCTCGCCCCGCGTGGCGAATTCGGGCGCCTGCCATGCGCCGGTGTCGAGGATGTCGCGCAGCGTTTCGACGGCATCCCACACGTCGACGAAGCGCGTATAGAGCGGCGTGAAGCCGAAGCGCAGCACGTGCGGTTCGCGGTAGTCGCCGATCACGCCGCGCGCGATCAGCGCCTGCATCACCGCGAAGCCGTGCGGATGCTCGAAGCTCGCCTGCGAGCCGCGCTGATGATGCGCGCGCGGCGTCACCAGTTTCATCGCGTGGCCTGCGCACCGCGACTCGACGAGCGCGATGAACGCGTCGGTCAGCGCGAGCGACTTGCGGCGGATCGCATGCATGTCGGTCTGCAGGAACACGTCGAGCCCGCATTCGACCATCGACATCGACACGACGGGCTGCGTGCCGCACAGGAAGCGCGCAATGCCCGGATCGGGCACGAACTCGGGCTGCATCGCGAACGGCGCGCGATGTCCCCACCAGCCGGACAGCGGTTGCTCGAAATGCGCGTGATGGCGCCTGGGAACCCAGACGAACGCGGGCGAACCGGGGCCGCCGTTCAGGTACTTGTAGGTGCAGCCGACCGCGCCGTCCGCTTGCGCGCCGTTCAGGTCGACCGGCACTGCGCCCGCCGAGTGCGCGAGATCCCACAGCATCAGCGCGCCCGCCTGCTGGACGAGCTGCGTCACGGCAGGCATGTCGTGCATATAGCCGGTGCGGTAGTTCACGTGCGTGATCATCGCGACCGCCGTGTCCTCGCCGAGGGCGCCGGGCAGATCGGCGGGATCGTCGATCAGGCGCAGTTCGTAGTCCTCGCCCAGCTGCGCCATCAGGCCTTGCGCGATATACAGGTCGGTCGGGAAATTCGAGCGCTCCGACACGATTACGCGACGTTCCGGCGCGCGCGCCGCCTGGTAGCGCAGCATGGCCGACAGCAGCTTGAACAGGTTGATCGAGATCGTATCGGTGACGACCGTCTCGTCCTGCGCGCCGCCGATCAGCGGCGCGAGCTTGTTGCCGAGGCGGCGCGGCAGCGCGAACCAGCCGGCGGTATTCCAGCTGCGGATCAGGCCTTCGCCCCATTCCGCGCCGATCACGCTTTGCGCGCGGGCGGCCGACGCGCGCGGCTGCGCGCCGAGCGAGTTGCCGTCGAGATAAATCACGCCTTCGGGCAGCGCGAACTGGTCGCGCAGTCGGGCGAGCGGGTCGTCGCGGTCGAGCGCGAGCGCATCTTCACGGGTCTTGATCATCATGTGAACGGTCGGTAATGGAAGTCAGGCAGTACGGTCGGGCAGCGCGCGCAGCACTGCGCGCACCGGGCTGGCGTCGAGCGTCGCGAGCCTGAGCGGCAGCGCGATCAGTTCGTAGTCGCCCGCGGGCACGTCGTCGAGCACGAGGCCTTCGAGGATCGCCATCCCGCGTGCGCGGATGCGGCGGTGCGCATCCATCGTCTTCGATGCCTGCGGGTCGAGCGAGGGTGTGTCGATGCCGATCAGCTGCACGTCGAGATCGGCGAGGAGATCGACGGTGTCCGGCGCGACCGCACAGAAATTCGGATCCCATTGCGCGGCAGGCGCTTGCGCATAGGTGCGCAGCAGCACGCGCGGCGGCACGCCGTCGAGCGCTGCCGCGATGTGCGCGGGCCGCACGACCGGCGACGCGCCGATGCAGTGAATGACCCGGCACGGGCCGAGATAGGCGTCGAGCGGCACGGCGCCGATCGCCGCACCGTCGGCGTCGTAGTGGAGCGGTGCGTCGGCGTGCGCGCCGGTATGCGGCGACAGCGTCAGGCGTGCGACGTTGACGGGCGAGCCCGCTTCCATGCGCCAGACGCGATCGACCGAAACCGGCGTGTCGCCCGGCCACACGGGGGTGGCGGGGTCGACCGGCGGCGAGATGTCCCAGAGCTTGACCATGCAGTTGCGAAACAGGAAATGGATGCTTCGCATGATAGGTGGACAGTCGCAGAAAGTGCTTGCGAAATAGGCATGGACAATCCGCGGGATTGGCAGATAATTCGAAGCATAGGGAAAACGGAGACCAAAAATGCACGCGATCACGCTCGATGCCACCGACTGCCGGATTCTCGCCGTACTGCAGGAGGATGGCCGAATCAGCAACCTCGATCTGGCGGAGCGGATCTCGCTATCGCCGTCCGCATGCCTGAGGCGCATGCGTCTGCTGGAGGAGCAGGGCGTGATCGAGCACTACCGCGCCTGCCTGAGCCGCGAGCTGCTCGGCTTCGAGCTGGAGGCGTTCGTGCAGGTGTCGATGCGCAACGAGCAGACGCAATGGCACGAGCGTTTCGCCGAGGCGCTGCGTGAATGGCCGGAAGTGGTGGGCGCGTTCGTCGTGACGGGCGAGAGCCACTATCTGCTGCGGGTGCTGGCGCACAACCTCAAGCACTACTCGGATTTCGTGCTGAACCGTCTGTACAAGGCGCCGGGCGTGATGGACATCCGTTCGAACATCGTGCTGCAGACGTTGAAGGACGAGGCGGGCGCGCCGGTGGCACTGGCGCGCATCGGGGCGATCAAAGTGATGTGAGGCCGTGGAAGCCGCCGCCGTGGAACACGAGCGGTGCGGCGCCGGCCGCGTCGGGATGGACGCCGCAGCGTTCGACTTCGCCGACGAAGATCACATGGTCGCCTTCGTCGTAGCGGCTGCGGTTATGGCACTCGAACCAGGCGAGTGCGCCGTCGAGCACCGGCATGCCGGAATTGCCGGCCGCGTGCGCGATGCCTTCGAAGCGGTCGCCCTTGAAGGTGGCGAAGCGCTTGCACAGTTCGAGTTGCGACGAGGCCAGCACGTTGATCACATAGTGGCTGTTGCTGCGGAACACCGGCATCGACGCCGACCTGTGCGCAAGACTCCACAGCACGAGCGGCGGGTCGAGCGACACCGAATTGAACGAGCTCGCGGTGATGCCGATCAGCTGTCCGGACGGTGCGCGCGTCGTGATGACGGTCACGCCGGTCGCGAACTGGCCGAGCGCCATCCGGAACGCGGCGGCATCGAAATTCGGCGGGGTCGCGCGGCTCATCGGGCGGCCGTCCGGAACAAAGCATGCGCGCGGGTCGCGCGGCGGGCGAAGCAGGAGAAAGGCGACAAGGCGGTCAGTCTGGAAATTTGGACGAATGGCCCGATTCTAGCGGAATCGCGCCGGCCGGGCCGGTGCGACGTGTCGGAGCGGTGCATTCGGGCGCGACCCGCGCGCGGCGCGCAACGCACATTCAAGGAGCAGCGATGAACCAAGCGGCAAGCGAAGTGGCCACCCTCGGTGGCGGATGTTTCTGGTGCACGGAAGCGGTGTTTCTCGATGTCGACGGCGTGACGGCGGTCGAATCGGGCTATGCGGGCGGCCAGACGGACAATCCGGGCTATCGCGACGTGTGCGACGGCGACACCGGTCACGCGGAGGTCGTCAATGTGACGTTCGATCCGGCCCGCATCAGCTATCGCGAGATCCTCGAGATCTTCTTCGCGACGCACGACCCGACCCAGCTCAACCGGCAGGGCAACGACGTCGGCACGCAATACCGGTCGGTCGTGTTCACGCATTCGGATGCGCAGCGCGACACGGCACTCGACGTGATCCGCGAGCTGGCGGGCGAGCAGGTCTTTGCGGCGCCGATCGTCACGCAGGTCGAGCCGCTGAACGGCAACTACTGGCCGGCCGAGGCTTATCACCAGAATTACTACGCGCGCAATCCGGGGCAGGGCTATTGCGCGGTCGTGATCGGGCCGAAGCTCGCGAAATTCCGCCGGAAGTTCGCTCATCGGCTGAAGTCGCGCGGCGCGTGAGCTGCGTGGGGAGAGCGGAACGGCGCTGGGTGCCGCTTTCTGCCGACGTGAGCCGCTCCTACGCGTTGCCGCGGCGCATTTGTACGCACGCGGCGGCGATCTCGCGGGCGAGCGCGATGCACGACAGCGGTGCGGAGCCTTCGGCCTTGTTGTTGATCGTGATGATGACCGGCTGTCCGGCCAGCGCGTAGCGCGCGGCCAGTTCGGCAAGCGCCGCGCGGGTGTCCGGATCCTCGTCGACGAGCCGGTCGAACGGTTCGTATTTCGCCTTCGCCTGCTCGTACTTGAAGCCGCCATGCAGGCTCCAGCGCACGATCAATGGGCCGGGCGCGTCGCCGTCGAGCAGAGCGAGCGCGGCCGCCTGACGCTGCGGGTCGGGCATCCGCGCATGCAGGCCGACGCAGTAGCGCACGCCCAGTGCGGCGAGCGCGCGAATAAAGCGGGGCGTGAGCAGGCTCGCATCGCGGATCTCGACCGCGTAGCGCGTGCCGTCCGGCTCGGGCGGCAGCGGCGGCAGCGCGGTGAAGAACGCGCTCAGCCGGTCGATCAAGGCCGCCGGATCGGCGAGCAGCGTGTCGGGCAGCGGCGAGAACTGGAACACCAGCACGCCGGCTTTCTTGCCGAGCCCGTCGAGACATGGCCGGACGAATTCGTCGGTGGCGATGCGCGCGTCGAGGAAGGTCGGATTCGGTCCGGCCGGCTCGCCGCGCCGGCCGCGCACGACCGCATCGGTGACCGACGCCGGCGCCTTGACGACGAACCGGAAATCGTCGGGCACCTGTTGCGCATAGCGCAGGTAATCGGCGACGGAAAGCGGTCCGTAGAAAGACCGGTCGAGGCTGACACTTTTGAGCAGCGGATGCGCGGCGTAGGCTTCGAGCCCTTCGCGCGACAGCTTGGTCGGTGCGAAATCGCCGTCGTAGACGATGCCGTTCCAGCCGGGGAAATACCACGACGACGTACCGAGCCGAACGTGGGCAGGGAGCGCGGCGGCGGCAGCGGCAACGTCCGGCGTAATGGGGGCGGGCGGCACGCCGCGTCGGCGTTGGGTCTGTCCGGACGAAGGCAGCGCAGATTCGTCCCAGAGCATGCCGGTCGACGGCATGTCCTGCGGCGACGCCGCCCGGCCGCCGGGCGGCGCATCTTCGCGGACCGTTACGCGGCGTTCGCGTGCGATGCGCGCCGGCGGGAGCGGTGCGGTTGCCTTGTTTTGTGCCGCACCGCTCGCGTCCGCCCGGGCGCGCAGGGTGTCGTCGCGGGATGCGCGATGTGTGTCGCCGTCCTTCGAGGGAAGTGAGCCCGGGCCGGCGGATCCCGCACCGAACAGATCGAATTGTCCGTCGGCGGACGCCCGTTCCGGATCGTCCCGCCGACGGTCGGGCGGCGCATTGCGCCGCGTCCTGCCGTCACCCATGCATGCCGTGCGTAGAGCGCCGCCTAGCGCGGCAGCGCGTGTTCGTACATATAGCGCCGCGACCACGGCAGCGTTTTCGCACTGCGCCCGGCCTTGCGGCACACGATTTGGAAGATCGACACGTCGTCGTGTTCGAACGCATACGCGCATCCGGCCAGATAGACGCGCCAGATGCGGAATTTTTCGTCGTCGACGAGCTTCCTGGCCGCCTCGGCGTTGCGTTCGAAGTTCTCGGTCCAGATGTCGAGCGTGCGCGCATAGTGCCGCCGCAGGCTTTCGACGTCAACCGCCTCGAGCCCGGCGCGCTGCGCCGCCTCGAGCGCGAGGCCGATGTGCGGCAGCTCGCCGTCCGGGAACACGTAGCGGTCGATGAACTCGCCGCCGCCGAGCGCTGTTTCACCGCTGTCCGCGTCGCTCGACGTGATGCCGTGGTTCATCGCGACGCCGTCGTCGACGAGCAGTTCGCGGATGCGCGAAAAGTAGAGCGGCAGGTTCTTGCGGCCGACGTGCTCGAACATGCCGACGCTCGTGATGCGGTCGAACTGGCCTTCGACTTCGCGGTAATCCTGCAGGCGGATCTCGATCCGGTCCTGCAGTCCGGCGGCCTTGACGCGCGCGGTCGCGAGATCGAACTGATTCTGAGACAGCGTGACGCCGACACAGCGCGCGCCGAACTTGCCCGCCGCGCGCAGCACCAGCGCACCCCAGCCGCAGCCGATGTCGAGCAGGCGCTGGCCCGGCTGCAGCTGGATCTTGGTCAGGATGTGGTCGATCTTCTTGATCTGCGCGGTGGCGAGGTCTTCGTCGCCGTTCTCGAAGTAGGCGCACGAGTAGACCATGTTCTCGTCGAGCCACAGCCTGTAGAAGTCGTTCGACACGTCGTAGTGGTACTGGATCGCCTTCCTGTCCGAACTCTTCGTGTGACTGAAGTAGCGCGCCACGCGCGCGAGTTTGCCTGCGCTCGACGCCGTGCTGCGTGCGAGCGAATAGCCGATGTCGATGATGTCGGACAGCTTGCCCTCGATATCGATCTTGCCCTTCACGTAGGCTTCGCCGAGATTGTCGAGGCTCGGCTCGAGCAGGAGCGGGAGCGCCGACGCGTTGTTGACCTTCAGCGTGACCTGCGGCGCGGCGAACGTGCCGAAATCGTGCTGTTCGCCGTTCCACAGCACGAGCCGTGCCGGTATGTTCGCTTTCGACCGCACTTCGTCTGCCCACTGTGCCAGCTTCTTTTCCCAGAACATTAGCAATCTCCGTTGTTCGTTGAATCGAATACAGCCAGGTTTCTCGACCGGCGCCCGCTCGCGAAGCGGGCATCCGGATACCGCGAATACGTGCGGCGGCCGTGCAGTCCGGCGTTTACGGCGACAGGCGGGACATCGTCCAGCCGTGCGGCGACGCGGCGTCGCGCGTATACAGCAAACGGTCGTGGAGCCGCGACGGGCGGCCCTGCCAGAATTCAATCGAATCGGGTACGAGGCGGTAGCCGCCCCAATGCGGCGGGCGCGGCGGATCGTCGCCGAAGCGTGTGCTGATCTCCTTTTCGCGCGCCTCGAGCGTCGCGCGGCTGTCGATCACCGCGCTCTGCTCGGACGCCCATGCGCCGATGCGCGAGCCGAGCGGGCGCGACGAGAAATAGCGGTCGCTTTCGTCGGCGCTCGTTTTCTCGATGCGGCCTTCGATCCGAACCTGGCGCTCGAGCTCGATCCAGTAGAACAGCAGCGCTGCGTAGGGATTGGCCGCCAGATCGCGGCCCTTGCGGCTCTCGTAATTGGTGAAGAACACGAATCCGCGTTCGTCGACGCCCTTGATCAGCACGATGCGGGCGGACGGGCGGCCGCCTTCGCCGACGGTGGCGAGCGTCATCGTGTTCGGCTCGGGGAGCCTGGCGTCGAGCGCCTCCTTGAACCAGCGGTCGAACTGGGCGAAGGGGTTCGGAGCGGCGTCGGCTTCGTCGAGCGAAGCACGCGAATAGTTGATGCGGAGATCGGCGAGAGTCGTCATGTGTTATGCGAACGCTTCAATCTGGGGTCAGTATAGCGAGGGCGGAAGAATCGTGTATGCAAGTGGCGTGTGGGGGCGCGGCGATCAGGCAAAATAGAGGGCTGCACGATTCACGATTTCCGCGCCGCCATGTCCTTTACCACTGCTGCCCCGAACAGTTCCGATCTTACCCCGAGCCCATTGAACCAGCTTGACGTGGATCGCGCGCGGCGCTTTGGCGGTATCGCGCGGCTGTATGGCGCGCCGGCGCTTGCTGCGTTCGAGCGCGCGCATGTCGCGGTGATCGGGATCGGCGGGGTCGGCTCGTGGGCGGCCGAGGCGCTGGCGCGCACGGCGGTCGGCGAACTGACGCTGATCGACCTCGACAACATCGCCGAAAGCAACACCAACCGGCAGATCCATGCGCTCGACGGCAATTACGGCAAGCCGAAGGTCGATGCGATGGCCGAGCGGATCGCATTGATCGATCCCGCTTGCCGCGTGAACCGGATCGAGGATTTCGCGGAGCCGGACAATTTCGACGCATTGCTCGGCGGCGGCTTCGACTACGTGATCGACGCGATCGACAGCGTGCGTACGAAAGTCGCGCTGATCGCATGGTGCGTGGCGCGCGGCCAGCCGCTCGTCACGGTGGGTGGCGCGGGCGGCCAGCTCGACCCGACGCGGATCCGCATCGACGATCTTGCGCTGACGATCCAGGATCCGCTGCTGTCGAAGGTGCGCGCGCAATTGCGCAAGCAGCACGGCTTTCCGCGCGGGCCGAAGGCGCGTTTCAAGGTCAGCGCGGTGTATTCGGACGAACCGCTGATCTATCCGGAAGCCGCGGCATGCGACATCGAGGACGGCACGGAACCGTCCGCGGCTGCGCATGTGGCGGGGCTCAACTGCGCGGGTTTCGGCTCGAGCGTGTGCGTGACCGCGAGCTTCGGCTTCGCGGCGGCCGCGCATGCGCTGCGGGCGATCGCCGCACGCGCGGCAGCGTAAGGCACCGCGTGCGGCGGTGACGCGCGCGGCGGGGGCGCCGACGGCCGGCACAGCATGCCGGCCGCGCGAATCGCTCGCCTCAGTTGAGCGCCATGCTCAGCTTGCGGCGCCAGGCCGCGACCAGCTCCGGGTGGTCGCCGGCCAGCTCGAAAACCGAAATCATCGTCTTGCGGCCGAGGTCGTCGCCGTAGGTCCGGTCGCGCAGGACAATGTCCAGCAACTGCTCCAGCGCGCCTTCGTACGCGAGCC
>NZ_JAHACR010000050.1 GCF_018375725.1 Burkholderia sp. | reverse complement strand
TGCATCGCTCGGGACAGATCCACGACGAGATGCTGCATCTGATGCGGCTCATCATGCGCGGCGACATGTCGCCGGTGATGGCCGCCGCGATCATCACCGGCCTGCGCGTGAAGAAGGAAACGATCGGCGAGATCACCGCCGCCGCGACCGTGATGCGCGAATTCGCGAACCACGTGCAGGTGGCGGACAACTCGAACTTCGTCGATATCGTCGGCACGGGCGGCGACGGCTCGCACACGTTCAATATTTCGACCGCGACGATGTTCGTCACGGCCGCGGCCGGCGCGAAAGTGGCGAAGCACGGCAACCGTGGCGTGTCGAGCAAGTCCGGCAGCGCGGACGTGCTCGAGGCGCTCGGCGTCAACATCGACCTGCAGCCGGAACAGGTGGCGGCATCGATCGCCGAGACCGGGATGGGCTTCATGTTCGCGCCGAACCATCACCCCGCGATGAAGAACATCGCCGCGGTGCGGCGCGAGCTCGGCGTACGGACGATCTTCAACATTCTCGGCCCGCTGACGAACCCGGCCGGTGCGCCGAATCAGCTGATGGGCGTGTTCCACCCCGATCTCGTCGGCATCCAGGTCCGCGTGATGCAGCGGCTGGGTGCGCAGCACGTGCTCGTCGTCTACGGCAAGGACGGCATGGACGAGGTCTCGCTCGGCGCCGCGACGCTCGTCGGCGAATTGCGCGACGGCGAAGTGCACGAATACGAGATCCATCCGGAGGACTTCGGCCTGCAGATGGTGTCGAACCGCTCGCTGAAGGTGGAAAATGCCGACGAATCGCGCGCGATGCTGCTCGGCGCGCTCGACAACCAGCCGGGCGTCGCGCGCGAGATCGTCACGCTGAACGCCGGGACGGCGCTGTATGCGGCGAATGTCACGGCGTCGATCGCCGACGGCATCCAGATCGCCCGCGAGGCGATCGCAAGCGGCCGGGCGCGCGCGAAGGTCGACGAACTGGTGCGGTTTACGCAGCAGTTCAAGCGCTGATCCGCCCTTTCGAATTCGAATCCGAATCAAGCAGAGATCTCATTCATGAGCGACATTCTCGAACGAATCATTGCCGTCAAGCGCGAAGAAGTCGCGGCAGCCATGCGCATCACGCCGCTCGAGGCGTTGAAGCTGGACGCGTCCGTGCGCGACCTGCGCGACTTCGTCGGCGCGATCCGTGCGAAGCACGCAGCCGGCGATGCAGCCGTCATCGCCGAAATCAAGAAGGCCAGTCCGTCGAAGGGCGTGCTGCGCGAGCACTTCGTGCCGGCCGACATCGCGCGCTCGTATGCGTCGCACGGCGCCGCGTGCCTGTCGGTGCTGACCGACGAGCAGTTTTTCCAGGGCAGCGTGCGCTATCTCGAAGAAGCCCGCGCGGCCTGCACGCTGCCGGTGCTGCGCAAGGACTTCATCGTCGACGCATACCAGATCCTCGAAGCGCGCGCGATGGGCGCGGATGCGATCCTGCTGATCGCCGCCGCGCTCGATACGCCGCTGATGCAGGATCTCGAAGCGTATGCGCATTCGCTCGGGCTCGCGGTGCTGGTCGAAGTGCATAACCGCGACGAGATGGAACAGGCGCTGACGCTCAGGACGCCGCTGATCGGCATCAACAACCGCAACCTGCGCACGTTCGAGACGACGATCCAGACAACCCTCGGCATGCTCGACATGATTCCGCAGGACCGGATCGTCGTGACGGAATCGGGCATCCTGTCGCGCGCCGACGTCGATGCGATGCGTGCGGCGAACGTCAACACGTTCCTCGTCGGCGAGGCATTCATGCGCGCCGAACACCCGGGCACCGAACTCGCGCGGATGTTCTTCTGATGGCGATCGAAACGGAAATCAAGCTGGCGCTGCCGGCGGATCAGGCCGATGCGGCACGACGCTTCCTTGCCGAGCGCACCGGCGACGCCGGCCGCGAGATCGCATTGGCCAACGTGTACTTCGACACGCCGGATCTCGCGCTCGCGCGCTCGAAAAGCGCGGTGCGCGTGCGCCGCGCGCCACAAGGCTGGCTGCAGACGTTCAAGACGGTCGGCACGGCAGAAAGCGGCCTGCATTGCCGGCATGAATGGGAGCTGCCCGTCGCGGGCGATGCGCTCGAGATCGACGCGCTTGTCGCCGCATGCGACGTGCCGGAAGCCGCGGCTGCGTTGCGCGCCGCCGCGCCCGCCCTGCAGGCGCTGTTCCGCACCGATTTTTCGCGCACGCTGTGGCGCATCGCCGTGGCAGGCGCGACCGTCGAAGCCGCGGTCGACATCGGCGAGATCGTCGCGCAGGTCGGCCAGGAAACCCGCCGCGAACCGATCAGCGAGATCGAACTCGAATTGATCGACGGCGACGAAGGGGCGCTGCAGGCGCTTGCAGGCGAATTGCAACGCGCGCTGCCCGGACTCGCGCCCGACAACCTCAGCAAGGCGCAGCGCGGCTACCGGCTGCGCGCGCAATAATCGACGCATGGCAACCCGACATTCTTCCCGCATGCCGCAGCAGGCGTCGCTTTTCGACGATCCAGAGCCGGCCGCGCCCGCGCCTTCGGAGCCCGTCAAACCGGCGGCATCGGTCACGCCCGTCGCGTCTGCCGCGCTGGCGGACGCACCGCACGCGCCGGACAGCGTCCTGCATCTCGCCGCGCAATTCGACGCGCTGCCGGCCGAATGGCGCGATGTGCTCCAGCCGTTCGTCGACAGCGACGCATACGCCCCCCTGTGCCGCTTCGTCGACGACGAGCGCGCGGCGGGCAAGACCGTCTATCCGACCGACGTATTCCGTGCGTTGCGGCTGACGCGCCCCGACGACGTGAAGGTCGTGATCCTCGGCCAGGATCCGTACCACGGCGACGACCGCGGCACGCCGCAGGCGCACGGTCTCGCATTCTCGGTGCCGCCGGCGGTCAAGCCGCCGCCGTCGCTGCGCAATATCTTCAAGGAAATCGCCGCGAACTTCGGCCACGCCACGCCGCGTCACGGCTGCCTCGACACGTGGGCCAGCCAGGGCGTGCTGCTGCTCAACACCGTGCTGACCGTCGAGCGGGGCGCGGCTGCAAGCCATGCCAGACGCGGCTGGGAGCAATGCACGGACACGCTGATCCGCGAACTTGCGCGTCGCCATCGCGGGCTCGTGTTCATGCTGTGGGGCGCACACGCGCAGGCGAAGCGCGCGCTCTTCGATACCCAGGCGCATTACGTGCTCGAAGCGCCGCATCCGTCGCCGCTTTCCGCCCATCGCGGATTCCTCGGCTGCCGTCACTTCTCGCTCGCGAACGACTATCTCGTCGAGCAGGGCCGCACGCCGATCGACTGGCGGCTGCCGGACGAAGCCGCGACGCTCGCGTAACGCACGCCGCTTCGCGCCAGCCGTCCGCTGAACGCAAAAACGCCGCGCACCTTCCGGTACGCGGCGTTTTTTATTCGCCGGCGGACATGCAGCCCGCCGGAACCGGCGTCACGCGGCGGCGATCGCCTCACGTGCGCTGGCCAGGCCCGCGCTCTGCGCATCCGGCCCCAGGTTCAGGCCTTCGGCGAAGATGAAGGTCACGTCGGTCATGCCGAGGAAACCGAGGAACGAACGCAGGAACGGCGTCTGGCTGTCGTTCGGCGTGCCGGCATACTTGCCGCCGCGTGCCGACACCACATACACCTTCTTGCCTTCGATCAGGCCGACCGGGCCGTTTTCCGTGTAGCGGAACGTCACGCCTGCGCGTGCGATCCAGTCGAAGTACGACTTCAGCTGCGACGACACGCCGAAGTTGTACAGCGGCGCGCCGATCACGACGATGTCGGCGGCTCGCAGTTCGGCGATCAGCGCATCGCTCTTCGCGACGATCGCATTCTGCTCCGCGCTGCGCTGGTCAGCCGGCGTGAAGAATGCGCCGAGCACGGATTCGTCGAGGTGCGGCAGCGCGTCGGCCAGCAGATCGCGAACCACCACCTTCGCGCCGGGGTTCGATTGTTGCAGCTTTGCCGTCAGCTCGTCGGCGAGCAGCGTGGATTGCGCGCCTTGCGAACGCGCTGCGGAATTGATTTGCAGAATGGTCGTCATGTCAGGCTCCGAGAGAGTTTGCGCTTCAGCAGCGCGAGTGACGCCATTGTGCGTGTCCGCTTCGTCGCGAAAAAGCGGGTTCAGGGCGACGGATTGTTGCAGTAACAGAACAATCCACGATCTCGCCCCGATTCAGGAAAGCCGCCCCGCTCAGCCTTTCAGCCAGCCTTCGCGCGCCGTGCGCTGCGCCGCCGGCTTCGGCTGCGCCGTGAGCTTGTAGCGAAGGATCTCCGGGCCATCCAGTTTCAGCTTCGCGGTGCGCAGCTCGTCGCGCCGGAACGCATGGAGTTCGACCTTGTCGCCCGGCCGGTAGCGCGCGAGCAGCGCATCGAGATTCGTCCCCGTCACCCGCAGGCCGTCGATCGCGATCAGCGTGTCGCCGGCCGACAGGCCGGCCTTGTGCGCAGCACCGTCCTCGTAGACCGCCGCCAGCGTGCAGTCCGCGCCGCCGCGCAGGCGCGCGCCGATCGACGGTTTCGACTGCGCGCCGTTCGCGCCCGGATCCGGCGCGAGCGTCACGCCGAACGGCTCGAACAACTCGGCGAGCGGCAGGTCGCGCGTACCGTGCACCGCATCGGCAAACAGGCGGCCGAGCGTGACGCCGGTCGCTTCCTCGATCAGCGCCTCGACCTCGTCCTCACCGACGCCCGACGCTTTGCCCGCATAGAAGTCGCGGCCGTACCGCTGCCAGAGCAGCCGCATCACGTCGTCGAGCGACTTGCGGTGACGCGACTGCGCACGAATCGCGAGATCGAACGCGAGCGCGACGAGCGAACCCTTCGTGTAGTAGCTGACGATCGCGTTCGTCGCATTCTCGTCTTGCCGGTAATACTTGATCCACGCGTCGAACGAGCTGTCCGCGACGCTCTGCTTCAGGCGGCCGCGGCTGCGCAGCACACCGCCGATCGTGCGGCCGAGCGCCGCGAAGTATTCGTCTTGCGACATCAGCCCGCTGCGCACCAGCATCAGATCGTCGTAGTACGACGTGAAGCCTTCGAAGAGCCACAGCAGCGATGTGTAGTTTTCCTTCGTCAGGTCGTAAGGCGCGAACGCGGCCGGCTTGATGCGCTTCACGTTCCACGTGTGGAAATACTCGTGGCTGCACAGGCCCAGATACGTGCGATAGCCTTCCGACGTCTCCGGACGCCCCTTCACCGGCAGATCGGTGCGATTGCAGATCAGCGCGGTCGACGCGCGATGCTCGAGGCCGCCGTAGCCGTCGCTGACGGCAAGCGTCATGAACACGTAGCGATCCATCGGCGCCTTTTTCGACTTCGGCTCGAATAGCGCAATCTGCGCTTCGCACACGCGCTTCAGGTCCGCGCAGAGGCGCTCCATATCGAGCTGCGTCACGCGTCCGGCGATCACGATGTCATGCGGAACACCGTGCGCGTCGAACGTCGCGAGCGCGAATTCGCCGATCGTCACCGGATGGTCGGCCAGCTCGTCGTAGTTCGCCGCGCGGTATGCGCCGAACGCGTAGCGCTTCGTGCCGCGCGCCTCGGACAACGCGGTCGCGACGCGCCAGTGGCGAAACGCCGTGTCCTTCGGCTTCACGATATCGACGTCGCATGGCGCATCCTCCTGGCCGGCGACGCTCAGGAACACCGCGGTGCCGTTGAAGAAGCCGCCGCTGTCGTCGAGATAGGCGGACCGCACGGACAGATCCCACGCATAAACGTCGTAGCGCAACGTCAGTGCGCCCTTCACCGGCGCGGCCTGCCACGTGTGCTTGTCGGTCTTGGCGATCCGCACCTTGCGCCCGGCATCGTTGAATGCCTGCAGCGTCACGATGTTGCGCGCGAACTCGCGCACGAGATAGCTGCCGGGAATCCACACCGGCAACGAAAACCGCTGCCCGGCGGGATCGGGTTCGTCGACCGTCACCGTGACTTCGAACAGGTGCGCGGCGGGATCTTTCGGAGCAATCGAATAGCGGATCGGCTTTTTCATCGTGAAGGTCGGTCGGGAAAACGGCGGCGGAAACGACAAGAGGCGCCGGGCCGGAACCACGGGCGCCCCTCGTCGGCGGACCTGGCGGCCCGCGGCATGTTACTTGCTCGAAGCGAGCGCCTGATTCAGCTGCTCGGCCGATACGGCGCCCGGCAAACGGCGGCCGTCCGGCAGGAAGATCGTCGGCGTGCCGGTGACGTTCATCCCGCGGCCGAGCGCGAGATTCTTGTCGAGCGCGCTCGTGTCGCAGTTGGCGGCATTCGCCGGCGCGCGATGGTCCAGCATCCAGCCTTCCCATGACTTCACGCGATCGGCCGCACACCAGATCGCCTTCGACTTCGCGGTCGAATCCGGCGACAGCACCGGATACAGGAACGTGTAGACCGTGACGTTGTCGATCGACTGCAGTGTCGTTTCGAGCTTCTTGCAGTACGGGCAGTTCGGATCGGAGAACACGGCGATCTTGCGCGCGCCGTTGCCCTTGACGACCTTGATCGCATTCGCGACCGGCAGGCTCGCGAAATCGATCTTGTTGATTTCCGCGAGACGCGCCTCGGTCAGGTTCTTGTGGCTCTTCGTATCGACCAGATCGCCGAGCATCACGTAGTCACCCGCCGCGTCGCTGTAGATGATCTGCGTGCCGAGGTTGACCTCGTAAAGGCCTGCGACCGGTGATTTCGACACGCTCTTGATCGGCGCATCGCTGCCGAGGCGGCTCTGCAGCGTGGCTTTCAGCTTGTCGGTGGTCTGATCGGCCTGCGCGGTACAACCAAGGGTCGCCGCGGCGACGGCCAGCGCCAGCGAGGCGATCCGGATCGTTTTTTTCATTCGGTTCTTCCTTCAGCTCAATCGGAATGCACGTCACAGTGTACGCCGTAACGGGAACCTATCCGACCGAGGCAGCGCACGAAGGTTCGTTCAGCCGAGCGCCGCCGACACGAGCAGGCGCTTGACGAGCGGCTGCGCGCCGACAAACGCCATGCCCGCATTGCGCACGGCCTTCGCGAACGAGCCGGGCACCGCGAACAGGCGTTGCAGGCCGTCGGTCGCGACCATCAGCGCGCGGATGTCCTCGCGGCGCGAGCGCTCGTAGCGGCGCAGCAGCACCGTATCGCCGAGGTCGCGGAAGCTTTCCTTGTGCGCGATCGCATCGGCGAGCGCCGCGACGTCGCGTAGGCCGAGGTTCATCCCCTGCCCCGCCAGCGGATGAATCAGATGCGCCGCATCGCCGACCAGCACGACACGCGGTGCGATCAACTTGTCGACCGTCTGCAGCGCGAGCGGGAAACCCGCCGCGGGCGTCACGCATTCGAGCGAGCCGACCTTGCCGTGCGACACCCGCTCGACTTCCGCCGCGAGCCGCGCGGGATCGTACGCGAGCAGATCATCCGCATGTGCAGTGTGCGCGGACCAGACGAGCGACACGTGGCCGTCCGGCAACGGCAGCAACGCGACGACCTCGCCTTCGTGGAACCACTGATACGCCGTCTCGCGGTGCGGCAGCGACGCCTTGAAGTTCGCGACGACGCCGGTTTGCCGGTAATCGCGGCGCTCGACCTTGGCCCCCATTTGCGAACGCACCCAGGAATGCGCGCCGTCCGCACCGACGATCAGGCTCGCTTCGAGCACCTGGCCGGACGACAGCGTGAGCATGGCAGCCTCGTCGCGCACGTCGAGGCCCTGTGCGCGCGCGTCGAACCACGTCAGGTTCGGCTGGAAGCGCAGCGCGGCGTCGAGCGACGTTTCGATCATCGACGACTCGGCGATCCACGCGAGCTGCGGCACCGATGCCTGATAGGCGGAGAAATGCAGCTCGGCCTGCGCGTCGCCGTAGACGCGCATGTCATAGACCGGTGCGAGCCGGCCATGATCGAGCGCCTGCCAGACGCGCAGCCGCTCGAGCAGCGCCTGCGAACTGGACGACAGCGCGTAGACGCGTGTATCGAAGGCGAGATTGGCGGGGCGCGGCGTGGCGGCCTGGGCGAGCAACGCGGTCTTGTAGCCGGACTGGGTCAACGCGAGCGCGGCCGTCTTGCCGACGAGCCCGCCGCCGACCACGGCGACGTCAAAAGTATGGTGGGCAGTCATGGCGGGCATTATAGCCGCGGGGCCAAACCCTTATGCGGCCGGGACTTTGCGCGAAATCAGAGGAACGGCTGCGCCCGGCGCCGGCGGAGGCTGCCGAACGGTCGGCAGGCGGAAACCGGCCCGGCGGCACGGTACAATAGCGCCTTTGAAAGCCGGCCGGTCGCAGCGCGACGGCCGCCCCCCCTTGTCCCGCGCCGCCGCGCTCCGCCCGGCTGCGCCGCTTCACCCATTCGAAGGATCCCATGAGCCTCAAATGCGGCATCGTCGGTTTGCCCAACGTCGGCAAGTCCACCCTGTTCAATGCGCTGACCAAGGCCGGCATCGCCGCCGAAAACTACCCGTTCTGCACGATCGAGCCGAACGTCGGCGTCGTCGAAGTGCCTGACACGCGCCTGAAGGCGCTCGCCGAAATCATCAACCCCGAACGCATCGTGCCGGCCGTCGTCGAGTTCGTCGACATCGCGGGCCTCGTCGCGGGTGCAAGCAAGGGCGAAGGCCTCGGCAACCAGTTCCTCGCGAACATTCGCGAAACCGACGCGATCACGCACGTCGTGCGCTGCTTCGAGGACGACAACGTCATCCACGTCGCCGGCAAGGTGAGCCCGATCGACGACATCGAAGTGATCAACACCGAGCTCGCGCTTGCCGACCTCGGGACGGTCGAGAAGGCGCTCACGCGCTACTCGAAGGCCGCGAAGTCGGGCAACGACAAGGAAGCGGTGAAGCTCGCCGCGGTGCTCGAGAAGGTGCGCGCGCATCTCGACCAGGGCAAGGCGGTGCGCGGCCTCGCGCTGTCGGACGACGAGCAGGCGCTGCTCAAGCCGTTCTGCCTGATCACGGCGAAGCCGGCAATGTACGTCGCGAACGTGAAGGACGACGGCTTCGAGAACAACCCGCACCTCGACGCGGTGCGCAAGTACGCGGAATCGGAGAACTCGCCGGTCGTGGCGGTGTGCGCGGCGATCGAGGCGGAAATCGCCGATCTCGACGATGCGGACAAGGAAGCGTTCCTCGCCGACATGGGTATGGATGAGCCGGGCCTCGATCGCGTGATTCGCGCGGGCTTCAAGCTGCTCGGCCTGCAGACGTACTTCACCGCGGGCGTGAAGGAAGTCCGTGCATGGACGATCCATATCGGCGATACCGCACCGCAGGCGGCCGGCGTGATCCATACGGACTTCGAGCGCGGCTTCATTCGCGCACAGACGATCGCGTTTGACGACTTCATCGCGTTCAAGGGCGAACAAGGCGCGAAGGAAGCCGGCAAGATGCGCGCGGAAGGCAAGGAATATGTCGTGCACGATGGCGACGTGATGAACTTCCTGTTTAACGTCTGACGATTTTTCGTGGAACTCAGTGGGCCTCAGTAGCGCTTGTCAGGCAATGCATTCCATTTCAAATCAATGGATTGTGATTGAAATACGGCTTACTGAGGTTGCCTATTGTTGATCCGCATCTGGAAAAATCGGGGGTATCGTTGGGGTTACGCGTGTTCAACCGTGGGGGGATTTCTCCCCACAGTGGAGTCCAACGATGCCCGAAAACCCACTTTCGCATTCGCCCCATAGACACGCGAGTCACAGTAGCCACCCATCGCTAATGGCCGTTCATCGCACGCACGCCGTCATCCGCCATTGACGGCCTCCGAGAACCTACGTTGCATCGCTGATGCGAATCACCGGCTAGGCAGATCATTCGCCCGAACGTCCCCCGGAGAACCTCATGCCGAATGGTCCGCAAGACGACGGGAACACGTCGCACAGAAAAAACGGATCTTCCGATACCGCTGACGAGGGTGGCCGTGGGGCCTGACGAAGACAGGAAGTCCATCATCGCCTCGCGCGCCCCCCGCGTGACATGACGTTCGAACGCTTGAAGGAGGGCGCGAGGCGTCCCCCATGCTGCGTCCGGATGAATTTGAGCCGGTGCTATCCGTCACTCAACGCGCATGCTCGCGCAGTCCTTCCACAGCCTTAAGCGCCCGTTCACGCGCCTCCTGGTGGGACACCACCGGTAACGGGTAATCATGGCCGAGCCGAACTGAAGCGGACGCCAGCTGTGCAGGCTGTGCGTGCCATGGCGCATGGATAGATGAACCGGGCAAGCCCGCGAGTTCAGGTATCCAGTGCCGCACGTAGTCGCCCTGCGGGTCAAAATTCTGGCCCTGCAGCACGGGGTTGAAGATGCGAAAGTACGGCGCCGCATCCGCACCGCTGCCGGCCACCCATTGCCAGTTTGCGGGGTTGCTCGCTTCGTCCGCGTCCACGAGCGTGTCCCAGAACCAGGCCTCCCCCTCCCGCCAATCGATGAGCAGATGCTTGACGAGAAACGATGCGGCCACCATACGCACCCGGTTATGCATCCAGCCTGTCCGCCAGAGTTCGCGCATGCCGGCATCGACAAGCGGATAGCCAGTCTCGCCGCGCTGCCAGGCGCGAAGTTCCCGGGCATCGGCACGCCACGGCATCGCGTCGAATTGCCGTTTGAAATTCACCTGATGCAGCGGCGCAAAATGATAGAGCAGATAGTACGAGAACTCGCGCCAACCCAGTTCGTCGAGGAATTTGCCCACACTGGCATCCGCGATGGATGCAGTTCGTGGGTTGCCGGTGCAGTGACTCGTGCGCGTCGCCAGCAGCACCGCATGCCATACCTGCCGAACCGAGAGATTGCCGAAGCGGAGATACGGCGACAGGCGGCTGGTTACGTGCATCGCAGGGATGTCCCGTTCGCTGGAGTAACGTGCCAGCGCACTCGCCAGAAACAAATCCAGCTGATGTTGTCCTGCCTGCTCGCCGCATTGCCATGTTTCGCGTAGCCCGCCGGCCCAGTCGGGCGCGCAGGGTTGAAGCGCCAGTGCGGACAGATCCTTCACGCGTGCCGTCACGTTTTCCGGCACTGGATAGAATTCGACGCGTTGCGGCATCGGGCGCGGTACTTCGGGAGCGTATTCCTTGCGTGCCGCGCGCCAGTATGCGCTGAAAATCTGAAACGGGCGGCCGTCTCGCGTGGCCACGGTCCATGGTTCGCGCAGCAGGTGGCCGTTGAAGGTCAACACCGAAATGCCGCGTTCTTTCAGTGCCGATTTGATCGCGGTATCGGTTTCGCGTTGCATTGCGGAATACCTGCGATTCCAGAACACCTTGTTCGCGCCGATTTCCACGGCAAAGTCTTCGATCACCCGCCGTTCCGGACCGCGAAGCACAGTCAATTTTCCGCCCAGTGCCGTGAGCGCGGTATCGAGCGCATGTAGCGATTCGCGCAGCCACCAGCGTGCTGCGGCACCGGGCTGCCGGATATTCAGCGGCTCAGGGTCGTGGACATACACGCACACGACAGGGTGGCCCGTGGCAACGGCATGTTCGAGCGCGGGATTGTCGGCGAGACGCTGATCGTCGCGAAACCAGACGATGACCGGAGGACGGGAGGGGGAAGGGGAAGGCGAAGACTGTGGCACGAGAAAGTCGCGGAGCAAACAGTGCGAAAGAATCCACATGATACGTGTTCGCTCTCGGATTCCCGTGGAGTCCTGCAAGCGGTCGTTGATGCAGTGAGATCGCGACGGGGTAAACAGTCCCTCTGACCCGGCCCGCTGTCCCAGCGGGGTGGAGGCAAAATAGCGACGCAACTGCCCCCGGTTCGCCAGCGGGCTGATGTTTTCTGCCGAACGCAGCATGCACAGAACCTGCCATCCATTGCGCTCCAGCGGCGTGAGGCGGGTATCGAGCATGAGCGAGGCCGGCTGAAACTAAAAGGGCCGAGTCCTGTGCAGTACAGAACTCAGCCCTTGTTGGCCTGGCATTCTTGAACCGTCCAACTTTCGGGGTTCATCTCAAACCCTTTCGGGTTGCGGGCTTTTTTGTTGCAAATCAGGCTGCGCGACTGCCGCCCGTCGCATTCCCGGAAAAATACAAAAATAACCGCCTTCCATGCTTCTGGGACTTTCAACGGATTCACGTTCGGCTCACCGCCTCATGTCCAATCCGAATGGTTCGATAAAAATCATACCGATCCGATTTCAATCTTGCGTCTTGACCTGCCTGGTTTCTTCGGGCCACTTCAATCTTGGAGAACGGCCTCGGTTGCTTCAGTTGAACAATACCGCTGCTTAAACTCGTTGGGCGTCAGGTAGGCCAGACTCGAATGTGGCCGAATCGCATTGGTTTCAACTGGTCCGAAAATCGCCCGGCAGGTCACTGGGTCAGTCCTCGACAATGGGCGACAGCTACCAAATAGCGTTTCCGGGCACATCTCCGGATTGCGGCTGACGGGCGCTCGCGCACCCGCCCGCCCACTGCATCAAGTCACCGACACCCGCTGCCCCGCGCCGGCCTGCGCCTCGCGGTCGCGCTTGTTCAGCCATGCGGCAGCCAGCACGATCAGCGCAAGCAACGCCGTCGCCCCGATCTCCATCCGGTGATCCTCGCTCACCAGCATCACCGTCAGCGTGCCGCAAATGAACACGATCACGGCCCACGTCAGCCACGGGAACATCCACATCCGCAGCGTCAGATCCGCCCCGCTCACCTCGAGCGTCTTGCGCATCCGCAGTTGCGAGATGGCGATCACGAGATAGACGAGCAGCGCGATCGCGCCCGACGTCGCGAGCAGGAAGCTGAATACGTGTTCCGGCATCAGGTAGTTGGCGATCACGGTCAGGAAGCCGAATGCGGTCGATGCCAGCACCGCCGCGCGCGGCGTGCCGGTCGAATCGGTGCGGTGCAGGAACGCCGGCGCGTCCTTGCGCTTCGACAGCGAGAACAGCATCCGCGACGCGGTGTACAGCGCCGAGTTCAGGCAGCTCGCGACCGACACCAGCACGATCACGTCGATGATCGCCTTCGCGTGCGGAATGCCGATCAGTTCCATCGCGCGCTGATACGAGCCGTGCGTCGGCAGCAGCGGATCGTTCCACGGCACGATCGCCGCGACGACGAGAATCGAGCCGAGATAGAACAGCGTGATGCGCCAGATCACCGAGTTGGTCGCCCGCACGATCTGGCGTCGCGGGTTGTCGGATTCGGCGGCCGCGATCGTCACGATCTCGGTGCCGAGGAACGAGAACATCGTCGTCAGCATCGCCGCGAGCACCGCACCGGCCCCCTTCGGCATGAAGCCTTCGTGCGCAAACAGATTCGACACGCCCGATACGTTCGGCACCGGCAGCAGCCCGACGAGCGCCGCACCGCCGATGCACAGGAACACGACGATCGCGACGACCTTGACCAGCGCAAACCAGAATTCGAATTCGCCGTAGTGCTTGACGGAAAAGAGGTTGGTCAGCGTCAGCACCGACGTGATGCCAAGCGCGAAGATCCACGTCGCAGTACCGGGGAACCATGCGTGGAGAATCGTCGCGGCAGCGGTCGCCTCGATCGGGATCACCAGCACCCAGAACCACCAATACAGCCAGCCGATCGTAAAGCCTGCCCAGTGGCCGATCGCACGATCGGCATAGGTCGAGAACGAGCCGCTGTCCGGATGCGCGACGGCCATTTCGCCGAGCATGCGCATCACCAGCACGACCAGTACGCCTGCGATCGCATAGGCGATCAGCGCTGCCGGTCCGGCTTCCGCAATCGCGTGGCCGGAGCCGACGAACAACCCCGCGCCGATCACGCCCGCGATCGACAGCATCGTGACGTGACGCTGCTTCAGGCCAGTACCCAGGCCTGTCTGACTACCTTTCATGTCTCCCTCCAAAAAACGGTTCCGGTACAACCGGATATGGCGTGAAGGCGGCGTTCGCATCGTTATTGTTGTCGAACCGGGCATCGCGCTGCGTGCATCGCGCGCCTGCCGGATGCCCTGCCCGCTGTCGATCGGGAAGCGTGCGGAACGCCAATCCGCGAACTGCGTGCGCCGACCGCGTGTGCAAAAAATCACCGGTCACACTGGACACATGCCGCGACGTCCTCCCGTCGGCGTGGCGTCCAGCCGCCTTCAAAGTGTTCCAGTGTAAGCATCGGATGGCCCTTCACTAAGAACCAATTGATCGGTCTCGACGGAACCACTTGTTGCATCGACGTTAATCGATACAACAGTTGCTCTGCGCAAGACGATTTCCCGCGCCGCGGACAGGCCGCCCGTTCCGGCCGATGACGTGGCGCGGACTGCTGTCCGGCACAAGCCCGTTCGCCGCCGCGCCTTGCCGCGCTGCTTCGCCGCAGCCGCATGTGGCATCGCCCGCGTCAGCCTCAGGACGCAATGCGACACGCCCCGCCCTGCAACGGCATCCCAACCTCGTTGCATCCGGTCATCGCGCCAGCCGTCCCCCGCGGCGAAGTACAATAGCCGCCTGCGCCGCCGATACGCGGCGATCGCGCCGCACGACACGCGGCACACTCCAGACCGAATCATCCGACGCCGCCATGCGGTCACGCAGCGCGGCGGCCTCAACTTTTGACTTTCTCAAGCACATGGCCCAATACGTTTTCACGATGAACCGGGTCGGCAAGATCGTGCCGCCCAAGCGCCAGATCCTGAAGGACATTTCCCTGTCGTTCTTCCCGGGCGCGAAGATCGGCGTGCTCGGCCTGAACGGCTCGGGCAAGTCGACGCTGATCCGCATCATGGCGGGCGTCGACAAGGACATCGAAGGCGAAGCGACGCCGATGCCGAACCTGAACATCGGCTACCTGCCGCAGGAACCGCAGCTCGATCCGACCAAGACCGTGCGCGAAGCGGTCGAGGAAGGCCTCGGCGATATCTTCCAGGCACAGAAAAAGCTCGACGAAATCTACGCGGCCTATGCCGAGCCCGACGCCGACTTCGACGCACTCTCCGCCGAGCAGGCGAAATACGAGGCGATCCTGGCCGCGAGCGACGGCGGCAGCCCCGAGCAGCAGCTCGAAGTGGCCGCCGACGCGCTGCGCCTGCCGCCGTGGGACGCGAAGATCGAGCACCTGTCGGGCGGTGAAAAGCGCCGCGTCGCGCTGTGCAAGCTGCTGCTCGAAAAGCCAGACATGCTGCTGCTCGACGAGCCGACCAACCACCTCGACGCCGAATCGGTCGAGTGGCTCGAACAGTTCCTGACGCGCTTCCCGGGCACGGTCGTCGCCGTCACGCACGATCGCTACTTCCTCGACAACGCGGCCGAGTGGATTCTCGAACTCGACCGCGGCCACGGCATTCCGTGGAAGGGCAACTACAGCAGCTGGCTCGACCAGAAGGAAGATCGCCTGAAGCAGGAAGAGGCGTCGGAATCGGCGCGCCAGAAGGCGATCAAGAAGGAACTGGAGTGGGTGCGCCAGAATCCCAAGGGCCGTCAGGCGAAGTCGAAGGCGCGTATCGCCCGCTTCGAGGAACTGAGCAGCCAGGAATACCAGAAGCGCAATGAAACGCAGGAAATCTTCATTCCGGCCGGCGACCGCCTCGGCAATGAAGTGATCGAGTTCAAGAACGTCAGCAAGGCGTTCGGCGACCGCATGCTGATCGACGACCTGAGCTTCAAGATCCCGGCCGGCGCGATCGTCGGCATCATCGGCCCGAACGGCGCCGGCAAGTCGACGCTGTTCCGGATGCTGACGGGCAAGGAGCAGCCGGATTCGGGCGAGATCGTGATGGGCCCGACCGTGAAGCTCGCGTATGTCGACCAGAGCCGCGACGCGCTCGACGGCACGAAGACCGTGTTCGAGGAAATTTCCGGCGGCGCCGACGTGCTGACGGTCGGCAAGTACGAAACGCCGTCGCGCGCGTACATCGGCCGCTTCAACTTCAAGGGCGGCGACCAGCAGAAGAACGTCGGCAACCTGTCCGGCGGCGAGCGCGGCCGTCTGCACCTCGCCAAGACGCTGATCGCGGGCGGCAACGTGCTGCTGCTCGACGAACCGTCGAACGACCTCGACGTCGAAACGCTGCGTGCGCTCGAAGATGCGCTGCTCGAATTCGCCGGCTCGGTGATGGTGATCTCGCACGATCGCTGGTTCCTCGACCGGATCGCGACGCACATCCTCGCGTTCGAAGGCGATTCGCAGGTCGTGTTCTTCGACGGCAACTACCAGGAGTACGAGGCCGACAAGCGCGCGCGCCTGGGCGAAGAAGCGGCGAAGCCGAAGCGCATCCGCTACAAGCCGATCAGCCGCTGACCGGCGATCCGGCAGTGCATGGCCGCGCGGCGTCGCTCGCGCGGCCACGAAAAAGCGGGCCCTGCGCCCGCTTTTTTCTTTCTGGTTCGGGCCGCCTGCCCGCCGTCAGTCAGGCGAGCGCGCCGAGTGTGCGCAACCGAGCTTCGGTATCCGCCGCGCTCGTATGGTGAATGCCGTGCCAGCCGAGCGCCGTGGCGGCGGCGGCGTTGTTCGCGTTGTCGTCGATGAAAACGAGCTCTTGCGGTGCGATGCCCGGCAAATGCGGCTCGATCCGCGCATGCATCACACGGTAGATCGCCGGATCGGGTTTCACGAGCTTCACGCGGCCCGACACGACGATATCCTTGAAACGTCGCAGCACCGGAAAGCGTTCCCACGCATACGAAAACGTCTGCGCCGACCAGTTCGTCAGCCCGAACAGCGGCATCCCCTGCGTGTCGAGCCGTTCGACGAGCGCCACGCCCTCGTCGAGCACGCCGCCGATCATCTCGTGCCAGCGCGCATAGAACGCACGGATCAGCGCTTCATGCGCCGGAAAGGCCGAGACAAGCTGCTCGGTGCCCTCCTCGATCGTCTGCCCGCCATCCTGCCTGATCACCCAGTCCATGCCGCACACGTGCGTGAGGAACCAGCGGCGCTCGGCCTCGTCGGGAATCAGCTGACTGTAAACATATTCGGGACGCCAATCGATCAGCACGCCGCCGAAATCGAATACGACCGCCCTGATCGTCATGCGAACTCCGTGGCGAGCACGTCGGCAAGCGGACGCGGCGTCACCGCGTTACCCGACAGCGTGTTGTTCGCCCAGATGTGATGGTGATGCGCGACGATCCCGGCGGCGGACAGGTGCGCACGCTCGTTCGTCGTATGCAGGTCGGACACGACCGTTGTCCGGTAGCCGAGCAGCGCCGCGCGACGGGCGGCGGAATCGACGCAGAACTCCGTCGCGTAGCCGCACAGCAGCAGCGTGCGGATGCCGCTGCGCTCGAGCATCCCGGCAAGCGGCGTCTCGTGGAACGAATCGCTCATGCGCTTGCGGATGCGCCAGTCGCCGTCCGCGACGACGAGACCGGCATGCAGTTCCCAGCCCGGCGTGTGCGGCACGACGTCGTCGTCCGCGTCGCCGTCATGCTGCACGAAACAGACGGGCGCGCCCGTCGCGCGCGCCGCCTCCGTCAGCCGGTTGATGCCGGTCACCACATCGTCCAGCCGGTACGCGGGCGTCGCCCGCTGCACCAGACCGCGCTGCATATCGATCACGATGACTGCCACGTCCGCCATGCTCTTCCCCTCAGGTTGACCGCTCGAACGCGCGACCCACACGGCGCGTCAAATGGGCTGCGTGCGTGCCTCCAGCCATGCCTTCGCATCGCCGCTCACATGCCTGCCGACCCGCTCGCGCACAGTCGCGTGGTACGCGTTCAGCCACGCGCGCTCCTCTTCATGCAACAGTTCGATCAGCACGCAGCGCGTGTCGATCGGGCACAGCGTCAGCGTCTCGAACGCGAGGAAGTCGCCGAACTCGGTCTGTCCCGCCGCGCGGTTCACGACCAGGTTCTCGATCCGGATGCCCCACTTGCCGGGGCGGTACACGCCCGGCTCGATCGACGTGATCATCCCTTCTTCCATCGCGGTGTGCGGCTCGGCCGGCGCGTAGTGCGAAATGACCTGCGGGCCTTCGTGCACATTCAGGAAGTAGCCGACTCCGTGGCCGGTGCCGTGACCGTAGTCGAGCCCGGCCGACCACATCGGCGCGCGGGCGATCGCGTCGAGCATCGGCGAACGGATGCCGCGCGGGAAACGCGCACGCGACAGCGCCATCATCGATTTCAGCACGATCGTGAAGTCGCGCCGCTGCAGATCGCTGACCGCTCCGACCGGCACGACACGCGTGATGTCGGTCGTGCCGCCGACGTACTGGCCGCCGGAATCGATCAGCAGCAGGCCGTCGCCGGCGATCGTCGCATGCGATTCCGGTGTCGCGCGGTAATGCGGCATCGCGCCGTTCGCGTTGAAGCCGGCGATCGTCGCGAAGCTCGGCGATACATAGCCCGGTTGCCGCGCACGTGCAGCCGTCAGTTTTTCCTCGATCGTCAGCTCGGTGATCGTCTCGCGGTTCACCGCCTGCTCGAACCACGCGAAGAATTCCGCGAGCGCCGCGCCGTCACGCTCCATCGTCACGCGCACGTGCTCGATCTCGGTGGCCGTCTTGCGCGACTTCGCGAACGTCGACGGATTGACCGCCTCGACGAGCGTCACACCCTTCGACACCGCCTCGAGCGTGCCGTAGGTCACGCGGCGCGGATCGATCAGCAATGCCGTGCCGTCGGGCAGCGACGCGAGCGCCGCCGGCGCGGCATCGTACGGACGCACGTCGACGCCGTCGCGCGCAAGCGATGCGGTCAGCGCCGGCGACACCTTGCCGTCGGCGACGAACAGCGTCACGCGATCGACGCCGATCAGCGCATGCGCGACAAACACCGGGTTGAAGTTGACGTCCGCGCCGCGCAGGTTGAACAGCGCAGCCGATCCAGCTCG
>NZ_JAHACR010000457.1 GCF_018375725.1 Burkholderia sp. | reverse complement strand
GGCCGATTTGTCGAAGTACGTGCGCGCGGCCATCTCGACGCCGTACGCGTTGTACAGGAACGGCACGGTGTTCAGGTACGTTTCGAGGATCTGGTCCTTGCTGTACACCGCCTCGATCTTCAGTGCGGTGATCGCTTCCTTGAGCTTGCGCGTGAGCGTCGGCGCGCGGCCGATCTCGTCCGGATACAGGTTGCGTGCGAGCTGCTGCGTGATCGTCGAGCCGCCCTGCCGGTCGCCGGAAAACGTGCGCAACGCGGCGGACGCGGTGCGCTTCCAGTCGAGGCCGTGATGCTCGTAGAAGCGGTGATCCTCGGTCGCGATCAGCGCATCCACCATCTTCGGCGAGATCTGCTTGAGCGGCACCCATTCGCGGTTCGCGGGCTTGAATTCGGCGAGCAGCTTGCCGTCGGCCGACATGACCTGCGCCGGCTGATCGACCCGCGCCTTGCGAATGTCGCCGATGCCCGGCGTGAACGGAATCAGCGCCAGCACGTACAGCAGGAACAGCGCCGGCACGGCGACGACGGCGAGCGCGACACTGCGGCGCGTCGGGTGACGCAGATGGAACCAGACGAAGGCAAGGATGCGCTTGACCGGCGCGGCAGCAACGGCCACAAGAGGCTTGGCGCGCGCGGCCCATTTGGCACACAGGTCACGCACTGACGACACGTTTCGGCGATTCACGCGGATGAAGGTTCTGCTGAAAAGCGTGCATCGTACCAAAACTCGCCGGGCGGTCCGCCGTGCCGGCCGCCGGCGTCCCGTGCATGGCGCGCGCGGGGTGCCGCGCGCCGCCGATCACTTCGGCGCGATGTCCCGCCGCACGCGCCGGATATGCTGTTCGACATAGAACGCTGCGGCGTCCGCATCGCCGTCGACGATCGCCTCGTAGATCAGCCGATGTTCGGACACGTAGAGCCGGATCCGGCCCGCGTCATGGATCCCGTCGTCCTTCAGGCGCTTCCACAATGGCTCGTCCATCGTCTTCGCGACTTCGTCTGCGATCCTGACGATCAGCGCATCGCCCGTCATCAGCGCGAGCTGCCGATGGAACAGCCGGTCGCTCTCGTTCCACAGCGCGCGCTGGCAGGGATCGTCGATATCGGTAATGGTTTCCATCTGCGCGAGATAGCGTTCCGCGACACGGTCGGGCTGGCCCTTCGCGGCCGCGAGGCGCGCGATCGGCCGGCTCCAGGATCAGCCGCACGTCGAGCGTCGAGGTCGGGCTGACATCCGCCTCGGCCGCGCTGCGCGCGCCCCCGGTTTGCGCGAGCACCTCAAGCGGCGCCGATACGACGTAGGTGCCGGAGTTGCGCTTCGTATACACAAGCCCTTCGTTCTGCAGCGCGCCGATCGCCTCCCGCACGGCCGGACGGCCGACCGTCAACAGCGCCGCCAGCTCGCGCTCGGACGGCAGCCGGAAATCGGGCGCGTAGCGCCCCGCGCGAATCTCGTCGCGAATTTTCTCGGCGACCTGCTCGTAGATTTGCAGCGGCCTGAAGCCGCCATCCTGAAACTCGGGACGCGCGGACGTCATCGTCATGCTCCTGCCGGATCGTCGGGTAATGGGGGAACGGGTTCGCACGATACCTGAGCCGCATGCGCGGTCAAGTGGTCTGATATCGCGCAGATCCGATATCGTGGACAGATATTAGAACCAAAATTGTCTCGATGACGGCGTTTTGACTTGCGGCTGGCGCATTCATTGGTATAGATTCGATCCACGCTGGCCGTCAAACGCTATCCAATCTGTCAGCGATGCGCCGGGCGCGTCAGCGCTCACCCTCCACGCTCATTCGGTGTACCGACGCCCCCATGAACGCTGCCTCCCCGACTCCCGTTTTCGATGCGGCCGGCACCGCCGCGCTGCTCGACTATCCGGCGCTGCTCGCCGTCCTGAGACAGACCGTGGTCGAATACGCGGACGGCGACATCGTCAGCCCCGAGCGTCTGGTCGTGCCGCTGCAAGCGGGCGGCGTGATGCTGTCGATGCCGTCGAGCGCGCACGATCTCGCCATCCACAAGCTCGTCAACGTGTGCCCCGGCAACGGCGCGCGCGGATTGCCGACGATTCATGGACAGGTCATCGCCTGCGACGCGACGACCGGCGAAACGCGTTTCGTCCTCGACGGTCCGACGGTTACGGGGCGCCGCACCGCAGCCGTCACGGCACTCGGCATCCAGGCGCTGCATGCGGGCGCCGCGCGCCATCCTGCTGATCGGCACCGGCACGC
>NZ_JAHACR010000049.1 GCF_018375725.1 Burkholderia sp. | reverse complement strand
ATCGAGCAGGATCACGCTGTACGGACGCCGGCGCACGCGCTCGGTCAGCTGGCCGCCTTCGTCGTAGCCGACGTATCCCGGCGGCGCGCCGATCAGGCGTGCGACCGCGTGGCGCTCCATGTATTCGGACATGTCGATGCGGATGATCGCCTGCTCGTCGCCGAACACGGTTTCGGCGAGCGCCTTCGCGAGTTCGGTCTTGCCGACGCCCGTCGGCCCGAGGAACAGGAGCGTCGCGATCGGCCGGTGCGACTGGCCGAGGCCGGCGCGCGAGAGCCGCACCGCGTCGCTGACCACTTCCACGGCTTCGTCCTGGCCGATGACGCGCTCACGCAGCTTGTCTTCCATCTTGAGGAGTTTCTGACGCTCTTCCTGCGTCAGCTCCGAGACCGGAATGCCGGTGATGCGCGACACGACGTCCGCCACCGACGCCACCGTCACTTCGAGCGTTTCCGATCCGGTCTTGCGCTGCCAGGCTTCCATCTTCTCGTCGAGCTGCTTCTGCTTCTCGCCGATGCGCTCCTCGAAGGCCTTCGCTTCGTCGAACCGCTTGCGCGACGATGCGTAGTCCTGTTCGCGCTTGATCTGGGCGATCTCCGCTTCCAGTTCCTGAATATCCGCCGGACGCGACGTCGAGCTGATGCGCACGCGCGCCGCAGCCTGGTCGATCAGGTCGATCGCCTTGTCCGGCAGGAAGCGCGAGGTGATGTAGCGATCCGAGAATTCGGCGGCGGCGACGAACGCGTCGTCGGCGAAGGTCACCTGATGGTGCGCTTCGAGGCTGTCGCGCAGGCCGCGCAGGATCACGATGGTCTGCTCGACCGTCGGTTCCGGCACGAGCACGGGCTGGAAGCGGCGCTCGAGCGCCGCGTCCTTTTCGATGTACTTCTGGTATTCGCTGAGCGTCGTGGCGCCGATCAGGCTCAATTCGCCGCGCGAGAGCGCGGGCTTCAGCACGTTCGCGATGTCGAGGCCGCCTTCGCCGCCGCCCTGTCCCGCGCCGACGATCGTGTGCAGTTCGTCGATGAAGAGGATCAGCTCGTCCTTCTTGGCCGTCACTTCGTCGATCAGCTGTTTCGCGCGCTCCTCGAATTCGCCGCGGTACTTCGCGCCCGCGACCATCGAGTTGATATTGACCTCGACGACCCGCTTGTTGCGCAGCACTTCCGGCACGTCGCCGTTGACGATACGCTGCGCCAGACCTTCGACGATCGCGGTCTTGCCGACGCCCGGCTCGCCGATCAGCACCGGATTGTTCTTCCGGCGCCGGGCCAGCACTTCGATCGTGTTCTCGATTTCCTGCGCGCGGCCGAGCACCGGATCGAGCTTGCCCTGACGCGCCATCGCGGTCAGATCGCGGCCGAACTTGTCGAGATTGGGCGTGCCGGTCGGCGTATCGACGCGGCCGTCTTCCGCCCCCTTGCCGACCACCTTCACGACCTTCTGGCGCAGCGCCTCGGGCGTCACGCCATACTTCTTCAGCAGCGCGCCCGCGATGCTGTCCGGCACGGCCGCGAGGCCGATCAGCAGATGCTCCGGCCCGACGTACGAGTGACCGAGATCGCGCGACGCCTGGAACGCGAACTGGAAGGCCTTCTTCAGGCGCGGCGAGACCGTCATCTTGTCCATCGGCGCGTCGGGATCCGCCTTGCCGACCTGCGCGTGCTCGTCGATATAGGCCTTGATGTCCTGCGGCGAGAGCTTCAGTTCCTTCAGCAGCGCGCTGCAGACATCGGTGTCGGCCAGCACGTACAGCAGATGCTCGGTATCCAGTTCGGTGCGGCGCAATTCGTGCGCTTTTTCCGCTGCACGCTGAAGCAGTTCGATCGTCTGTTCGCTGAATGCGTCGGTTGCATCGACGGATTCGCGCGGCACCTCGGCGGCGAAATGCGATTCATCGCCTTCCGAGTCGCCGTAGTCGCCGAAGAAGCGCGACAGCGAGCCGCCACCGCCAAGCAGCGAGTCGAACGGATTGAGCATGCTTTGATGCCGCATCAGTTGCCGGTAGTGATAATCGCAAATCGACAGCGTCTTGCGCTCACCGTCTTCCATGACGGTGACACGTGCGACGGCGGGGCGGGCATTACAGATATCGCAAAGGGCAGACATGATGGCGTGATCCCTGTCAGTTGAAACGTTGGTATTGATCAACTCGGATATGCCGCGGTGTGCGAACGATCTGACGCGACGGGATGGCGACGCGTTGAAGATCGCTCGGCCGGCAACGGCCGTTCCCGCGCCAATTCCGGCTACGTTGCCGAGACCGGCACTTCGCTGGTTGGCTACAGGGACGTCAGTCAATCGTGCGGACAAGGCCGCACGAATAGGTTCGTCCGGCTACCTTAGCCGATCGACAATCGTGCGCAAAGGTACAGTTGGCCTCCGGCGCCGCGTGTCGCCCGACAGCCGCCGCTGTTCTCCTGATGGGGCCTGATGACGTGGCAACCTTGATCGGCGTGCCTTTGCCGATGGCCGGGCGTGTCATGGCAGCGAAGAGTACAGAACGTGCGCGGTCGTCGTCGATGAGCGATGACGCGGAGCATGCGGTGCGTTGACTTGGGGAATAGAGTCGCTGCCGCGCTCAATCGGTCATGGGCCGATGCGCATCCCGATGTCATCAGGATGCGGGCTTTGTGCTGCGCAGGGATTCGCCGTCGCGCTCGGCAGGCATGCCGGCGCAATCGGCCGATGGTACGAAGAAACGGTGGTGCGTGAGCGCGTGGCCGTCATCGCACGGCCGGGCATCGGTGCCCGGCATCCGCCCGGGGAATCGTTGCCGGCCGGGCGGGATCGAGACGCACCGGACCGATCGGTGCGCCTCGCGCCTTATTCGTCCATCAGGCGGACCTTCACCTTCTTGCCCTTGACCTTGCCGGCGTTGAGCTTGCGCAGCGCCTCTTGCGCGATGCTGCGCTCGACGGCCACGTAGGTCGAGAACTCGGTCACGTTGATCTTGCCGATCTGATCGCCGCTGAAGCCCGCGTCGCCGGTCAGGGCGCCCAGCACGTCGCCGGGACGAATCTTCTCCTTGCGTCCGCCGAGAATCTGCAGCGTTTCCATCGGCGGCAGCAACGGTGTGCGGTTGCCGGCTTCGAGTTCGGCCAGCGGATGCCATTCGACGTCGCGCTGCTGTGCCTGCTCGATGCCGCCGACGCGGCCCATCTCGTCCATGCTCGCGAGGCTCAGCGCCCAGCCGTCCTGATCGGCGCGGCCTGTGCGGCCGATGCGGTGCACGTGCACTTCGGGATCGGGCGTGACATCGACGTTGATCACGGCCTCGAGCTGCGCGATGTCGAGACCGCGGGCCGCCACGTCGGTGGCGACGAGCACGGAGCAACTGCGGTTCGCGAAGCGGATCAGCACCTGATCGCGTTCGCGCTGGTCGAGTTCGCCATGCAGGGCGAGCGCATGAAAGCCCTGCGCGCGCAGCACGTCGAGCAGGTCGCGGCATTGCTGTTTCGTGTTGCAGAACGCCAGCGTGCTCACCGGACGATAGTGATTCAGCAGCATCCCGACGGCATGCAGCCGCTCGTTCTCGGTCACTTCGTAGAAGCGCTGGCGAATCTTGCTGTCGTCGTGACGCTCTTCGAGCTTCACTTCCTTCGGGTTGCGCAGGAAGCGCTGGCTCAGCTTGGCGATGCCGTCCGGGTAGGTCGCCGAGAACAGCAGCGTCAGGCGCTCCTTCGGGCATTGACTCGCGACCTTCGCGATATCGTCGAAGAAACCCATGTCGAGCATGCGGTCCGCTTCGTCGAGCACAAGCGTGTTCAGCGCGCCGAGCGACAGGCTGCCGCGCTCGAGGTGGTCCATGATCCGCCCCGGCGTGCCGACGACGATATGCGCACCGTGCTCGAGGCTGGCGGTTTGCGGGCGCATCGGCGTGCCGCCGCACAGCGTCAGCACCTTGATGTTTTCCTCGGCGCGCGCGAGACGGCGGATTTCCTGCGTCACCTGATCGGCGAGTTCGCGCGTCGGGCACAGCACCATCGCCTGCACGTCGAAGCGGCGCGGGTCGAGCCGCGCGAGCAACGGCAGGGAGAAGGCCGCGGTCTTGCCGCTGCCGGTTTTCGCCTGCGCGATCAGGTCCTGCCCGGCGAGCGCGATCGGCAGGCTCGCCGCCTGGATCGGCGTCATGTCGACGTAGCCGAGCTGCGTGAGATTGGCGAGCACGGCGGGCGCGAGCGGAAGCGCGCTGAAGGGGGTGGCGGTCGGTGGGTTCGTCATGTCGTGGCTCGGATCAGAGGTAGGGACGGCCTTCGATCTGCTCGTAGACGATCGTGCCGTCGTCGGCGTCGAAGCGCTCGACATAGTTGCGCGCGCCGCACATCGGGCAGCGGAACAGCAGGCCTTGCCCTTCGTCCTTGATGACGACGTCGGACGTCTCCCACTGCGCACGGCAGCTCTGGTTTCTGCAGGTAAACACGGTCATTCTCCAGCTGGATTCGGTTGGGCGCCTTCGCGGCCTGGCGTGAAGGCGTAGGCGTTGCGCGGCCGCGGCGTGCGTCACCCGGATGCGCGGATGGATGCGGTGCGGCCGTTTTGCGTGATATTGCGTCGACGTGGACGATGGATCGGGCGGCGCGGCGATCGGAGATCGCGCGTGCCGTGATTCTAACGGATACGCGGACGAAGGCGGCGGGTGGATCGAGGCGCGGCGCGCACATCCCGGTGCGAAGGGATACGCACCGCCCTGACGACCGATCACGACGACGCTTCTATACAATGCACTCAACATTGGATGAAGTGTCTAACATGGCAAAAAGCAAACGCACCGCAGAGCAGGAATCGCTGCTGGAACAGGTCAAGCAGATCGCGCAAGGGCTCGGCGACATGTTCGCGCCGTTCACGGAGGTCGTCGTGCACGACCTGCGATCGCCGAAGCATGCGATTCTGGCGATCCACAACAATCTCTCCGGCCGGGCGGTCGGCGACCCGGCGACCGAACTCGGTCTCGCGCGCATCGCCGACGACGACTATCCGCCGATCCTGTCGAACTATCCGAATCAGTTCTCCGACGGCCGCCGTGCAAAGAGTACGTCGATCGGCATCAAGGATTCCGAAGGGCGTTATGTCGCCGCGTTGTGCCTGAATGTCGACGTGACGCTCTTTCGCGGCATCCAGAGCATGCTCGACCAGTTCTGCCACGCGGGCGGCGCACCGGTCGGGGAGTCGCTCGATCCGGCGAACGCGGAGGCGATCCGCGAGCGCATCGACCGTTTCGCGGTCAGTCTCGCGACCACGCCGCAAGCATTGAAAACCGAGCAGCGGCGCGGCCTGATGCAGGCGCTGAAGCAGGAGGGTTATCTGGAGGTGCGCCGCTCGATGGAGATCATCGCGCACTATCTCGGCGTGTCGCGTGCGACCGTGTACAACGATGCGAAATGACGGGCGGCACGCGTTTGACAATATGTCTACATCGAGACAAAATGTATTGATCCGATCATCCGCCGTCTGCCGTGCAACCGTCCAGCCGGTGCGCACTGCGGTCATTCAACGATCCATCGCGTGACATCCTCATGAGCACACCTTCTCTCCCCACGTTCGATGACGTATCCGCCGCGGCGGCCCGGATCAGGGGCTACGCGCATCGCACGCCGGTCCTGACATCCCGCACGGTCAACGAGGCGCTCGGCGCGGAAGTGTTCTTCAAATGCGAGAACTTCCAGCGCATGGGCGCGTTCAAGTTTCGCGGCGCGTTCAACGCGCTGTCGAAGTTCGATGCGCGGCAGCGGAAGGCCGGCGTCGTGGCGTTTTCGTCCGGGAATCACGCGCAGGCGATCGCATTGTCCGCACAGCTTTTGCAGATGCCGGCCACGATCGTGATGCCGCACGACGCGCCGGCGACGAAGGTTGCCGCGACGCAGGGTTATGGCGGCCATGTCGTGTTCTACGATCGCTACAAGGAGGACCGCGAGCAGATCGGCCGCGACCTCGCCGACCAGCATGGCCTCACGCTGATTCCGCCATACGATCATCCGGACGTGATTGCCGGGCAGGGTACGGCCGCCATGGAACTGTTCGAGGAAGCCGGTGCGCTCGATGCGGTGTTCGCGCCGCTGGGCGGCGGCGGATTGCTGTCCGGAACCGCGCTCGCGACGCGCGCGCTGTCGCCGGACGCGCTGCTCTACGGCGTCGAACCCGAGGCGGGCAACGACGGTCAGCAATCGTTCCGCTCCGGTCGGATCGTCCATATCGATACGCCGACAACCATCGCGGACGGCGCGCAGACGCAGCATCTCGGCAACCTCACGTTTCCGATCATCCGGCGCGACGTGAACGACGTGCTGACGGCGAGCGACGCGGAGCTTGTCGATTGCATGGGCTTCTTCGCTTCGCGGATGAAGATGATTGTCGAGCCGACGGGTTGCCTTGGCTTCGCGGCGGCGCGCCGGATCAAGGCGCAGCTCAAGGGCAAGCGCATCGGCATCGTGATCAGCGGCGGAAACGTGGATCTGGAACGTCTCGGCGCGCTGCTGACGCCACCGGCGCAGGTCGGCTGACCGGCCCATTCTCTGCATCCCGGCTGCGGCCGGAAGCCGGCGCATGGGCGGGCTCGCGCCGGCCTGCGCCGTTGTCACGCTTCGCTTGCCTGGCCCGGCTGCCGTTGCAGATCATTCATGATCTGCTCCGCGAGAAAGTCGCACGGCGGCCGCTTCGACTTCGTGCTGCGCGCGAGGATCAGTTCGAGCGGCGGCAGGTCGGGCAGCCCGTGCGAGCGGCCGAGCACCGTCAACTGCGATGGAATCGCACATCGCGCGAGCGGTGCGACCGCGAGGCCGGCCTCGACCATGCTCAGCAGGCCGAGCAGGCTCGGGCTCTCATACGAGGTGCGGTACGGGACGTTCGCGCGCTCGAGGCTGCGAATCGCGTTCTCGCGCGCGACGCTGCCGGGCATGAACACGGCGATCGGCAACGGCCGTTCTTCCCAGACCCGCGGCCCGTTGGTCATTGCCGCCCACGCCATCGGCTCATGACGGACGAAATCGCCGGACAGCCCCTTGATGCGCGTGCCGCAGACGAGGTCGACCGTGCTGTCCTTGAGAAGCGGCGCGAGCGCGCTGCTCGGCAGCCCGATCACCTGGATCTCGACCTTCGGGTACGACGCGGAAAACTTCTTCAGCACGGACGGCAGCAATGACGACGCGTAGTCGTCGGGCACGCCGATCACGACCTTGCCGGTCACCTCCGGCCGGACGACGGCCGCCCACGCTTCATCTCGCAATGCCAGCATTCGCCGGGCGAATCCGAGCAGCACTTCGCCCTCGCGCGTCAGCACGATGCTGCGCGGGCGGCGGACGAACAGCTGCCGTCCCAGCGCATCCTCGAGACTCTTGATCTGCATGCTGACGGCGGATTGCGAACGGTTCACCGCTTCGGCGGCGCGGGTCATGTTGCCGGTCTCCGCGACCGCCACGACGGTCGCGAGCACGTCGTGATCGAGCATCTTCATCGGTATCAGGAAAGCTGAACAGAACGATCCGTATTATGCGTTTTTGTGGTCGTCGCGTGGGCGCCGCCCTGGCTTGCCGTTGCTCGCATCAGTTCTGTTTGCGGCGACTGTCCGGATTGCGCTCGAGCCGCTCATAGTACGCAAGAAACAGGTTGGCGGCCGATTCCGCGACAGTCCTTTGTTCTTCATCGCCGAGCGGCGGCTGCCCCATCGTGACCTGCGGCCAGAATGCAAACGACTTCATCAGCCCATGCAACTGCTGAGCGGCGAATGCCGGATCCGGCGCGGCGAGACGGCCATCGGCCGCGGCGGCGCGGATCCACACGGTCAGATCCTCCTCGCGCTCGCCGAGACGCGCCACCATGTCCCGCGCGCGCTCCGGGGAATGAATGCCCGCCGCGATCGCGACGCGCGCCAGCGACCGAAAGGCCTCGTCGTTCAGTAGACGCAGCTTGCGCATCAGCAGGTCGAGCAACTGTCCGCGCAGCGGTTCGTCGGCGCGATAGGCCGGCGCGTTGCCGGTCTGGCTCGCGTCCCACAGCTGGTGCAGGATCGCGGCAAACAGCGCCTCCTTGCTCGGGAAATGGTTGTAGACCGTGCGCTTCGAGACGTTCGCTCGGGCCGCGATGCGATCCATGCTGGTCGCGTCGTAGCCGGCCGCGAGAAATTCCTCGATGGCGGCGTCGATGATGGCGACGCGTTTACGGTCGGTCAGGCGTTGGCGGGGAGCATTCGAATCCATGATCGAATTTTACACTCGACAGTTTACTTTTTGAGATAAAGAACTACACTACCAAGTCTACTTTTTCTCCCGGATTGACCGATATGGCGTCGCTCCCTGATTTCGTTCACCGTGCATCGGGTTCTGCTGCCGCGCAGCGCGGGCGCGAGTTGTCCAGCTTGTCGCCGCAGCATGACGGCGAGCGCTTTCGCAACGTCGCGCCGCGTCCCGTGGACGGAATCGGCAAGACGTTGCGCATCATGTGGAACCTGCTGCTCAACAAGCCGCGTGACACGGTGCCGGCGGGTGCGCTGCCTGTCGACGTGCTGACGCGTGAGCAGCTCGACGCGGCACCCGACCGCAGCCTGTACCGGCTCGGGCATTCGACCGTGCTGCTCAAGTTGCGCGGCGGCTTCTGGCTGACCGATCCCGTGTTTGCCGAGCGCGCGTCGCCATTCCGGCGACTCGGCCCCAAGCGCTTCCATGCGCCGCCGATCGCGCTCGCCGACTTGCCGCCGCTGGCCGGGGTGATCCTGTCTCACGACCACTACGATCATCTGGATCGCGACACGGTGCTTGCACTCGACGCGACGACGGAGCGGTTCCTGACGCCGCTGGGTGTCGGCGACCGGCTGATCGAATGGGGCATCGCGGCGACGAAGGTACGTCAGCTCGACTGGTGGCAGAGCGCGGACGTTGGCGGCCTGGTGCTGACGGCCACGCCGGCGCAGCATTTCTCCGGACGCAGCCTGCTCGACGGCAACAGCACGTTGTGGGCATCGTGGGTCATCGAGGATCGCGATCTGCGCGTGTTCTTCAGCGGCGATTCCGGCTATTTCGACGGATTTCGCACGATTGGCGAACGCCTCGGCCCGTTCGACGTGACGCTGATCGAAACGGGCGCCTACGATCCTCAATGGCCGTACGTCCATATGCAACCCGAAGAGACTGTTCAGGCGCATGTCGACCTGCGTGGTCGCTGGCTGGTGCCGATTCATAACGGCACGTTCGATCTGGCGATGCATCGATGGCAGGAGCCGTTCGAACGGATAACGGGGCTGACTGCCGCGCGCGGCGTTGCGCTCGCCACGCCGCGCATGGGTGAGCGGCTGAATATGGCCGCGCCGCATCGCGGCGAGCGGTGGTGGCGCAATGTCGTCGAACGCGTGAAGGTGACGGAAACGGTGTCGCGCGGGTGCGGTTGCCGCGATGCGGGAAAGGCGGGTTCGTAGCGAGGCGCGTCGAAGACGGGCGATCAGCCGGTGGCTTGGGGAGCTGGCCAAGCCCTGTATTCGACAGACTCAGGGCGCGAGGCTCGCCTTCGCATAAGTTTCCCGATCGATTTCCAGGATTTCGACGCAAAGCTGGACATGCATCCCGGCCGGCGAGCCCGGGCGCTGCTTCAGGACATGGAGCAGGCTTGCCGACAGCGCCTGTTTCACTTCCGTCGGTCGTCCGCTCAGGATGGCCAGTCTGACGGATGCAAAACCGCGGCCGGCATGCGCGGTACCGACGAGAAACGTATCGAGTCGCACGGCACGGCTCTTGATGTCGATTTCGTCGAAATGACCGGATGCGACGAGCGCTTCGTTGAGCGCCTGCAATGTGCCTGCGGCATCGAACTGCGGAAGGTTGTCCGTATATTCAAGCGTGAGATGAGGCATGGTTTCCCTTGTATTCGGTCGTGGAGGCGTGCCGGCAAGTGTACCCATTTGCCGGCCGCAAGACAGTGGCGGCCTGGCGTGTCGGATGTCCGCTTCCGGTTGCGAACCGACGGCGCTCATGTTCACGCGATGCACGCGCCGCGGGAACATGAGGTTGTCGAAATGACGGGGAGCACGCCCGTTCGGGACATCAAACGCCGTGCCGCTCGCGCAGAATCCGCGCGGCTTCCACGAGCGTACGCAGCTTCGCCTCGGCGATCTGGCTGCTGTTGACCGGCGCATCGGCGAAGGTCGCGAAACCGCAATCCGGATTGATCAGCACGCGCTCCTTGCCGAACAGCCTGATCGCATGCTCGCCCCGCTTCACGACTTCCTCGACCGACTCGATGTGCGCATGCTTCTGGTTGCACATGCCGACGCCGATGCGCAGGCGATCCGGCAGCGCCGTCAGCAGATCCATCTCGCCCGCGCGCGGCGTGCACAGCTCGAGAAACAGCGTCCCGACGTTCAGGCTGCCGAGCGTGTCGGCCAGCGGACGATAGCCGCCGCTCAATGCCTTGCTCTCGTCCGCCGTCCAGTTGCCGCGGCACATGTGCATGGCCACGCGCTCCTCGGGGAAACCTTCGACCACCGCGTTCAGCAAATCGCGTGCGAAGGCCAGCTCCGTGAGCGGATCGCTCTTGGCCGAAAGCGCCCCGCACATGAAGCTGCGCTGGTTCGACGGCCCGGAAAACGCAACCTCGGACAAAACCGGCTCGTCGAACTGCACGAGTGCGGCGCCGTCCGCGAGCAATGCGGCAAGCTCTTCGCGCAATACGCGCACGACGTCGGCCGCGAGCGTTTCGCGATCCGCATAGGCGCGATCGGAGATGCATTCCATCCACATCGTCCGCGTCAGCAGATACGGGCCGGGCAGGGCGATCTTTGCAGGACGGTCCGTGACCGTGCGCAGGAAGTGCAATTCCTGTCCGGCCAGCGGGCGGCTCCGGCCCAGCGGACCGAACACGGCCGGATGGCGCACTTCGCCCGCCGGCACATCGAGCGCGCGCAGTTCACGCTCGAATTCCTCGGGATCGTCGACGTACGGCAGCAGATCCGTCAGCGGAATCAGCTGGCAATTGTCGAGCAGGCCGCCGACGAAGCTCGCGTAGCTGTCGCGTCGCTGCTCGCCGTCGGTCACCACGTCGACGCCCGCGCGCAATTGCGCGGCCACGGCCAGTTGCACGGCATCGTCCGCGCTGGCCTGGAAGCTCGCGTCGTCGAGCCGGCCTTCCGTATGGTCGTGAAGCGCCTGCAGCATCCAGCGCGGTCGCGGCCAGCTGCCGATGCCCATGACCGAAAGCGGACGGATCGCCGCCGCCGGTGCCGGCTTCGGCAACGTGGCGGGAATCGTGACGGACACGACTTCGATCGCGGCAGGCGCGCGCGCTTCCTGCCGGGCAGGTTCCGCCTGTATCCCCGCAAACGGCCCCTTCGACACGAGAAAGCTCAGCCGCCGACCCTCCTTGGTCCACGAGACCAGTTCGTTTCCCGTCATCCGGCACCAGGCCGGCAAATCGGATTCGACGGACAGCTCGGTGGACCGGATTTCGAGCAGCCGGCCGCGTTCGAGCGGATCGATATGCTTGCGGATCAGCAGCAACAGGCCGTTGCCGCAATCGAGATCGCCACCGTCGAAACTGACGTCGGGCGTATAGGCGTGTTGTGCGGATGCATCCATCTTCGAACTCCTGTTGTTCCTGTTCCCGTCTGTCATCGGCCCGAGGCGCGCGGATAGAGCACGTTCGCGTGCGTATCGCCAAATGCCGGCGCGGGAATGTCGATCGAGATCGTGCCTTGCGTCAGGCCGACAATCCTGTCGGCGAATTCGACGGCCAGCCCGACCTGATGAAGGCTGCACAGTACCGCGAGCCCCTGATCGTGGCAGCAGGCCCGCAGCAGATCCAGCACCGCGGTGCCGCTGCCGGGGTCGAGGCTCGACACGGGTTCGTCGGCGACGATCAGATCCGGCTGCTGCGCGAGCGCCCGTGCGATGGCGACGCGCTGCTGCTGGCCGCCGGACAGCGTGTCGACCCGGCGCCATGCGAATTCGAGCAGGCCGACGCGTTCGAGGCACTCGAGCGCGAGCAGGCGGTCGCTGCGCGTGAAGCAGCGCGCGATACCGCGCCACGCGCTCACATGACCGAGCCGGCCGGCCAGCACGTTGTCGAGTGCAGACAGCCGCCGGACGAGATCGAACTGCTGCGAGATCACGGCCACGTGCCGGCGCGCACGACCGCGCAGGCTGGCGACTGACTGTCCGGCGACGCTGATCGTGCCGCGGTCGACGTCGGTCAGGCCTGTCACGCATCGGAGCAGCGTCGTCTTGCCCGCGCCGCTTGCGCCAAGCAGTGCGACGAACTCCCGCGGTCGCACCGTAAAGCTGATGCCGCGCAGGATTTCGTGTCCGTCGATGCGTTTGACGGCATGGTCCACATGCAGCGGTGCGCGGTTATCGCGGGTTGCGTGCGGCGCGGCAGGTTGCACTGTCAGGCTTTCGTTCATGTCACACCAGTTTCCTGCGCAACCAGTTTGAGACCTGGTCCAGCAGTGTGACCACGATCAGGATGACCGCGATGATCGTAAACAGCCGGTTGAAATCGAGCAGGTCCATGCTGTTTTTCAGTTCCTGGCCGATCCCGCCGGCGCCGACGACACCGAGCACCGTCGAAGCGCGCACGTTGAACTCGAGCCAGAACAGTGCGGTCGATGCGAACACCGGCAGTACGTCCGGCAGCACGGCATACGCGATCGACGTGAAGCGGCCCGCGCCCGTCGTGCGCACGGCGTCGTAGGGCGCGAGATCCGCGTTCTCGAGATGATCGGCGAACAGCTTGGCGGCGCTGCCCCAGGTATGGAGCGCAATGCCGATCACCCCCGCGAACGGGCCGAGCCCGACCGCTGCGACGAACAGCAGCGCGAAGACGAAGGAGTCGATGCCGCGCAGCATGTTGAGGAACCAGCGGACGGGATAGTAGAGGATCGGCAGCGGCGTCAGGTTGCGACTGCCGAGCAGCGCCATCGGCAGCGCCAGCAACGCGGCCGCGGTCGTGCCGACGGTCGCCATCGCGATGGTCTCGGCCGTACGCCGGACGATCAGCGGCAACTCGTCGCCACGCGGCGGCCATGCCTGCGCAAGCCAGCCGGCGAGCTTCGGCAGCCCCTCGGCAAGCTTCGCGGGATCGACCTGCGCGAGGCTGAAGCACATCGCGTAGAACGCGCCGATGAGGGCGAGCACGGCAAGCAGCTTCAGCCTGCGCAGGCCGAACCGTGCCCGCTTCGCTTCGAGCGAGGCGAACACGGTTGCGGCTGCCGATCCGTTCGGGACCGGGGCGTTCACTCAGGCCTTCGGCTTGATCTTGCCGACCGCCAGGCCCGCCTTCTCGATCATCGAGTAGGACGCATGCGTCGCGGTCACGAAACCTGTGTAGCGCGGCGGCAGCAGCGATTTCGCCTGTTCGGGCGTGATCGAGGTCAGGAGCGCCTGGATGTGCGCGGCGAGATCCGCCGATGCGCCCTTCGGCACCACGATCGCATCGTTCGGGAACGGATCGGACGTCCAGAGAACCTTGGTGCCCTCCGGCTTGATCACCCCCTTGGCGATCATCGCGTTGCGATTCCGGTCGAAATCGGTGGCGAGATCGACATGGCCGGATTGCACGGCCACTTCGTTCGCCGCGTGCGTCGCGCCCTCGGTGTATTTCCAGAACGTCTTCGGATCGATCTTCCAGACTTCCTTCGCGTACCAGGTCGGCATCAGCCAGCCGGATGTCGAGCCCACGTCGGCGAACGACATCGACATGCCCTTCGTGTCGTCCGGGAAACGCGCGACCTTGAGGTCCGGCCGGCCGATGACAATGCCGTGATAAAACGGCTTGTCGTCATACTTGACCGTCGCCAGCGCCTGGCAGCCCGTCGCGTTGTTCGCGATCACGTAGCCCCACGGCCCCATCCACGCGAGGTCGAGCTGGCCCGATCCCATCGCGACGGCCATGCCGGCCCAGTCGGTCGTGGCGGACAGTTCGAAATTGACGCCCAGTTGCTGCGCCAGCCACGCGAAGACCGGGCCGAAGGCCTTCCGGGTGTCATCGGTGGTGGGCAGCAGCGGCCCGACGCCACAGCGCAGGGTCTTGCGCGATTGAGCGAAAGCCGGCCGAAGCGCCCATGCCGAAGCCACGCCGGCCGTGCCGGCGAGAAATGCTCTGCGAGTTGTCATGGGCGCGCCTCAGTAGCTGAGGCTCGGGCAGGCTTCGCTCATGAATTCCACGAGCATCGCGCCGCCGACGATCTTGGCGCCGGGGATGAGATTGTTCTCGTCGAGACCGCGCTTCTTGAAGCACGGCGAGCAGACGAAGATCTTGCCGCCCGCGTCGACGAAACTGGTGATGAGGTCCTTGAGCGGCGCAAAGCCGGCTTCATGGATATCGTCGGCATAGCCGACCTGGGACAGGCGCGTTCCTTCGATATTCAGGAATACGACGACATCCTTCTCGCTTGCGATCGCCGCATTGGCGACCACGAAGGCGACCGTTGCACGGTCGGTGTCGTCTTTGCCTCGAGTCAGACTGACCACGAATTTTCCGGACAAGATATGCTCCTGAGATGGGTGATGTGGAGAAGGTTGGTGCTACGCCACCCCGCGCAGCATCATGGTTTGGCCTTGATGACGAAAATGCCGCAGGCCGGATCGGCATGCAGCAACTGATGCCCCGTTATGCGGCAATAAGCGGGAATATCCTCGATTGCGCCCGGATCGCGTGCCGTCAGCCGGATGACCTGTCCCGGCATCGTTTTCAGCCGGTTCCGGAGCTTGAGCAGCAACTCGCCGCAGCCCAGATGACCGGCATCCCATTCGACGTCGAACGTCGCGCTTGCATCCATTGCCACTGCGTTACCCGTTTCTGTCACGGCCGATTGCCGAGCGCACAATATGACACGTCGCGCGCTGCTTGTGAATGCCCGAGTTCTCGCAAGTGTTAAGGGAAGCGGTTTCAAGCGATGCCGTCACGTCGCAGACCAGCCTTTTCATAACGGATGCGCCGCGCCCGCTTGCGACAACAGCGCCACGGCAGCCGGATCCGGCATGCCGTTCGCGTCGATCGCCCCCGCTGCCGCCAGCGCGTCGAGATCGCGGTCGACGCCGGCCTGCCCCACGACAAAGGGTGTCGTCAGAAATGACGGCGTCGTCAGCGTGACGGCATAGCGCTGCTGCAGATTCGCGACGACGGCCGCTTGCGCAGCCTGCACGTCGGACTGGTTCTCGAGCACTTGCTGGAAGTGCGAACTGGCAGGGAAATCGCTGATCAGGCGCGTGGTATTCGTGCCAAGCTGCGACGCGAGATAGACGAGCATCAACTCGGTCTCGGGTGTCGTATTGAACGTGCCGCCGGCAAAGGCCAGCGAATGCAGGGTCGTGCCGCTGGACGTGGCGGTGATGACACAGGGGAGCGTGGCGCTCAACGTGATCGCGTAGTGTCCGCCACTGTCCGACAGCGTGGTACCCGCGCCCTGTGCGCAGCGGATGCCGATCGTCGCGCCCGGCAGCGCCCGGCCGGTCGCGGCCGTCCCGGAGAGCGCGACGCTCTGCATACCGTTCCCGTTGAAACATGTATCGAATCCGAAGCAGGCTTCGCCGCCGCATGCGTTCAGCATGGCAACGGCAGCCATGCACAGGACGGTCAGTGCCGGGCGAACGAAACGCGCATCGTGAGGGTTCATGACGGCTGCTGTCGATGGAGTGCGGCGCAATGGATTCCATGCCCATGCATGGGTGCCAGTTGAATCATTCTAGGTCGCGCGTATCGAGACCGCTCACCGGGTCAACCCCGTGACGTGTTCGCTGCCGCGCTGTTCGGAACGGGCGCGGCGGGTCGTCGCCGAGGCGATACGCCATTCCTTCGACGATTGGGCGCGGATGCAGCGATCGATTGGCGTCCGGGGGGCGGTAGGCGTGCGATCGTCGCCGGCATCCACGGCGCTTCGCGCGGTTGCCGGCGCGAACGTCCGGGCGGCGATGCGTGATGAAAATGGAAACAGGCTTTCGGCGGCGGCGTGGCGTTGACGGTGCCGCTGCCAAGGCATGCGAAGACTGGCCCGGCCGCCATGACACTTATCGCCCGGTCAGTTTTCGAATGATGTCCTGAAGGATCCGTTCATGCTCCTCCAGCGCTTCGTCGAGCGTACCTGCCGCATAGCCCTTGTTGTCCTGCGTTTCCATGCCGGCGATGCGCGTCACGAACAGAAGAGGCGCGCCGGTTCCGGCTTCGGACACGCCGCGGAAGCGGGTCGTGATCGTCACGCCGGATTCGTCCAGGACCGTGCGGCGAAAGACCAGATCGTTCTCGGACATCCAGCGTGACCACGCGCTGTGGTCGAAGACTTCGACCGGCGCGTCTTTCTCGTCGAGGATATAGATGCGTTGCCGCTTGGGCGGAGCGGAAGCGGATTTCATCGTTCGATGCGGGCGAAGCGAATCTGCATGATTTCACTACCCTGTGTCATGAAACAAACGTTTGCACGCGATCCGAGGCGCGGCGCATGACATGCCGGCAATCAAGCATACGCCGGCTCATCGAATGGCGCGCGGTACCGACGTCACGCATCCGGTCCCGACGGCGGCATGCGCGCGGTTCGCCGCAGCCGTCACGGCGTGCCACGCGCAAGGTGCCGCATCTCGTCCCCGGCGGATACTGACGAGGACATCATGGTCTGGCTCGCGCCCCGGACGCGTCGCCGGTCAGAAAATGAACCCGGTATTCAGGAACTTCGAATCGTGATCCGACACGATGGCGTCGAGCAGCTGCTTGCTGCTTTCCGTCTGCTTCGCGGCGACCATCGAGCGGATCGAGAACGCGCGCAGCGCATCCGTGACCGACAAGGTGCCTTCCGCGGAATCCTTCCGCCCGGCAAACGGAAACACATCGGGCCCGCGCTGACACTGGCAGTTGATGTTCACGCGGCATACCTGGTTCACGAGCGGATCGATGAGCGCGCCGATCTGCTCCGGGTCCGAGCCGAAGATGCTGACCTGCTGCCCGTGATCCGAGGTCGTCACATATTCGAGCGCGGTTTCCACGTCGTCGAACGGCGCAACCGGGATAATCGGCCCGAACTGCTCCTCGCGATAGAGCTTCATGCCTTCCGACACCGGATACACGACAGCCGGATAGAACAGCGTCTTGCAGAACTCCCCGCCCGATTCGTTCACCACCTGTGCGCCCTTTGCCTTCGCATCGTCGATCGCCTCCGTCATGTAGGCGGTGCGGTGCATGCCGGGCAGCGGCGTGATCGCGACGCCTTTCTCCCACGGCATCCCGATCTTCATCTTCGCGAGTTCCTCGGTGAACCGCTTCAGGAATCGATCGACGATCGACCGGTGAACGAGCAGCATCTTCAGCGCCGTGCAGCGCTGTCCGTTGAACGACAGCGCGCCGAGCAGGCATTCCTTCACGGTCAGTTCGAGGTCGGCATCGGGCAGCACGATCGCCGCATTCTTCGCATCGAGACCGAGGATCGCGCGCAGGCGGTGCGACTTCGGATGCTGCTTCTTGAGGTGATCGGCCACCTTGCTCGACCCGATCAGCGCGAGCACGTTGATCTTGCCCGATGCGAGCATGTGCGGCACGACCACCGCGCCGGGCGCGTAGATCGTGTTGATCACGCCCTTCGGAAACGCGTCGCGGAACGCTTCGAGCAGCGGTTCGAACAGCAGCGTGCCGTACTGAGGCGGCTTGAACACGACGGTGTTGCCCATCAGCAGCGCGGGGATCAGCGTCGCGAACGTCTCGTTCAGCGGATAGTTGTACGGCCCCATGCACAGCACGACGCCGAGCGGCGTGCGGCGGATCTGACCGATCGTGCCTTCGGCGATCACGAAGCGCGAGTTCGCGTTGTCGAGATCCTTCAGCGCATCGATCGTCTGCAGCATGTAGGTGACAGTGCGGTCGAACTCCTTCTCCGAGTCCGCCAGGCTCTTGCCGATTTCCCACATGATCAGGTTCACGACCTGCTCGCGCTGCGCGACCATTCGCCGGATGAAATCCTGCATGCACGCGATGCGCTGCTCGACCTTCATCGTCGGCCATTCGCCGCGGCCGGCGTCGTATGCGCGCACGGCGGCGTCGAGCGCCGCGTCGCTTTCCGGCTCGCCCATCACCGGGTAGCTGCCGATCTCGAGCGGGTGCAGGCCGCCGTCCGGCTGGCGCACGCAGACGGGCGACAACACGGTCTTGGTCGCGCCGTCCCACGGTTTCAGTTCGCCGTCGACCAGCGACACGCGCTGATGGATCGGCGATTTCAGCCGAGCGGCTTCGGTAATGTCGTCGTAGCTGGGAAAACAGTGCTGCAAAGCGGTGGAATCGGGCATGACGGTCTCGCTTGACTGGGGTGTCCGGAATGGACGGGCGATGCGGAATCCTGGTTCTTTCCTCGATCCTGATTCGCGGTCGTGACGCGCCGGCGACACAACAACATGCGGCAACACGGCGCAAAACGCGAAATGGAACCAGTTCCATTAAAAAGGAACGCCCGAACGAATGCAAGAATTTAAGGCGCGCGTTGCCGCGTGCGTGGCGGCCGCGTTCGTCGTGGCGAATCTCGGTTCCTCACGTCCTTATCCGGACAGTACGCCGGTGCCTGCGTTGTTGCATGCCAACGACAGACGTCAGGCATGATTGATAACGCGAATCATTATCGTTTAATATTTCGAGATATTACAGCCGCGACGGGGTGTCGCGGTTTTTTAACGCCTGCGACCGGCGATTGTTCGACTCTGCATCGCCGTCGCCCGGCGCTTCGCACCCGATTTTTTCCGGAAAGGGATTTCGCCAGACCATTTGCCGCCCGGTTCGCACCGCTGCTTCAACGTTGCCGTCTGTGGCGCACTTTTGCCGAATCCGTTTCCGTCAGCCATTTCTCCCAGCATCCCTCTGCACACAACAATGAAACTCGACAAGAAGGCTTGCCACGCCCTTTTGATCGCCACGTCGCTGGCGGGCGCCAAGACCGCGCTCGCGCAGGCGAGCGATGCCGCGGCCACGTTGCCCGCGATTTCCGTCAACGCCGCCGCCGCGCGCGCATCGTACGACGCGAGCCGCTCGAGCGCGGCGACCAAAACCGACATGTCTCTGATGGATGT
>NZ_JAHACR010000048.1 GCF_018375725.1 Burkholderia sp. | reverse complement strand
CGGCCGGCGCGGCGCTGGCCGCGCTGTCGGTGCCGGATGCCGGCGCCGTCGATGCTGCCGGCGCCGCGGCGTCGCCCGACGCGGCAGGCGTCGTGGCCGCCGGTGCGCTGGTGCCGCCCGAGCCGCCGCGGAAATCGGTGACATACCATCCGGAGCCCTTCAGCTGAAAGCCCGCGGCGGTGACCTGCTTGCGAAACGTGTCCTTCCCGCATTCCGGGCACGTCGACAGCGGCGCGTCGCTCATCTTCTGGAGCACGTCCTTCGCGTGACCGCACGCTTCACATCGATAGGCGTAGATCGGCATGATATTTTTCCCGCAGAAACTAGAAACGGCTTGCAAAACCTTGAATTATAGCCGAAACCCCGGCGCGTCCCGGCAACGGCGACACCGCCACCGTGTCAGCGGCGGCGCCAGGTGAGCCAGCGTTCGCGTCCTTCGAACACGGGCATCGAATCGGCGACCGGCAGATCCTCGATCAACTCGAAATGCGGCGCGAGCAGCGCGTCGAGTTCCGCGCGGCCGATGCCGAACGGCGGGCCCTTCGGCGTCTCGCCGATGTAGAAGTAGCCTGCCAGCACGCCGTCCGTCGGCAGCAGCGCGGCCATCCTTGCCGCGTAATCGGCGCGGCGGTTGCGCGGCAACGCGCAAAGAAACGCGCGTTCATATACCCATTGCACCGGGAACGGCGGCACGTAGCCGAAGAAATCGGCCTGCTCGACGATCGCCTCGTGCGCGCCGAGCTGCGCCCTGGCCGCCGCGACCGCCTGTGCCGCGAAATCGATCGCCCGCACCGGTCGGCCGGTGCCGGCGAGCCAGCCCGCTTCCTGTGCGCTGCCGCAGCCGGGAATCAGCACCGCGGCCTGCGGATGTCGCGCGGCGAACGCGCGAACTTCGGCCGGCACGCCCGCAAACTCCCACGGCGTCACGCCGCACGCGAAGCGTTCGTCCCAAAACAACGCGTCGCCCGGATCGCGCGTCGAAAAAGTCGTGGCGGGCGGCACGGCCGCCGGCGTCGCGCGTGTCGGATCGGTCATCGGATCAACTCCCGCTTCGGTCAGGCGCCGTACGTGATCGCAAGCGCCACGCGCGCGATGATCGCGCCGACGCCCACCGCGAGCCCGAACATGAGCACCGCCTGCAGCAGCCGATTCGTGCGTTTCTGCTCGACCAGGATCTGACGCATCAGATCCTCGCTGGCGGCACGCGGCGCTTCCTGGCGCGACATCAGCGCGTTGTGAACGAGACGCGGCAATTGCGGCAGCGTCTTGCTCCACTGCGGCGCCTCGACCTTGAAACGCTCGTACCAGCCGCGCAGGCCGATCTGCTCGGTCATCCAGAGCTCGAGATACGGCTTTGCGGTCTTCCACAGATCAAGATCGGGGTCGAGCGAACGCCCGAGGCCCTCGACGTTCAGCATCGTCTTCTGCAACAGCACGAGCTGCGGCTGGATCTCGACATTGAAGCGGCGCGACGTCGAGAACAGGCGCATCAGCACCTGCCCGAGCGAGATGTCCTTCAGTGCGCGATCGAAATACGGCTCGCAGACCGCGCGGATCGCACTTTCGAGCTCCTCGACACGCGTGTCCGGCGGCACCCAGCCGGACTCCAGGTGCAGCGTCGCGACACGGTGGTAGTCGCGCTTGAAGAACGCCAGGAAGTTTTGCGCGAGATAGTTCTTGTCGAAATCGGACAGCGCGCCGACGATCCCGAAATCGAGCGCGATGTAGCGGCCGAAGGAGTTCGGGTCGAGGCTCACCCGGATATTGCCGGGGTGCATGTCCGCGTGGAAGAAACCGTCGCGGAACACCTGCGTGAAGAAAATCTCGACGCCTTCGCGCGCGAGCTTCTTGATGTCGACGCCGGCCGCGCGCAAGGTGTCGACCTGGCTGATCGGCACGCCCGACATGCGCTCCATCACCAGCACGTTCGATGTCGAGTAATCCCAGAACATCTCCGGCACCAGCAACAGGTCGAGGCCCACAAAGTTGCGGCGCAGCTGACTGCCGTTCGCGGCCTCGCGCATCAGGTCGAGCTCGTCGTGCAGGTACTTGTCGAACTCGGCTACCACTTCGCGCGGCTTCAGCCGCCGGCCGTCGGGCCACAGACGCTCGGTCCAGATCGCGATGTCGCGCATCAGCGCGAGATCGGAGTTAATCACGGACAGCATGTTCGGCCGCAGCACCTTCACCGCGACCGCCTTGCCCGAGTGCACGCCCTCCTTGAGCTTCGCGAAATGCACCTGCGCGATCGACGCGCTGGCGACCGGCTCGCGCTCGAATTCGTCGAACAGTTCGTCGACCGGCGCGCCGAGCGCCTTTTCGACGATCGAGATCGCGACCGACGAATCGAACGGCGGCACCTGATCCTGAAGCTTCGCCAGCTCGCTCGCAAAATCGGGCGACAGCAGGTCGCGGCGCGTCGACAGCACCTGTCCGAACTTCACGAAGATCGGGCCAAGGCTTTCGAGCGCATGACGCAGCCGCACGGCGGGCGGATCGGAGTAACGGCGACCGATCGTCGTGATCCGCAGCAGCAGCCTGACACGGCGATCGTCGATGCGCGACAGCAGCACCTCGTCGAGCCCGAAGCGGATGACGGTGTAGAGAATCTTGATGAAACGGAAAATGCGCATGCGCGGCGGCCCTCAATGCGCGCTGCGCGGGCTGTCGCCCGCACGCGCGCCGATTTTTTGTTCGAGTCGCTCGATCCGCTTCTCGACCCGCGCGAGCGCGTCGCGCGCACGCGCCAGTTCGGCGTCGAAGTCCGCGAGCGACGCACGCCGGACGACTTGCGGATCCTCGTCGAGCCAATACTCGGCGAGTGAATCGAGCACGTTGCGGCCCGTGCGACGCACGCGTGCGCCCGCATCGCGCACGAACATCGCGATCCGGTACGCGGCCGCATCGCCGACCAGCCGGGCGAGATCCTCTTCCGGCTCCCAGCGCAGATGTTCGGCCAGTTTTGCGATCTGGGTCGCGAATTCCGCGTCACCCTCGATCTTCACATGCTTCATCACCGCCGCCTGTCCGCCCTGCATGAATGCGGCCACGGTATCGCCGGCGAGCGCGATCGACACGTCGAGCGCCTGCGCGTCCGGATCTTCGACTGCGGAGAGATAGCCGTCGGGCTGCACCAGCAAGGTGAGCGTGACGGGCGGCATGTCGAGACGGGCAGTCTTGCCCGCGTAGGGAATCAGGCGGTCACGCGCCCAGGATTCGCGCGCGAGCAGGTGATTGACAGCAGCAGCAAAAGGCTTGGCGGCAAAGGTCATCGGGCTTCGAAAGAAAAACCCGCGCGGGCGGACGCCCGCGCGGGTTTCTATTGTAACGTCGGTTGGGCCGCAGCCCGTGTCCGACCGCACATCCGGGCGCGGGCGGTCGAATCGCCACCCGCCCGGGCGCGCTACTCAGTGCGCGTTGAGCTGCTGGATGCCCGCGAGCAGCCAGCCCTGGCTGCCGGACTTCGACAGGTTCCAGACCTCGTCGAACGGTGCAGCCGGCGCATTCGCCGCCTCACGGATCAGGCCGTGGAAACGCACGCTCGCCGTCTGCTCGATGCCGCGATCCTCAAGCGCGAGCAATTCCGCGTCGAGCTGCACGACATCGGTCTGGTTCGCCTCGTTGCCCCGCGAATCGAGGTCGATCTTGATCTCGGCGTACATTTCGGGCGTCGTGAACTCACGAATGTCGGCGATGTTGCCCTGATCCCACGCGGCCTGCAGACGCACGAAATTGACCTTGGCGCTGCGCAGGAACGCTTCGGTGTCGAAACCCGGCGGCACGGCGAGCGGCGCGGCCGCGCCTGCCATGCCGGCCGCAACAGCCGGTGCGCCGCCGCCGAACACGCTCTGCGCTTCGTTCGCATAGTTGCTGCCGCTGCCGGACTGGAACGACGACGGGCTTTGCGTGTAGCTGCCCGACGACGACGCCGGGTTGCCCGACGAGTACGCCGGCTCATCCGAACGGCGCCGGCTCATGAACTTGCGGATCAGCCAGATGCCGATCATCGCGAGCAGCGCGATCACGATGATGTTCGACATCATGCCGGCGAACGCTTCGCCGAGGCCGAAGTGCGACAGCAGCGCCGCGATGCCGAGACCGGCCGCCAGACCGGCGATCGGGCCGAGCCAGCGCGAGCGGTTCGGTGCAGCCGGCGCAGGCTGCGGCGCATTCGGCTGCATGCGCTGCGCCTGCGACGGCGCCGCCTGCTGCATCGGCTGCTGCGCAGGCGGCGTCGCCTGCCGCTGCGTGACGGTCGAGGATTGACGGCCGATGCTGCGCCCACCGCCCATCCGCCGGGCTTCGGCGTCGAGCGAGGCGAACGTGCCGGCCGTCAGCAGGCCGACCATCAGCAGCGTGCCGAGCCGTCGGGCCCACGGCTTCGACGGCTTGCTACGGTTGAACAACGAACGCGATTGGGACATCAGCATCTCCAGATGTAAAGCAAATGTATGGGAAGAACCCGTCAATACTTGGTTCCGAGGTGTAAAGCTACCACGCCACCTGACAAATTGTAATATTTGACAGCTTCGAGGCCCGCTTGTTCCATCATCGCCTTCAACGTCTCCTGATCCGGATGCATGCGGATAGATTCAGCAAGATACCGGTAACTGTCCGCATCTTTCGCGAACCGGTCGCCCAGCCACGGTAATACTTTGAAAGAATACAAATCGTACGCTTTTTTCAGCGGTTCCCAGACTTTCGAAAACTCCAGCACCATCACGCGGCCGCCCGGCTTCACGACGCGGCGCATCTCGGCGAGCGCGGCCTCCTTGTGCGTCATGTTGCGCAGCCCGAACGCGACCGTCGCCAGGTCGAAGTAATTGTCCGGAAAGGGAATTTTCTCCGCGTCGCACAGCAGCGACGGCGTCACGATGCCCTTGTCGAGCAGCCGGTCGCGGCCGACGCGCAGCATCGATTCGTTGATGTCCGTGTGCCAGACCTCGCCCGTCGGCCCGGCCGCCTTCGCAAACGACTTGGTCAGGTCGCCGGTGCCGGCCGCGATGTCGAGCACCTTGAAGCCGGGGCGCACGTTCGCCTGCGCGATCGTGAACGCCTTCCATGCGCGGTGCATGCCCGCCGACATCAGGTCATTCATCAGATCGTAGTTGCTCGCGACCGAATGGAACACACCCGCCACTTTTTTCGCTTTTTCGTTTTCCTCGACGGACTCGAAGCCGAAGTGGGTTTTGCTCATCGCGTTGATCCTTGTATATGGCAAGACGGCGCCGCGATCCGGCGCCGTCGTTCAATGGCAGTGGCCGTGCGACGCGCTCGCCGCCGGCATCGGGGCGTCGCGATCGGCGCCCGCCGCCTTCAGTTTGTCGAAATATTCGCGCCAGAGATCGTCCTGATGGGTCGCCATCTCGTACAGGAAGTCCCACGAATAGATGCCGGTCGAATGACCGTCGGAGAACGTCGGCTGCAATGCGTAGTTGCCGACGCCTTCGAGCGCGGTGATCGTCACTTCGCGCTTGCCGGTCTGCAGCGTTTCCTGCTCCGGCCGGTGGCCGCGCACTTCGGCCGACGGCGAAAAGACGCGCATCAGCTCGAACGGGATCCGGTAGTTCTCGCCGTTCGGATACTGCAATTCCAGCACGCGCGATACCGCGTGCACGACAACGCCCGACGGAATCGGGGTCGTGGAAGTCAAACCGCTCATGGCTGCCTCGTATCAATCATGTGTTGAATTTCATCACGGACCGCATTGTGCAACAGCGTGGCCTGCGCGGCGCGCGAGCGCAGCAGCGCCTCGGACACGCTGCGCTGCCGCGGCGCCCAGACGGGTTGCGGGAAATGCGCGTCGTTCGAGAAGCGCGGGATCACGTGCCAGTGCACGTGCGGCACCACATTGCCGAGACTCGCGAGATTCACCTTGTTCGGCTGCATCACGCGCCGCACCGCGCGCTCGACTGCGCAGACGACATCCATCAGGTATGCGCGGTCGGCGTCGGCGAGATCGGAAAACTCGGCGACGTGCGCGTGCCAGATCACCCGGCAAAAGCCCGGGTAATCGGCCTCGCCCGTCGCGAGGACGACGCGCAGCGCATCGTCCCGCCAGAGCACCTCGCCGCCGTCTTCACGGCAAAACACGCATTCCATCGTCGCTCCCCAGTCGGGCGGTCAAGCCCGCATTAGACCAGCACGCGCTCGATCCCGCCATTGTTTGCACGTGCGACATAATCGGCCATCCAGTTTTCGCCGAGCACCTGGCGCGCGATCTCGACGACGATGTAGTCCGCCTCGATGTTCGCATCCTCGTTGTAGCGCGACAGGCCCTGCAGGCACGACGGGCAGCTCGTCAGGATCTTCACGTCCTCCGCGCCGGCGTTCGGCGCGTCGCCCGCGACGACCGGAATGCTGCGCAGCTTCGCCGCGCCCTTGCGGATTTCCTCTTCCTTGCGGAAGCGCACCTGCGTCGAAATGTCCGGGCGCGTGACGGCGAGCGTGCCCGACTCGCCGCAGCAACGCTCGTTCTTCTCGATCCGGTAGCCGTCCTTCTCGGCGCCCATCAGCTCGTTGACGAGCTTGACCGGATCCATCGTCTTGATCGGCGTGTGGCACGGGTCGTGATACATGTAGCGCGTGCCCTTCACGCCGTCGAGTTTCATGCCCTTCTCGAGCAGGAACTCGTGGATGTCGATGATCCGGCAGCCCGGGAAGATCTTGTCGAATTCATAGCCGGCGAGCTGGTCGTAGCACGTGCCGCACGACACGACCACCGTCTTGATGTCGAGGTAGTTCAGCGTGTTCGCGACACGGTGGAACAGCACCCGGTTGTCGGTGACGATCTGCTCGGCCTTGTCGAACTGGCCGGCGCCGCGCTGCGGATAGCCGCAGCACAGGTAGCCCGGCGGCAACACGGTCTGCACGCCGGCCTCCCACAGCATCGCCTGCGTCGCCAGTCCGACCTGCGAGAACAGGCGCTCGGAGCCGCAGCCCGGGAAGTAGAACACCGCCTCCGAATCGACGGTCGTCGACTTCGGGTTGCGGATGATCGGCACGATCTTGTTGTCCTCGATGTCGAGCAGCGCGCGCGCGGTCTTCTTCGGCAGGTTGCCCGGCATCTTCTTGTTGACGAAGTGGATCACCTGCTCGACGACGGGCGGCTTGCCGGTCGTCGCCGGCGGATGCTGCGTCTGCTTCGTCACGGCCTTCTTCAGCATGTCGTTGGCGAAGCGCTGCACCTTGTAGCCGACGCCCATCATCACGCTGCGCGCGGCGTTGATCGTCTGCGGGTTCGTCGCGTTCAGGAAGAACATGCCCGCCGCGCTGCCGGGATTGAACTTCTTCTTGCCCATCTTGCGCAGCAGGTTGCGCATGTTCATCGTCACGTCGCCGAAGTCGATCTTCACCGGGCACGGCGTCGCGCACTTGTGGCAGACCGTGCAATGGTCGGCCACGTCGTTGAACTCGTCCCAGTGCTTGATCGATACGCCGCGGCGCGTCTGCTCCTCGTACAGGAACGCCTCGATCAGCAGCGACGTCGCGAGGATCTTGTTGCGCGGGCTGTACAGCAGGTTCGCGCGCGGCACGTGCGTCGCGCACACCGGCTTGCACTTGCCGCAGCGCAGGCAGTCCTTCACCGAATCGGCGATCGCGCCGATGTCGGACTGCTGCATGATCAGCGACTCGTAGCCCATCAGGCCGAAGCTCGGCGTGTACGCGTTGCGCAGGTCGGCGCCGTCGAGCAGCTTGCCCTTGTTGAAACGGCCGTTCGGATCGACGCGCTGCTTGTACGCGCGGAATTCGGCGATCTCGTCGTCGGTCAGGAACTCGAGCTTCGTGATGCCGATGCCGTGCTCGCCGGAAATCACGCCGTCGAGCGAACGCGCGAGCGTCATGATGCGCGCGACCGCCGCGTGCGCGTCCTGCAGCATCTCGTAGTTGTCGGAGTTGACCGGGATGTTCGTATGGACGTTGCCGTCGCCCGCGTGCATGTGCAGCGCGACGAACACGCGGCCGCGCAGCACCTGCTTGTGGATCGCCTGCGCTTCGTCGAGGATCGGCTTGAAGGCGCCGCCGTTGAAGATCGCGCGCAGTTCCGCGCGGATCTCCTGCTTCCACGAGATGCGCACGGTGCGGTCCTGCGCGATGTGGAACACGGTCGCGCCCGGCTGCGCGTCGACACGATCCGCGAACTTCTCGGCAAGCCCTTCGTAGCCGAGCTGCACGAGATAGTGCTGCGCCTCGCGCAACGGCATGTCGAGCCGGTCGCGCACGAATTCCCAGCGCGCACGCACGCGCTTGAGCAGGTCGAGCGCCTGCTGCACGCGGTCTTCCAGCAGTTCCGCGCTCGGGATCTCGCTCGCGTCGTCGGTCTTGCCGAGCGGCAGGTTGCCGGTCTTGAAGAACGCTTCGAGCGCGTCGACGAGTTGCAGCTTGTTCTTCAGCGACAGCTCGATGTTGATCCGCTCGATGCCGTCGGTGTACTCGCCCATCCGGTTCAGCGGGATGACGACGTCCTCGTTGATCTTGAACGCGTTGGTGTGTTTCGCGATCGCGGCGGTGCGGCTGCGGTCGAGCCAGAAGCGCTTGCGCGCTTCCGCGCTGACCGCGACGAAGCCCTCGCCGCTCTTGCCGTTCGCCATGCGCACGACTTCGGACGTCGCGTGCGCGACCGCATCGGCGTCGTCGCCGACGATGTCGCCGATCAGCACCATCTTCGGGAACGCATTGCGCTTGCTCTTGGTCGCGTAGCCGACCGCACGCAGATAGCGCTCGTCGAGGTGCTCGAGGCCGGCGAGGATCGCGCCGCCCTGCTTCGACGTTTCGAACAGGTAATCCTTGATCTCGACGATGCTCGGGATCGCCTCGCGCGCCTGGCCGAAGAATTCGAGGCAGACGGTACGCGTATGCGCGGGCATCTTGTGCAGCACCCAGCGCGCGGACGTGATGAGCCCATCGCAGCCCTCCTTCTGCACGCCCGGCAGGCCGGCGAGGAACTTGTCGGTGACGTCCTTGCCGAGGCCTTCCTTGCGGAAGCGGCGGCCCTCGATCTCGAGCGTCTCGGCACGCAGCAGTTTCTCGCCCGGCGCATGGGCGCCGTCGAACCATTTCAGTTCGAAGCGCGCGACCGGGATGTCGTGGATCTTGCCCTGGTTGTGCTCCAGACGCGTGACTTCGAGCCAGTTGCCGTCCGGATCGACCATGCGCCACCACGCCAGGTTATCGAGTGCGGTGCCCCACAGCACGGCCTTCTTGCCGCCCGCGTTCATCGCGACGTTGCCGCCGATGCACGACGCGTCGAGCGAGGTCGGATCGACCGCGAACACGTAGCCGGCCGCTTCGGCCGCTTCGGTCACGCGGCGCGTGACGACGCCCGCGCCGGAAAAAATCGTCGGCACCTTGTGCGCGACGCCCGGCAGTTCGGTCAGCTCGACCGCGCCGAGCTGTTCGAGTTTTTCGGTATTGATAACGGCCGAAAACGGCGTGAGCGGCACCGCGCCCCCCGTATAACCGGTGCCGCCGCCGCGCGGAATCACCGTCAGGCCGAGCTCGAAACACGCCTTCACGATGCCGGCGATTTCGGCTTCGGTATCCGGCGTCAGCACGACGAACGGATATTCGACGCGCCAGTCGGTGGCGTCGGTCACATGCGATACGCGCGACAGGCCGTCGAACCGGATGTTGTCCTTCTGCGTGCAGCGGCCGAGCGCCTTGGTCGCGCGGCGGCGCAGTTCGGCCATCTTGTCGAACTCGTCCGCGAATTCGTCGACCGCGCGCTGCGCGGCGGCGACGAGCATCTGCACGCGCGCGGCGCGCTCGCGGGCCGCGTCGCCCTGATGCTCGGACAAATCGGCGCTGCGGCGCTTCTCGATCTCCGTCAGACGGTGGTTCAGCGCCTCGATCAGCAACGCGCGGCGCTTCGGATTGTCGAGCAGGTCGTCCTGCAGATACGGATTGCGGCGCACGACCCAGATGTCGCCCAGCACCTCGTACAGCATCCGGGCCGAGCGGCCGGTACGGCGCTCGGCCCGCAGTTCGTCGAGCACGGCCCAGGCTTCCTCGCCCAGCAGGCGGATCACGATCTCGCGATCCGAGAACGAGGTGTAGTTGTACGGAATCTCACGCAGACGGGGCGCGGGATCGGCGGCGACAACAGCTGCCGCGCCATGCGGATCGAAAACTTGTGGTGCGTTCATGTTCGGACGACTCGGGGGCGGGGCCGACTGCACCGGGCGGGGCGGCGGCCATGCGCGTAGGCGCAATCTTGGGGAAATCTGTTCTTTCTGTTACCAGGCGGGAGACTAACCTGCGTGGGGCCGGAGCAGGCGCGCAAGCGCAACTCCGGATCGACGCTGCCTGGCGGCACTCGGGACCATCAGCACGATCGCGCGCGGCGCGCATGCCGTTCCGCCGCGGGGCTGGCTGCGCGCGGCGACGGCTTCAGATAGTCGATCCGAATGTGCCTTTGCATCTTCCGATCCTTGATTCAAAACGGAATTCTAACCCATGATCGGGCCTCGCGTGAGGCGTCGGATCGGCCGCGCGACGCGCCGCAAAGGCCCGCCGCGCCGGGCGCGGACGCCGATTCGCATCCGCATTCGCCGTCCGTCCGGTCGGTAACCGGGCGGTTAAGCCCGAAAAAACGGGGGCGGGGCTGATTGCCCATGCCCGCGCCGGCGCGTATTTCGCGCATCCGCGCGTGCAATGCATATGCCAGCAAACCCTTGGCGCTATCATTGTCGTTTTATCGTCTGCATCCGCACCGCACGCGAGCGTCCATGGCACCCCACGATTATCTGAAGAAAATCCTCACCGCGCGCGTCTACGACGTCGCGCTCGAGACAGAACTCGAACCCGCCCGCAACCTGTCGGCGCGGCTGCGCAATCCCGTCTACCTGAAGCGCGAGGACAACCAGCCGGTGTTCTCGTTCAAGCTGCGCGGCGCATACAACAAGATGGCGCATATTCCGGCCGACGCGCTCGCGCGCGGCGTGATCACCGCGTCGGCCGGCAACCATGCGCAGGGCGTCGCGTTCTCCGCCGCCCGCCTCGGCGTGAAGGCGGTGATCGTGGTGCCCGTCACGACGCCGCAGGTCAAGGTCGACGCAGTGCGCGCGCACGGCGGTCCGACGGTCGAGGTGATCCAGGCGGGCGAATCGTACAGCGATGCCTACGCGCATGCGGTCAAGGTGCAGGAAGAGCGCGGCCTCACGTTCGTCCACCCGTTCGACGATCCTTACGTGATCGCGGGCCAGGGCACGGTCGCGATGGAAATCCTGCGGCAGCATCAGGGCCCGATCCATGCGATCTTCGTGCCGATCGGCGGCGGCGGCCTCGCCGCGGGCGTGGCCGCGTACGTGAAGGCGGTGCGCCCCGAGATCAAGGTGATCGGCGTGCAGACCGAAGATTCCTGCGCGATGGCGCAATCGCTCGCGGCCGGCAAGCGCGTCGAGCTCACCGAGGTCGGCCTGTTCTCGGACGGCACCGCGGTGAAGCTCGTCGGCGAGGAAACCTTCCGGCTGTGCCACGCGTATCTCGATGGCGTCGTGACGGTCAACACCGATGCGCTGTGCGCGGCGATCAAGGACGTGTTCCAGGACACCCGCAGCGTGCTCGAGCCGGCCGGCTCGCTCGCAGTCGCCGGCGCGAAGCTCTACGCGGAGCGCGAAGGCATCGAGAACCAGACGCTCGTCGCTGTCACGTCGGGCGCGAACATGAACTTCGACCGGATGCGCTTCGTCGCCGAGCGCGCCGAGGTCGGCGAAGCGCGCGAAGCGGTGTTCGCGGTCACGATCCCCGAAGAGCGCGGCAGTTTCAAGCGCTTCTGCTCGCTCGTCGGCGACCGCAACGTGACCGAGTTCAACTACCGCATCGCCGACGCGCAGTCCGCGCACATCTTCGTCGGCGTGCAGATCAAGCGCCGCGAAGAATCCGCGGAGATCGCCGCCAACTTCGAGGCGCACGGCTTCAAGACCGTCGACCTCACCGGCGACGAGCTGTCGAAGCAGCACGTCCGCTATATGGTGGGCGGTCACTCGCCGCTCGCGCACGACGAGCGCCTGTTCCGCTTCGAATTCCCGGAGCGTCCGGGCGCACTGATGAAGTTCCTGTCGTCGATGGCGCCGGACTGGAACATCAGCCTGTTCCACTACCGCAACCAGGGTGCGGATTACAGCTCGATCCTCGTCGGCCTGCAGGTTCCGCAAGCCGACCACGCCGAATTCGACCGCTTCCTCGCGGTGCTCGGCTACCCGTATTGGGAAGAGAGCAGCAATCCGGCCTACCGTCTGTTTCTGTCGTAACCGTCAAGCACCATGAATCCCGAACACTCCCCGCTCGGCAAGGCGACCGTCTACGCATCGCAGTACGACGCGTCGCTGCTGTTCCCGATCCCGCGCGCCGGCGCGCGCGAGCAGATCGGCATCACGTCGCCGCTGCCGTTCTTCGGCACCGACATCTGGAATGCGTACGAACTGTCGTGGCTCAACGCGCGCGGCAAGCCGCAGGTCGCAGTCGCGACCTTCTTCGTACCGGCCGATTCGCCGAACATCGTCGAATCGAAGTCGTTCAAGCTGTATCTCGGATCGTTCGCGCAAACCGCATTCGATTCCGCCGAAGCGGTGCGCGATGTGCTGAAGCGCGACATCTCGGCCGCATGCGGCGCGAGTGTGTCGGTGCAACTCGTCTCGCCGCACGAATTCGGCAAGCTCCGGATGGACGAACTGGACGGGCTGTCGCTCGACCGGCTCGACCTCGAGACCGACATCTACGAGCCCGATCCCACGCTCCTCACCGCATCGTTCGACGAGGCGCCGGTCGAGGAAACGCTCGTCTCGGACCTGCTGCGGTCGAACTGCCCGGTCACCGGCCAGCCGGACTGGGGCAGCGTGCAGATCCACTACGTCGGGCCGCAGATCGATCATGGCGGCCTGCTGCGCTACCTGATCTCGTTCCGCAATCACACGGGCTTTCACGAGCAGTGCGTCGAGCGCATCTTCATCGACATCCTGCATGCGTGCAAACCGGTGAAGCTCGCGGTCTACGCGCGCTACACGCGCCGCGGCGGCCTCGACATCAATCCGTTCCGCACCAACTACAACCAGCCGATGCCGGACAACGCGCGCACCGCGCGACAGTAAGCCGCGTGCCGCGAGGGAAGCGGCCTGCGCGTTCGTGGCGCCGCCCCTGAAAACGAAACAGCCCGATCGGCGATGCAAGCCGATCGGGCTGTTTGCATGGCGCGCTCACAAGCGCGCGGCGTTACTTCGCCGGCGCCTTGTACGCGATGCAGTCGACCTCGACCTTGCAGTCGATCACCATGCTCGACTGCACGCACGCGCGTGCCGGCGGATGCTCGCCGAAGTACGAAACGAACACGCGGTTGAACGACGCGAAATCGCGCGCATCGTCGAGCCATACGCCGCAGCGCACGACGTGCTCGAGGCCGTAGCCGGCTTCCTTCAGGATCGCAATCACGTTCTCGATTGCCTGCTTCGACTGCGTGACGATCCCGCCTTCGACCACTTCGCCATTCACCATCGGCGTCTGGCCGGACACGTACAGCCAGCCGTCGGCTTCGACCGCACGCGCGAACGGCATCACCTGGCCGCCCGTCCCCTTCGCTTCGCCTACGCCATATCGCTTCATCGTTTGACTCCTGTTTCGGTTGTGAGGGTCTGTCGACCCTGATGCGCGCGCCGGTCGCGGCGCGCGCGGAAGATAAGTTCGACGCGCGTCAGAATGGGGCGTCCGCGCGTGCGGCGTCCGCGCGTGCGGCGTCCGCGCGTGCGGCATCCGCGCGTGCGGCGTCCGCATGCGCAGCCTCGACGCCGGCCGCCGCGCGTGCGCCGCGCGCCACGAAGCCGCCCGCCCGCGCGCCGGTCGGCTGGCCGTCGCGACAGGTCAGCACACCGTTGACCCACACCGCGTCGATGCCGTGCGCGGGCTGTTGCGGCCGGTCGAACGTAGCCGCGTCGACCACGCGGTCGGGATCGAACAGCACCAGATCCGCGTGGAAGCCGACCCGCACCTCGCCGCGTCCGGCGAGACCGAAGCGGCGCGCGGACAGCGAGGTCATCTTGCGGATCGCCTCCTCGAGCGGCATCAAGCCCGTATCGCGCACGTAATGCCCGAGCACGCGCGGAAACGCGCCCCACAGACGCGGATGCGGCAGCGGATCGTTCGGCAGGCCGTCCGAGCCGACCATCGTCGCCGGATGCGACAGGATCCGGCGCACGTCGTCTTCGGACATGTTGTGATACACGGCGCCGGCCGGACGGATGCGCTGCGCCGCTTCCTGTTCGGTCACGCCCCACTCGGCGGCAATCGTTTTCAGCAGCTTGCCCGCGACTTCCGGGTGCGGTTCCGACCACGTGATCGTGATGTCGATGTCGCCCGTCACCTGTTTCAGGTCGAGCGTCGACGAACTGCGGCTGTACGGATAGCAATCGCAGCCGACCGGCTGGTAGCGGCGCGCGCCTTCGAGCGACGCGAGCACTTCGGTACTGCGCCCCCAGTTCGACGGGCCCGCGCACTTCAGATGCGAAATCACGACCGGCACTTGCGCGTGGCGGCCGACACGGTACGCCTCGTCCATCGCGTCGAGGATCGCGTCGAATTCGGTGCGCATGTGCGTCGTATAGAGCGCGCCCGCTTGCGCGAGCGGCTCGGCGAGCGCCATCACCTCCTCGGTCGGCGCGGCAAACGCGGAACTGTATGCGAGGCCGCTGGACAGCCCGAGCGCGCCGTGCGCGAGCGCCTCTTCGAGCTGCGCGCGCATGCCGGCGATCTCGTCATCGGTCGCCGCGCGGTCGAGGCGGTCCATCTGGTTGTTGCGCAGTGCGGTGTGGCCGACGAGCGCCGCCACATTGACGGCCGGCCGCGCCTCGTTCACCGCCGCGACGTAGTCCGCGAAGGACGGGTACAGGAATGCGCCGCGATCGCCGAGCAGGTTCATCGGGTCGGGCGGATCGCCCGCCAGCGTGACCGGCGACGCGCTGATCCCGCAATTGCCGACGATCACCGTCGTCACGCCCTGCGTGATCTTCGGCAGCATCTGCGGCGCGCGGATCACGTGGGTGTCGTCATGCGTGTGCACGTCGATGAAACCCGGCGCGAGCGCGCGGCCGTTCGCGTCGACCACCTCCTCGGCCAGCCAGTTCGACAAATTGCCGATCGCCACGATCCTGCCGTTGCGGATCGCCACGTCGCGCTCTACCGGCAGCGCGCCGGTGCCGTCGTACAACAGCGCACCGACGATCAGCGTATCGGCGGCTTCGGGGTGCGAATGCATGTTCAGTCTCCTAGCGGTTGACGGTCGCCGCCCCCGCGATGCGCGTCGAGCGCATGCTTGATGCGGCGCAGGGATTCGCGGCAGGTATCGCCGAGGCGCAATGCGACCTCGGTGACGAGCACGTCGATCGCCATCATCATCGCGTAGCGCGATGTCGATGGCTTGTAGATGAAATCGGTTTCGAACGCGACGACCGGAATCAGATGATCGGCGAGCTGCGCGAGCGGCGATGCGGGCGCGGTCACCGCGATCAGCGGCGCACCGTAGCGCTTCGCGAGACGGCAGCTTTCCAGCAGTTCCGGCACGCGCCCGCTCGCCGACAGCGCAACGACGACGCTGTCGCGCGACGCGGTCGCCGCGACCATGCGCTGCAGCACGCTGTCCTGGTAGCTCGCGACCGGACGGCCGAAGCGCACGAGGCGAAAGCGCAGCTCGTCGGCGAGTGCGGTCGAGCCCCCGCCCTGCCCGTACACGTAGATCATCTTCGCGCTGGCGAGCAGATCGGCGGTGGCATCGAACGATGTCTGGCGCAAGAGCTGGTGGTTGTGTGCGAGCGCGCCCCGGATTTCGTCATAAACGACCGACGCCGGGTTGGCGTCGTCCGCCTGCGCGCCAGCCGCGGGCGCGAGGAAGCGCTGGCCGACGGCCGCCGCCTGCGCGACGAGCAGCTTCAGTTCGCGCACGTCGCGGCAACCGACCGCCTTCGCAAAGCGCGTCACGGTGGCGATGCTCACTTCCGCATCGCGTGCGAGCGTGCCGATGCTGGCATGTGCGGCGCGCGCCAGATCGGCGAGGATGAACGACGCCACCTTGCGCTCGGCGTCGCGCAGTTCCGGCGCGCATTCGGCGATGCGCGCGACGATGTCGACCACAGGCTGGCCGGCAGGCGTGGTGTTGGACGAATTCATCTGCGGGGTCGGTTGCGGCGCACCATGTTACTAAATAACATCACCGCGCCGATGCTACTTTTTGTACTATCGGCGTGTCAACGTCGATGCAATACATATCCATGATGGAGCGGGATGAGATGAAAGTTACAAACTATCAGGACGCGACGATCGCGCCGTTCGGCAAGGGTCTCGGCAACCTGCCGAGCGCAAGCGTGCCGCTCGCCGATGCGAGTCGCCTCGAATGGAACCTGCTCGCGGAAGACGTCGGGCTGCCGGCCGCGGTGCTGTACGCGGACCGCATCGAGCACAACCTGAAGTGGATGCAGGCGTTCGTCCAGGAGTACGGCGTCAAGTTCGCGCCGCACGGCAAGACGACAATGGCGCCGCAACTGTTCCGCCGCCAGCTCGATGCCGGCGCGTGGGGCATCACGCTCGCGACCGCGCATCAGGTGCAGGCCGCGTATCACGGCGGCGTGCGGCGCGTGCTGCTCGCCAACCAGCTGGTCGGCCGTCACAACATGACGATCATCGCCGAGCTGCTGTCCGATCCCGAATTCGAGTTCTTCTGCCTCGTCGACTCCGTCGACGGCGTCGAGCAACTCGGCCGCTTCTTCGGCGACGCGAAGAAGTCGATCAACGTGCTGCTCGAACTCGGCGTGCCGGGCGGGCGCGCCGGCGTGCGCGACGCCGCGCAACGCGATGCGGTGCTCGACGCGGTCGCCCGTTATCCGGACACGCTGAAACTGGCCGGTATCGAGCTGTATGAAGGCGTGCTGAAGGAGGAAGGCGAGATCCGCGCGTTCCTGCAGGGCGCGGTCGCGCTGACGCGCGAACTGGCCGCGGCGGGGCGCTTCGCGCGCACGCCGGCGATCCTGTCCGGCGCGGGGTCGGCATGGTACGACGTCGTCGCGGAGGAGTTCGCGAAGGCGTCCGATGCGGGCTTCGCGGAAGTGGTGCTGCGCCCGGGCTGTTATCTGACGCACGACGTCGGCATCTACAAGAAGGCGCAGACCGACGTGTTCGCGCGCAACCCGATCGCGCGCAGGATGGGCGAAGGCCTGTTGCCCGCACTCCAGCTCTGGGCGTATGTGCAGTCGGTGCCGGAGGCGGATCGGGCGATCGTCGCGCTCGGCAAGCGCGATTCGGCGTTCGACGCCGGCCTGCCCGAGCCCGCCCGCCATTTCCGGCCAGGCCGCGATACCGCGCCGCGCGACATCGGCGCGAACGAAGGCTGGGCGATCACCGGACTGATGGACCAGCATGCGTATCTGCAGATCCCGCCCGGCGCGGACGTGAAGGTCGGCGACATGATCGCGTTCGACATCTCGCACCCGTGCCTGACGTTCGACAAGTGGCGCCAGCTGCTCGTCCTCGATCCGCAATTCCGCGTGACGGAAGTGATCGAAACGTTCTTCTGAACGCTCGCCGGCATCCGGCCGCCCCACGCCGGGGCGGCTGTCATACCGGCGCAGACCGGCCGGAGTACACTGCGCTTTCGCCCTGAATCCCCCTCATCGGAGAAAGCCATGGCAGCAAAGAAGATCCTGTTCCTGACCGGCGATTTCGCCGAAGACTACGAGACGATGGTGCCGTTCCAGGCACTGCAGGCCGTCGGCCACCAGGTCGACGCGGTCTGCCCCGGCAAGCGGGCGGGCGACAAGATCAAGACCGCGATCCACGACTTCGAGGGCGATCAGACCTATACCGAGAAGCCCGGCCACCAGTTCACGCTGAACGCGACGTTCGACGACATCGATGCGTCGCGTTACGACGCGCTCGCGATCGCAGGCGGCCGCGCGCCCGAATACCTGCGTCTGGATCCGAAAGTGATTGCGCTCGTGCGCGCGTTCGCCGCGGCCGGCAAGCCGATCGCGGCGATCTGCCATGCGGCGCAACTCCTCGCCGCCGCGGATGTGATCCGCGGCAAGCGCATCTCGGCCTATCCCGCCTGCGCGCCCGAAGTGAAACTCGCCGGTGGCGAATACGCGGACATTCCCGTCGATGCCGCCGTCACCGATGCGCCGTTCGTCACGGCGCCCGCGTGGCCGGCGCATCCGGCGTGGCTCGCGCAGTTCCTCACGCTGCTCGGAACGCGGATCGAACTGTAAACCACGCGCCGCGTACGCCGGCGGGCCTCGGCGGCCCGCCGTCTGCCGTCAACGCGACGCCGGCTGCGCGCCGACTTCCGCGATGCGAGTCTCGAGCATCGCAAGCGCGCCCGACAATGCGTTCAGCGCTTCATCGGGAATCGACGCCATCGTCTCGTGCAGGAATGCATTGCGGCGCGGCAGGCTCGCATCGAACGCCGCGCAACCGGCGGCGGTCAGCTTCACGTTCGTCACGCGATTGTCGCGCGCGTCGGATTCGCGCTCGATCCGGCAGAGCGCATCGAGTGTCTTCAGCTGACGGGTCAGCGCGCCCGGATCGATCCGCAGGATCTCGACGAGACGCTTTTGCGACGAGCTGCCGCCCAGCGAATCCAGCGCGACCATGATCCGCCAGCGCGGCATCGGCTGGCCGACGTGCGCCTCGAACGCCGTCATGAATGCGCGGTAAGTGCGCCCGAATTGCTGCAAGATCGCAACGCGGTCCTGTGGTTCCATACTCTGACTTCGTGAATTCGATCAATCGACTGCGACGTGCGGCTCGACCGCGCGGCGCAGCGTAACAGGCGGCACGCGGCGGCATTGCCACACCGCATAAACGGCGACGACGGCCGCCATCGCAATCCCCAGATGAATCGCGCTGACAAGCGATTCGCGGGCCGCCTCCAGCAACAACGCGCCATTATGCCCTGCCCGCGTCAGCTCGCCGACGAGGCTGCCCTGCGTCGCGCGATCGATCAGGATCTGCGGGTCGGCCAGCCGCGCGTGCCATTGCAGCGCGTGATCCGCGGCCAGCGCGTCGCGCACGCCGCTCGCATACGACTGGCTGACGAGCGTGCCGGTCAGCGCCGCGCCGACCATCCCGCCGACCATCCGCAACGATTGCAGCAGCGCGGTGGCGATGCCCATATGCTCGCGCCCCGCCGTCTGTTGCGCGAATACGGT
>NZ_JAHACR010000456.1 GCF_018375725.1 Burkholderia sp. | reverse complement strand
TTCGAGCGGCTGTCGGCGACGCCGACAACCAGCGTATCAAAAATGCTCGACGCGCGCCGCACGAGATCCTCATGCCCGCGCGTCAGCGGATCGAACGTACCGGGATACACAGCGACTACCATGTCGCTCCTCCTGTCATCACGCAAATCGGAAGGCAGCCGTGCGACATGCGCGCCGCTGCCAAGATGGACACGCGTAGCCAAGCCGGCCCGGCGCCTCTTTGGAACGCGCATTATTCATCATTTTCGCGCCGCAGCAAATGATAGTGCACCGCCCCCGCCTTGCCTCGCTTCGCGACCTGCCAGCCGGCAAGCGCGGCGTGCGCGACGGGGTCCAGTTCGGCGCCGGTTTCGACGTAGAGCGCGCCGCCCGGCGCGACGAGCGGCGCGGTCAGCGCGATCGCCTTGTCGAGCACCGCCGGCTCGCCGAACGGCGGATCGAGGAACACGACGTCGAATCCGCCCGGCGCGAGGCCGGCCGCGAGCCGCAACGCGTCGGCCTCGACCACTTCGACGGTGCGCGCGCCGAGCTTGTCCTTGATCGCGCGCAGCTGCTGCGCGGCGCGCGCATGGCGTTCGACCATTACCACGCTCGCGGCGCCGCGGGACGCGGCTTCGAAGCCGAGCGCGCCGGTGCCGGCGAACAGGTCGAGGCAGCGCTGCCCTGCGAGGTCCTGACCGAGCCAGTTGAACAGCGTCTCGCGGACGCGATCGGGCGTCGGCCGCAGGCCGTCGAGATCGAGTACCGCGAGCGGCGTGCGTTTCCAGTCGCCGCCAATGATGCGAATCGTGTGCGGCTTGCCGCGGCTTGCGGGTGCCGCGGTGCGGCCAGATGAAGAACGGGACATACGGAAATATCGACATGGAGACCGGGCGCGAACCGTGCGCGCCGCCAAACAGGCGCACGTTACCACAGCGGCGTTGCGCTGCCGTAAACGACGCGCCGTGCCTGATAAAATGCGGGGTTTCGGCCGCCGAGCGCCGCGCCAGCGAGGGTGCGCAACGCGGTACGCACGCGAGCCCCGCCGCCGGCGGTCACGGCCCGCCCTCTTCCCGACGTCAGACCATGTTCAGTTTCTTCAAACGATTCAAGAAAACGCAGGAGCCGTCCGCCGCGGACTCGCCGGCAGCCGCCGAGGCGCAACCCGCGGCACAGCCGGCAGAAAGCCGGCCGGCCGACGCACCGCAGCCGGCCCCCGCATCGGCCGCGAGCGCCGACACCGGCAGCCAGCAGGCCGGCGCGCCGGACGTTGCCGCCACGGCACCGGCTGCGGCCGCCGTCGTGATGACCGTCACGCCGACCAACACGGGCCGCGACGAGGTGGTCGAGACGGTCGAGATCGTCCCGCCGCCCGCACCGGAAGCCGCCGCGAAGAAATCGTGGCTCGCGCGCCTGAAGTCCGGGCTCGCGAAGACGAGTTCGAGCATCACGAACGTGTTCGTCAGCACGAAGATCGACGAGGATCTGTATGAGGAACTCGAGACCGCACTGCTGATGTCCGATGCCGGCGTCGATGCAACCGAATATCTGCTCGGCGCGCTGCGTGAAAAGGTGCGCGCAGACCGGCTCACCGATCCGCAGCAGGTCAAGGGTGCGCTGCGTGAGCTGCTCATCGAACTGCTTTCGCCGCTCGAGAAATCGCTGATGCTCGGCCGCGCACAACCGCTCGTGATGATGATCGCGGGCGTCAACGGCGCGGGCAAGACGACCAGCATCGGCAAGCTGGCGAAGCACCTGCAGAGCTTCGACCAGTCGGTGCTGCTTGCCGCCGGCGACACGTTCCGCGCCGCCGCGCGCGAACAGCTGGCGATCTGGGGCGAGCGCAACAACGTGACGGTCGTGCAGCAGGAAAGCGGCGATCCGGCCGCGGTGATCTTCGATGCGGTCAGCGCCGCGCGCGCGCGCAGCATCGACGTGATGATGGCCGATACCGCGGGACGCCTCCCGACCCAGCTGCACCTGATGGAAGAGCTGAAGAAGGTGAAGCGCGTGATCGGCAAGGCGCACGACGGCGCCCCGCACGAAGTGCTGCTCGTGATCGATGCGAATACGGGACAGAACGCGCTCGCGCAGGTGAAGGCATTCGACGACGCGCTCGGTCTCACCGGCCTCATCGTCACGAAGCTCGACGGCACCGCGAAGGGTGGCATCCTGGCTGCGATCGCGCGGCAGCGTCCGGTGCCGGTCTATTTCATCGGCGTGGGCGAGAAAGTCGAGGATCTGCAACCGTTCAGCGCGGAAGAATTCGCCGACGCGTTGCTCGGCTGAACACCGCACGGCATGCCGGACTGAAGGCGCCC
>NZ_JAHACR010000047.1 GCF_018375725.1 Burkholderia sp. | reverse complement strand
CACGCCAGTCCAACGGCGTGCGGAACCGGCCGGCGCGCCGCCCAATCACATATTATGACGCGTGGACGCCTTCCCCGAGGAAAAACCCGCGTGCAAGCGCGATCTGCCGCGGGCTCATGAAGGCCGGCGCATGCCCCGCGCCGGCAATTTCCGCCTGCGACACACACCGGCCGCGCCGCATCATCTCGGCGACCGTCTCACGCGACAGCAGATCGGACATTGCGCCGCGCACGACAAGCACCTCCGCCTCCGTCGTCTCGATCGCACGCCACAACGCCGCCTCGCCAAGCGCGGCGAGTTCGGGCGTCGTCGCCTTGAACGGCTCGGCGATCCGGGGGTCATAGCGCAGCGTCCAGCCGCCCTCCGGCAGTTCGCGCAACAGCGGCGCATTGATCTCGCACCACTCGTCGGCACTCAACTCGCCAAACGGCAGCGACAGCGACGTCAGGTATTCGATGCCTTCCTGTTCCGTCGCGAAGCGCGGATGCACGCCGAGGTATTCGCCGATGCGCTGCAACGCGTCGGCTTCGATGCGCGGGCCGACGTCATTGACGATCATCCGCCGGATCGGCGCACCCGGCAGCCCCGCGAGCGCGAGACCGATCAGGCCGCCCATCGACGTGCCGAACCAGTCGACCGCCTCGACATCGAGGCGCGCGATCAGCGTCACCATGTCCGAGACATATTGCGGAATGCCGTAAAGACGCGGATCGGCGAGCCAGTCTGACTTGCCGCGACCGGCGATGTCCGGGCAGACGACACGATAGACATCGGACAACGCGGCGGCCAGACGATCGAAATCGCGCCCCGAGCGGGTCAGCCCGTGCACGCAGACCAGCACGCGCGGATTGTCGGGATCGCCCCATTCGGTATAAGCGACGTCGTGAAGGCCGACGGCGCTCGCACACTGCACGCGCCGCATACGCGGGATCGGGAAATTCGCGGAAGTCGATGGCATCGGGGGCATCCTGTCGAATGGCGAGGCATGACGGCGCAAACAGCGCGCCGACCGGATGCGATCGATTGTAAACCGCTTCCCTTCCCGGGGTCGGGTCGACAGGACAGAGTTGACGCGCAGGCCGCCCGATCATCTCCACCTGCGCGCCGTATCGACCCGCGACGATCTGATCCTTGATGCGGCTGTGCGCCGTCGGCGCCCGCGGCCGCGCCGACGCCCGGGCCGGATTCGGCTTCGGATTCGGCTTCGGCTTCGGCGCCCCACAAACACAATCGCCCCGCACTCAATCGGAATGCGGGGCGATCGTTCCGCCGCTACCGCGCGGAAAACGCTTACGCGATCGCGCTCGTATCGAGCGGTGCGCCGGTCTTCGCCTTGATCTCGTCGACGGTAACGCCGTCGGCGAGCTCGACGAGCTTGAGACCGTCCGGCGTAACATCGATCACGCCCAGATCGGTGATGATCCGGTCGACGACGCCCACGCCTGTCAGCGGCAGGTTGCACGCGTCGAGGATCTTGTGCTGGTCGCCCTTCGCGACATGCTCCATCAGCACGACGACGCGCTTCACGCCCGCGACGAGATCCATCGCGCCGCCCATGCCCTTGATCATCTTGCCCGGGATCATCCAGTTCGCGAGATCGCCGCTTTTGCTGACCTGCATCGCCCCGAGGATCGCGAGGTTGATGTGGCCGCCGCGGATCATCGCGAACGAATCGGCCGACGAGAAGATCGACGAACCCGGCAGCGTCGTCACGGTCTGCTTGCCTGCGTTGATCAGGTCGGCATCGACCTCGTCCTCGGTCGGCGACGGGCCGATGCCGAGCAGACCGTTCTCCGACTGGAGCCAGACCTCGACGCCTTCCGGCACATGGTTCGCAACGAGCGTCGGCAAGCCGATGCCGAGGTTCACGTAGAAGCCGTCCTGCAGTTCCCGCGCCGCGCGCGCGGCCATCTGGTCACGATTCCAAGCCATCTCAGTCTCCTTTCGCGCGAACGACGCGTTGTTCGATGCGTTTCTCGGGCGTCGCGTTCAGGACGAGCCGCTGCACGAAAATCCCCGGCGTGTGGATCTGATCCGGATCGAGCTCGCCGTTCTCGACGATCTCCTCGACTTCGGCGATCGTGATCTTGCCCGCCATCGCACACATCGGATTGAAGTTGCGTGCGGTGCGGCGATAGACCAGGTTGCCGGACTTGTCGGCCTTCCAGGCCTTCACGAGCGCGATGTCGGCCGTCAGCGACGGCTCGAGCACGTAGTGGCGATCACCGAACTGGCGCGTTTCCTTGCCTTCCGCGATCACGGTGCCGTAGCCGGTATTGGTGAAGAATGCCGGGATGCCCGCACCGCCCGCGCGCAGCTTCTCGGCGAGCGTGCCCTGCGGCGTGAATTCCAGTTCGAGTTCGCCGGCCAGGTATTGGCGCTCGAACTCCTTGTTCTCGCCGACGTAGGACGAGATCATCTTCTTGATCTGGCGCGTTTCCAGCAGCAGGCCGAGGCCGAAGCCGTCGACGCCCGCGTTGTTGCTGATGCAGGTGATGCCCTTGACGCCCGAATCGCGCAACGCGGCGATCAGCGCCTCGGGAATGCCGCACAGGCCGAAACCGCCCACCGCGAAGGTCTGCCCGTCATGGACGATCCCCTCCAGCGCGGCTGCCGCGCCTGGATAGACTTTGTTCATCTGTTTGTCCCTTCCTTTATGGAAACCAGCAAAACCTTGTTCGCGCGCCTGCGTGACCGCCGGGCCCGCCGCATCATTCTATGCATGTGCGGCCATGCCTGCCGTGACGCCGCGCATCTTTTCTTGTCCTGTTGCCGCGGCATGCACCGCGATACGCCGGAAAGGGTACGATGCGGCGCGGTTGCGGCACAATACGCAAAACTACATAAGCATTGCCCCCCGTTCTCCAGCCTCCATGCCCGCCCTCGATTACCAGACCGCCTTCCATCTCGCGCCGATTGGCCTCGTCATGTCGCGCGATCGCGTGATCGAGGATTGCAACGACGCGGTCGCGGCGATCTTCCGCTGCGCGCGGACTGACCTGATCGGCAAGTCGTACGAGGTGCTCTACCCGTCGCCGGGAGAATTCCAGCGGATCGGCGAGCGCATTTCGCGCGTGATGGCCGCGAACGGCATCTATGCGGACGACCGGATCATGAAGCGCGCGGACGGCGAACTGTTCTGGTGCCATGTGACGGGCCGCGCGCTCGACCGTACCGCACCGCTTTCCGCGGGCGTCTGGACGTTCGAGGATCTGAGCGCCACGCGCCGGGTCGCGGTCGAACTGACGCCGCGCGAACGCGAGATCGCCGCGCAGCTCGCGACCGGCAAGACCAGCAAGCAGATCGGCCGCGTCCTCGACATCAGCTCTCGCACGGTCGACATTTACCGCGCGCGATTGATGCGCAAATACGGGACGGGAAACATGGCTGAGCTGCTGCAGCGCCTGCTCGGCCATTGACATGAATCGGCGGGCGGCGTGCCGCCGTCAGCCGACTTTCGCGGCGAGCGAGCGCTCGATCGTGTCGCGCAGCAGATCGGGCAACGGCACCGACTTGCCGAGCGCGTAATCGACCCACACGCAGCGCGCGTTGCCGCGCGCATAGACGTGCAGCGGATCGTCCGCGCGGGTCAGCTCGAAGCCGGTATCGAAGCTGCTGCGCCCCGGCTTCGCGACCGTCATCTTCGCGATCACGTCGCCCGGGTAATGCAGCTGCTTCAGGAACTCCATCGACGCCGTCACGACGACCGGCCCCTGTCCCTCGCCGTTGCCGCCCGCGATACCGAGCTGCTCGAACCAGGAAATCCGTGCCTGCTCCATGTAGCGGAAATAGACCGTGTTGTTCACGTGTCCGAATGCATCCATGTCGCCCCAGCGGATCGGCATCGACATTTCAAAAACAGGCGTGTAGTCGCTCATGACAGTCTTCTTCGTTGCTCAAGGTCATCCGGTCAGGCAAGGCCGAGGCCGTCGTCCGCCGAGATTATGGAACCGTTGATGAACTGCGACTCGTCGGCCGCGAGCAGCAACAACAGTCCGTCGAGATCCTGCGGCTTGCCGACACGCCGGCGCGGCAACATCGATTGCAGCTTCTGGCCCTGCTCGGTTTCCCACAGGTAGTGATTGATTTCCGTATCGATATAGCCCGGGCAGATTGCGTTGACGTTGATGCCGTGGCGGCCCCATTCGAGCGCCATCGCCTTCGTCATGTGCACGACAGCGGCCTTGCTCATGGCGTACAGCCCGATCTGCGGGAACACGCGCAGGCCCGCGACCGACGCAATGTTGATGATCCGGTACGGCGGCTTGCCATTGCCGTTCGAACGCATGATCATCCGCTTCGCGACTTCCTGCGCGACGAAAAACGCGCCGCGCGTGTTGGTATCGAACACGAACTCGAAATCGGACGGCGTGACGTCGACGAGCTTCTGCATGGTCGAGACGCCCGAATTGTTCACGAGGATGTCGATCGTGCCGGCTTCCGTTTCGGCATGTGCGACGGCCGCCTTGATGCTCTGCTCGTCGGTGACGTCGAGCGACACCACATGCGCGGCACCGCCGGCCGCCTCGATCTCGGCGCGCAGCTCCTTGAGCCGCTCGACGCGCCGGCTCGCCAGCACGACCTTGGCGCCAGCCTGCGACAGCACCTGCGCAAAACGCTGGCCGAGCCCGCTCGAAGCACCCGTCACCAGCGCAACCTTGCCTTCCAGATTGATCGACCGACCCATCACGCCTCCCTTTCGAAATTCTTTCGCCGCGCCATCCGCCCCTGCCCGGGCGGCATCACGCCGATATACTAAATAGAACGAGCGTGCTAATCTAGCCGCCATTCAGTTGCGGCGAGCGTTTCCTTTCGCAGACAATACGCTCCCGAATAAAAGCATTCTAACGGTTAGAGGAACGCCAATGACCCCCGCAAGCCTCATCGAGCAGTACGGCCCGCGCGAATCGATGGAATACGATGTCGTGATTGTCGGCGGCGGCCCCGCCGGTCTGTCGGCGGCGATCCGGCTCAAGCAGCTCGCCGCCGAGAAAGGCACCGAGATCAGTGTCTGCGTGCTCGAAAAGGGCTCGGAGATCGGCGCACACATCCTGTCCGGCGCGGTGATGGATCCGCGCGCGCTCGACGAGCTGATCCCGGACTGGAAGGAACAAGGCGCGCCGCTCGACGTGCCCGTGACCGAAGACCGCTTCCTGTTCCTGTCCGAGACGGGCGCGATGCAGGTTCCGAACTGGGCGCTGCCGGACAACTTCAAGAACCACGGCAACTACGTGATCAGCCTCGGCAATGTCACGCGCTGGCTTGGGACAGTGGCCGAGGCGCTCGGCGTCGAGATCTTCCCGGGCTTCCCGGCGGCGGAGATCCTGTACAACGACGACGGCTCGGTGAAGGGTGTCGTGACCGGCAACATGGGTGTCGGCAAGGACGGCGAGCCGACCGGGAGCTTCCAGCTCGGCATGGAGCTGCACGCGAAGTACACGCTGTTCTGCGAAGGCGCGCGCGGTCACCTCGGCCGCCAGCTGATGGACAAGTTCAAGCTGAACGCGAACGCCGATCCGCAGGCGTACGGGATCGGCATCAAGGAACTGTGGGAGATCGACCCGGCCAAGCACAAGCCGGGCCTCGTGATTCACACCGCCGGCTGGCCGCTGAAGTCGGACACCTACGGCGGCTCGTTCCTGTATCACCTGGACAATAATCAGGTCGTGGTCGGTTTCGTCGTCGGTCTCGGCTACACGAACCCGTACCTGTCGCCGTTCGAGGAATTCCAGCGCTACAAGACGCACCCGTCGATCCGCGCGTTCCTCGAAGGCGGCAAACGCGTGTCGTACGGCGCGCGCGCGATCACCGCGGGCGGCCTGCTGTCGCTGCCGAAGCTGGTGTTCCCGGGCGGCGCGCTGGTCGGCGACGACGCGGGCTTCCTGAACGCCTCGCGGATCAAGGGCAGCCACGCGGCGATCAAGACCGGCATGCTGGCCGCGGACGCCGTGTTCGACGCGGTGCAGGCCGGCCGCCAGGGCGACGAGCTGAGCGCCTATCCGGAGGCATTCCGGCAGTCGTGGCTGTACAACGAACTGTACCGCGCGCGCAACTTCAAGCAGTGGATGGGCAAGGGCTTGTACCTCGGCACGCTGATGGTGGGCCTCGAACAGAAGCTGATGGGCGGCAACGTGCCGTGGACGCTGCATCACAAGCATGCGGATCACGAGATGCTGAAGCCGGCGTCGCAGTGCGAGCCGATCGAGTATCCGAAGCCGGACGGCAAGCTGACGTTCGACCGGCTGTCGTCCGTGTTCATCTCGAACACGAACCACGAGGAGAACCAGCCGGCACACCTGACGCTGAAGGACGCGAGCGTGCCGGTGAACATCAACCTGCGCCAGTACGCGGGCCCGGAAGCGCGGTTCTGCCCGGCCGCGGTCTACGAGTTCGTGAAGAACGACGACGGCAGCGACCGCCTCGTCATCAACGCGCAGAACTGCGTGCACTGCAAGACCTGCGACATCAAGGATCCGACGCAGAACATCGTGTGGGTCACGCCGGAAGGCGGCGGCGGCCCGAATTACCCGAACATGTAACGCCGGATGTGCCGCTTTCCCGCGGCACCAAACGAAACGGGGCGCTGCTTTCCGCAGCGCCCCGTTTTTCTTGATCCGGCACGGCCGTCGATTCCGGCCGCGCCTGCGGCGTGTCAGGTCGCGCTCGCCGCGATCTTCGGCGTTTCCGTCGCCACGTCGCCGCACTGCGCACGATGACGCAGTGCGTGGTCGATCAGCACCAGCGCAAGCATCGATTCGGCGATCGGCGTCGCACGGATGCCGACGCACGGATCGTGACGGCCGAAGGTTTCGACCGTCGCCGGCTCACCCGCCTTGGTGATCGAGCGGCGCGGCGTGCGGATGCTCGAGGTCGGCTTGATCGCGATCGACACCGTGATGTCCTGCCCGGTCGAAATGCCGCCGAGCACGCCGCCCGCATGGTTTCCGAAGAAGCCTTCCGGCGTCAGTTCGTCACCATGCACCGACCCGCGCTGCGCGACGCTGTCGAAACCCGCGCCGATCTCGACGCCCTTCACCGCATTGATGCTCATCATCGCCTTCGCGATATCCGCGTCGAGGCGGTCGAACACCGGCTCGCCCCAGCCGACCGGCACGCCCGACGCAACGACATCGATGCGCGCGCCGATCGAATCGCCATCCTTGCGCAGCGCATCCATGTAGGCCTCGAGTTGCGGGACGATCGCCGCGTTCGGCGAAAAGAACGGATTCTCGCGCACGTTCGACCAGTCGACGAACGGCACCTCGATCTCGCCAAGCGCGCTCATGCAGCCGCGCACCTCGACGCCAAAGCGCTCACGCAGCCATTTCTTCGCGACTGCGCCCGCCCCGACGATCGGCGCGGTCAGGCGTGCGGACGACCGGCCGCCGCCGCGATAGTCGCGGATGCCGTATTTCTGCCAGTACGTGTAGTCGGCGTGGCCCGGCCGGAACGTCTCGACGATGTTGCCGTAATCCTTGCTGCGCTGGTCCGTGTTCCGGATCAGCAGCGCGATCGGCGCGCCAGTCGTGCGCCCTTCGAACACCCCCGACAGGATCTCGACCAGATCGGCCTCCTGACGCTGCGTGACGTGCCGCGACGTGCCGGGCTTGCGGCGATCGAGCTCGAGCTGGATGTCGGCCTCGGTGAGCGCCATTCCCGGCGGACAGCCGTCGATCACGCAACCAATCCCGGGACCGTGCGATTCGCCGAAGGTCGTAACAGTGAAAAGCGTGCCGAGGGTATTGCCGGACATGGTGGAACCGCCCAAAAGGAAGTCGGGAAAATCGCTATTATGCCAGCCGTCCCGGCGTGCGCGAGCCCGACGACGCGGCGGCCGCCGTCATTTGCGCGCCCCGCGCAACGCCGCGACCGCCGCCTGCATCGCCTCGGGCGTCGCCACCGAGGCCGCCATCGGCTCGCCCACCGCGAGCGTCAGGCGACTCATCACGCCCCGTTTCACCGGACGCGGCCAGTGCGCATCCGCATGCCGCGAGAACACGCTGCCCCACAGTCCGCGCAGCGCCATCGGGATCACCGGCGTCTGGGCGCGGCGCAGGATCTCCATGACGCCGTGATGGAACGTGTTGATGTCGCCGGTCCGGGTCAGCTTGCCTTCCGGAAAAATGCAGACCAGCTCGCCTTCCCTGAGCGCCGCTTCGCATGCGTCATAGGCATGCGTGAGCCGTTCGGCGTTCTCGTGGCGCGGCGCGATCGGGATCGCCTTCGCATGCCGGAACACCCAGCTCGCAAAACGCGTGTCGAAGATCCGGTGATCCATCACGAAGCGAATCGGCCGCGGGCTCGCAGCGGCGATCACCAGCGCATCGACATAGCTGACGTGATTGCATACCAGCACGGCCGGCCCCGCTTCCGGGATCCGTTCCGCATGCACGAGCCGGATCCGGTAGAACGTGTGCACGAGCACCCACGCGCCGAAACGCAGCAGGAATTCGGGCACGAGCAGGTAGATGTATGTCGCCACGGCGACGTTGAGCAAGGCGGTGACGAGGAAGATCCCCGGAATGCCGACGCCCGACCGCGTCAGCCCCATCGCCATCAGCGCCGAGACGATCATGAACAGCGCGTTGAGGATGTTGTTCGCCGCGATGATCCGCGCACGGTGCGTCGGCACGCTGCGGCTCTGGATCAGCGCATAGAGCGGCACGCTGTAGAAGCCGCCGAACATCGCGAGCAGGAACAGATCGGCGAGGATCCGCCAGTGGCGCGCACCTGACAGGAATTCGCCGACCGACAGCAGGTGCCCCGGCGACGCGGGCAGCGCATGGCTCGCGAAATACAGCTCGATCGCGAACGCGCTGATGCCGATCGAACCGAGCGGCACCAGACCGATCTCGACACGCCGCCTCGACAGCTTCTCGCACAGCAGCGAACCGGCACCGATGCCGACGGAGAACGTCGCGAGCAGGATCGTGACGACATCGGGGCTCGCGGACAGCACGTCCTTCGCGAAATTGAAAAACGATGTCAGGAAAGTCGCGCCGACGAACCACAGCCACGAGATCCCGAGCAGGCTCAGGAAGACGGTGCGGTTCTGCCGCGCGAGCGCGAGATTGCGCCACGTCTCGCTGAACGGATTCCAGTTGATCGCGAGATCCGGCTGCGGCGCGGGCGTCGGCGGCACGCGCTGCGCGGCGACGCGGCCGGCAAGCGCAATGACCACGACGCTGACGGCCAGCACGGTTTCCCCGCTGCCGGAAAGCCCGGCGGCCGCCCCGCCGATGATCGTGCCGACCAGGATCGCGATGAACGTGCCCATTTCGACCAGGCCGTTTCCGCCGACCAGCTCGTGTTCGTTCAGGTGCTGCGGCAGATATGAATACTTGACCGGCCCGAACAGCGTCGAATGCACGCCCATCAGGAACGTGCACAGATACAGCAGCGCCGCGCCGTGCGTGACGAAGCCCGCGGCGCCGACCAGCATCAGCACGATCTCGAAGGTCTTCACGAAACGGGTGAGGCGCGCCTTGTCATATTTGTCGGCGATCTGGCCGGACGTGGCCGAGAACAGCACGAACGGCAGGATGAAGATCGCGGAAATCAGGAACGCGGCGGTCTTTGCGTCGACACCGGAAAAGCGCGCGGTGTGGTACGTCACGAGCGACGTGAAACCGATCTTGAAGACGTTGTCGTTCAACGCGCCGAGGAACTGGGTCGTGAAGAACGGCGCGAAACGGCGTTCGCGCAACAGGTCGAACTGGGATGCGTGCGCGCGCCGCTCATCGCGGCGCTCTGACGAGACGGACGTTGGGTCGCTCATACGGGATACGCGCCCCCCGTCCTGGCGAAGCTGCGCGGACCTTGATTGTCATCGGAACGATGGGTGGCAGCGCCGGATTCGCAAGCGGGACTTGCACTGCCGCGCGCTGGACGAATGCCCGTGCCGGACCGCCGGCCCGGGCGCGGCGCTCAGCCGGCGTGGGGCTTGTGCTCGGCCTCGGGTTCCGGCCAGTCGCGGATGTAGGCCTTCAGCATCCGGTTCTCGAAGCTTTGCGCCTCGACGACCGTCTTCGCGACGTCGTAGAACGAAATCACGCCCATCAGCACCTTCTTGTCGAGCACCGGCATGTAGCGCGCATGGCGCTCGAGCATCATACGGCGCACTTCGTTGACATCCGTTTCGGGGGTGCAGGTCAGCGGCTCGTCCATGACCTTGCGCACCTGCACGTCGCCGATCGCACCGCCGTTCTCACGCAGGCGCAGGATGATTTCGCGGAACGTCAGTATCCCGACGAGATCGCCGTACTCCATCACGACCAGCGAGCCGATGTCGTGCTCGGCCATCGTGTCGACCGCTTCGCGCAGCGGCTGGTCGGGCGTCACTGTAAACAGCGTGTTGCCCTTCACTTTCAGAATATCGCTGACGCGCATCGTAGTCCCCTCACCTCTATATATGGCAAAACCGCTTTTTCGATGCTATCGGAAAGCCTGTCAAAAGGAAAGCAAGCGGAGCGCCCGGACAGACACGTGCCGCGCGGAGCCGCTCCGGCGCCCCGCTTGCGGACGGCCGCCGCTCGCCGCACAATGACTTCATCGACAGCGCGCCCCCAGGAGACGAACATGGCGCATACGCATACGGAACATTTCGCCAGCTTTGCCGATTTCTACCCGTACTACCTGAACGAACATCAAAACCTGACGTCGCGCCGGCTGCATTTCATCGGCTCGCTCGGCGTCATCGGCTGCCTCGCGATGGCGCTCGCGACCGGCGACTGGCTGTGGCTGCCGGCCGCCGCCGTGTGCGGCTACGCGTTTGCCTGGGTCGGTCACTTCTTCTTCGAGAAGAACCGCCCGGCGACGTTCCGTCACCCGATCTACAGCCTGATGGGCGACTGGGTCATGTTCAAGGATATCTGCACCGGGAAGATACCGCTCTGACGCGGATCCGGGCGGATGCCCGGCGCACCGTGCGCTCAGGCTGCGCGGTGCGGATGCGCATGTGCGTCCGGCGCGGCATGCGCTTCGGCTGGTTCGGCCGCGCTCCGGTGCGCGGCAATCAGCGACGACAGCGGGACGTCGAAGCGTTCGCTCGTCAGCGCGGCGAGCAGCGCGGAGCCATCGACATGGGAGCGGCGGCGCTGCAACTGATAAGTCAGTTCCGCGCGGTCGATCACCAGGACGTCAAACAGCGTCGCGAGCGTCAGTTGCTCCGGATTCGCGAGCAGCACGTAGCGCGGCGAGCCGTCGCCGCGGTCCAGCCGCGCGACCCACTCGTGCTCCTCCATCACCGCCAGCAGGCGCTGCGCGGTTTCCACGTCGAAACGCAGCGTTGCCGCGAGCCGCACCGCCGAGTAGCCGGGCTTGCCAGCCGCCCGCGCCTCGGCAAGCCGCGTGAGCAGTTCGAGCGCATCGAGCAGATCGCTGCCCGGATAGTGGACGCGATGAAACTGGCCGACGCGAATCGCCGGCAGCGCCGATGTCAGCATCGCGCCAAGCAACGTGATGAACCAGCTCAGGTACATCCACAACAGGAATACCGGCAGCGCGGCAAATGCGCCGTAAACCGCGGTGTAGGTCGGGATCCGCCGCACGTAGTAGCCGAATCCGCGCTTCGCCAGTTCGAACGCGACCGCGGCGAACAAGCCGCCGAGCACGGCGTCACGCCATGCGACGGTGCAATTCGGCAGATAGACGTAGAACAGCGTAAATGCGAGCACCGTCAGCGGCAGCGACGCGAACGTCAGCAGCCATTCGACAATGGGCGGCGTGGCCGAAGCGCCGGTCATCGCCAGCGACTGCGTAAACAGGTACGACGAGATCGACAGGCTCACGCCGAACAGCAGCGGCCCGAGCGTGATCAGCGCCCAGTAAGCGAGCACGCGCTGCGCAAACGGCCGTGGCTTGCGCACGCGCCAGATCAGGTTGAACGCCGATTCGATCGTCATCATCATCATCACCGACGTGACGACCAGCACGATCAGGCCCGCCGTCGTCAGCCCTTTCGCCTTCGACGCAAACTGGTTCAGGTATTTGAAGATCTGGACGTTGAATTGCGCCGGCATCAGGTGATCGGCGAGGAATCCCTGCAGCGAGATCTGGAACGACGCAAACATCGGGAACGCGGTGAACAGCGCGAACGCAACCGTCACGAGCGGCACGAGCGCCAGCATCGTCGTGAACGTGAGGCTGCCCGCCACTTGCGGAATACGATCCTCGGCGCTGCGTTTGGCGGCAAAGCGCGCGAGGCGCTTGAGGGTGTCGAGATCGACGCTCAACTTCGGCAATGGCTTTCCTCCTGCTTCGTGCCGCGCGTCCGGCGACGCGTGCCGGCGCGCAATGCGACAGCTTCAGCCCCTATAATAGCCGGGCCTATGAAAGACATCCTCGTCCTTTACTACAGCCGCCACGGCGCAACCCGCGATCTCGCGCTCGCCATTGCAATCGGCATCGACAGCGTGCCCGGCATGCAGGCGCGCATCCGGACCGTACCGTCCGTCTCGACCCTCTGCGAAACGATCGAACCCGACATACCCGCCGACGGGCCGCCGTATGCCGAGCTGCGCGATCTCGAGGAATGCGTGGGCCTCGCGCTCGGTTCGCCGACCCGCTTCGGCAACATGGCCGCGTCCCTCAAGTATTTTCTCGACGGCACGACGCCGCAATGGCTGTCCGGCGCCTTGACCGGCAAGCCTGCGTGCGTGTTCACATCGTCCGGCAGTCTGCACGGCGGCCAGGAATCCACGCTCCTGTCAATGATGCTGCCGCTGCTCCATCACGGCATGATGATCGTCGGCATTCCGTACACCGAATCTGCGCTCAGCACGACGCAAACGGGCGGCACACCGTACGGCGCTTCGCACGTTTCCCGGCATGACCGTGCGGCGCCCGGCGGCCTGTCTGCGGACGAGAAAGCGCTCGCCGCAGCGCTCGGCGCGCGGCTCGCCCGCGCCGCCGCGGCCCTCGCCGACGCATGAACCCGCGCGACCCCGCCCTCGCCGCCCGGCCGCGTCATGCGCGGGCGGCGGTCGCCTGTCTCGCCGCCCTCATCGCACTTTCGCTCGCCTGGGAGCTGTGGCTCGCGCCGCTGCGGCCCGGCGGATCGGCGTTGATGCTCAAGGCGGTACCGCTCGCGATCGCGCTGCCCGGCGTCTGGCGGCGCAATGTCTATACGATGCAGTGGGCGAGCCTGCTGATCCTCGTCTATTTCGCCGAAGGCATCGTGCGCGGCATGACCGATCGCGGCCTGTCTGCGACGCTCGGCTGGTGCGAAACCGCCCTCGCCGTCGGATTTTTCGCGGCTGCGCTCGCGTATGTCGCGCCATTCAAGCGCGCGGCAAAAAAGCAGCGCGCCGCGTCCTGACCCACTCACACCGAACGCCATGAATTCTTCCGACGCATTCGTTTCCGCCTGCCGGCAAGCGATCGGCGACGCCTACGTGCTGACCGATCCGCACGATACCGAGCCGTTCCTGACCGACTGGCGCCGCCGCTACAAGGGCGCCGCGTGTGCCGTGCTGAGGCCGGCCGACACCGCCGAAGTCGCAGCACTCGTGAAACTCGCGGTCGAGCATGGCGTCGCGATCGTGCCGCAAGGCGGCAACACGGGCCTCGCCGGGGGCGCGACGCCCGACGCGAGCGGCCGTCAGGCGGTGCTGAGTCTTGCGCGACTCAATCGCACGCGCGCGCTCGATCCGCACAACAACACGATCACCGTCGAAGCCGGCGTCATCCTCGCCGACGTGCAGGCCCGCGCACGCGAAGCCGGCCGATTGTTCGCGCTGAGCCTTGCCGCCGAAGGCAGCTGCACGATCGGCGGCAATCTCGCGACGAACGCGGGCGGCACGGCGGTGCTGCGCTACGGCAACGCACGCGAGCTATGTCTCGGGCTTGAGGTCGTGACGCCTCAAGGCGAGATCTGGGACGGTCTGCGCGGCTTGCGCAAGGACAACACCGGCTACGATCTGCGCGACCTGTTCATCGGCGCCGAAGGCACGCTCGGCATCATCACCGCGGCCGTGATGAAACTGCATCCGCTGCCCGCCGCGCAAGTCACCGCGCTCGCGGCACTCGAATCGCCGCATGCGGCGCTCGACTTCCTCGCGCTCGCACAGCGTGCGGCCGGCCCGCTCCTGACCGGCTTTGAGCTGATGTCGGATTTCTGCATGCAGCTCGTCGGCAAGCACTATCCGCAGCTGCGCTACCCGTTCGAACAGACGCATCCGCAAACGGTGCTGCTCGAGCTGTCCGACAACGAGAGCGAGACGCATGCCCGCGCACTGTTTGAAAAACTGATGGAAGAGGCGTTCGAGGCCGGTCTCGTCGTCGATGCGGTGGTCGCGGAAAATCTCGCGCAGTCGCGCGCATTCTGGGATCTGCGCGAGCATATTCCGCTCGCGCAGGCCGACGAAGGACTGAACATCAAGCACGACATCGCCGTGCCGATCTCGTCGATCGCACGCTTCATCGACGAAACCGACGCGGCGATCCAGCAGGCGGCGCCGGGCGCCCGGATGGTGACGTTCGGCCATCTCGGCGACGGCAATCTCCACTACAACGTGCAGACGCCCGAAGGCGGCGACGCCAAGGCGTTCCTCGCCGCCTGTCAGGCGCCGGTCAATCGCATCGTCTACGACAACGTGCAGCGTCACCGCGGCACGATCAGCGCCGAGCACGGCATCGGCCAGCTGAAGATCGACGATGCGCAACGCTACAAGTCGCCGGTCGAGATCGGGCTGATGCGTGCGGTAAAGACCGCGCTCGACCCGCTCGACCTGATGAACCCCGGCAAAGTGCTACGCTGAAGACAGACATCGAGGAGCGCTATTCGTGAAAGTCCGCGTGCTGTCCGATCTTCATCTCGAAGGCAACCAGCCTGAGGTCATTCCCCATGCCGACGCGGATCTCGTCGTGCTGGCGGGCGACATCCACAATCACGCGGAAGGCCTGCGCTGGGCGGCCGAGACGTTCGATCCGGAGGTGCCGGTCATTTACGTGCCGGGCAATCACGAGTACTACGACGGCGAATTCGGCGCGCTCGAGACGGCGATGCGCGACGCGGCAGGCGCGCTCGACCATGTGCATTACCTGAACAACGACGTGTACGTCGATCCGGCAGCACGCTTTCGCGTGCTCGGCACGACGCTCTGGACGGATTTTGCGCTGTTCGGCGCGGACGACGCGAGCATCGCGCATGCGATCGAGGCGTCATCGCGCGTGATGCTCGATTTCAGGGGGTTGATTCAGGTGACATGGCCGCGCGACGCGGCCGTCCATGCCGGCATGGATACGCCGGCATGCGGCGCCGAGCGCGATTTCACGCCGGCGGACTCGCTCGCGCTGCACCGCCATGCACGCGCATGGCTCGAAGCGCAGCTGGCGACGCCGTTTGCCGGCCGGACGATCGTCGTGACGCATCATGCGCCGCATCGGCGCTCGCTCGCCGAACGGTACGCGCAGGATCCGGTGTCGGCCGGCTTCATCAACGATCTGGCGGGACTCGTGCATGCGCCGGTCGCCCTGTGGGTGCACGGCCACACGCACACTTCATTCGATTACCTGGCGGAAGACGGTACGCGCGTCGTATGCAATCCGCGCGGCTATATCCACCGGCGCACCGGTGAGCGCGAAAACCCCGCGTTCGCGTGGGACAAGGTCGTGACGCTCGACGAGGCGGCCTCGCCCTGAGCGCCCCGCTTCAGCGTCCGAGACGGCGTGCCGCTTCCGACGCCGAACGCACCCGGACCGGCGCCGGTTGCAGGCGTGCCTTCATCGCACGCAGAAGGTCGCGCGATGCGACAGCGGCAATCACGCCGAACAGCACGCCAAGGCCAATCATCAGGTGCGTATCCATTGCTTCTCCATATTGCTGATCACTATGGATCAGACAGTACCAAACTGTCGGCCGGGTGATGGTAAAAAAATGTTGCGTGAACGATAAATCTCGTTAGATTGGGTAAGCGCGCTGGCGCTCAGGCCACGCGGGTGAGTTGCTTCAGCAACGCCTCGTCGGCGTCGAGCATGGCCGGCAGCGCTTCGCGCAGGAAATCGACCCAGGTCCGGATCTTCGCATCGAGATACCGGCGGGACGGATACAGCGCATAGACGTTCATCACGTGCGAACGATATTCGGGCAGCACATTCACGAAGCTGCCGCTGCGCAGCCCGCCGATCGCCGAATACAACGGCAGCACGCCAATCCCCATGCCTTCCCGGACAGCGGCCGCGAGCGCCTCGGCAACGTTGACGCGAAACGGCGGCGCCGCGAGCGCGACGGTCTGTTCGCCGTTCGGCCCGGCCAGCGTCCATTCGTCGCAGTGGAATCCAGGCGCGGCCATGCCCAGACAGACGTGTTTCGTGAGATCCTCCGGTCGCTGCGGCAAACCGTGCTTTTCGATGTAGGCCGGCGATGCGCACACGACGTTGTAAGTCTCGCCGAGACGCTGCGACACGAGGCCCGAGTCCGGCAGATCGCGGCCGACGACGATCGCGACGTCGTAGCCTTCGTCGAGCAGATCCGGCATCCGCTGCGCAAGCGTCAGTTCGACGTCGACCTCCGGGTAGCGCTCGCGGTAGCGCGACACGGCAGGCACCGTGTAGTGCTGCCCGAGACTTGTGAAGCAATGCACTTTCAGCCTGCCCGACGGGCGGGCGTGAGCGTCGCTCGCCTCTGCCTCGGCCTGGTCGACATATGCGAGAATCTGCTCACAACGCTGTAGGTACCGCTCACCCGCTTCGGTCAGCGCGATCCGCCGTGTCGTCCTGTTCAGCAGACGCGTGCGCAGATGCGCCTCCAGATCCGAAACGGCGCGCGATGCATAGGCGGTCGTCGAATTCATCTGGTGGGCTGCTGCGGTAAAGCTCCCCGCGTCGACCACTCGGAGGAATACACGCATGTTCTGTAACGTATCCATGCCTTCACCCGGTTGAATCCGGTACGATTGTTGCATATAACAGAAACAATATTGTCTCAGTTCCTGTAAAAATTCCTTGCACCGTTGTCCATTTATTCAGGAATCGAGGCAAAATATAATCGCCCCCGACTCATCTATATCCGAAAGGGAGAAAATCGTGCAGTCTCCGGTAATAAGAGGGACGCTAGCACTCGCGGTTCTTGCATTCTCATTAACAATGGCCGGATGCGCGAGCATGGGCAACAATGCGCCGCAGTCAAAGCAGATCGATCCGGGCTCGCTCGAAGCCGGCGAGGCGATCCACGCAGCCGATCGCGACGCCGGCTGGCCGGCCGCCGACTGGTGGCGGGTGTATCGCGACCCGCAACTCGATGCGTGGATTGCTGCCGCGCTGGCCGGCAACCCGACGCTCGCAGCTGCGCAGGCGCGCGTGCGCGAAGCACAGGCCATGGTTCGCATCGCCCATTCGACCGAATTGCCGCAGATCAACGGCAATCTGTCGCTGATGCGTCAGCAGTGGCCGACCAACCAGTTCTACGGCCCCGGCATCATCGCCGATGCCAACGACTGGAATAACACCGGCACGCTCAACCTGTCGTATCACCTCGATCTGTGGAGCAAGGACAAGAACGCGACCGAACGCGCGCTCGACGTCGCCCACGCGACGTCGGCCGACGCCCGCGCCGCGCGGCTCGAGATCGAGGTCAACGTCGTGCGAACCTACATTTCGCTGTCGATGAACTACGCGCTGCTCGATCTTGCGCACGATACGCTCAAACGACAGGAAGGGCTGGCCGATCTCGCGCGCAAGCGCCTGAAAGGCGGCATCGGCACGCAACTCGATGTCAGCCAGGCCGAAGCGACGCTCCCCGATTTCGAGCGCCAGATCGATACCTATGAAGAAGGGGTCGAACTCGCGCGCCACCAGCTTGCCGCACTGGCCGGCAAGGGTCCGGGCGCAGGCGACTCGATCGGCCGGCCAAAGCTCGTGCTCAACGGGCCGGGCGGCTTGCCGTCGACGATGCCGGCCGAGCTGATCGGCCGCCGGCCGGACGTCGTCGCGGCGCGCTGGCTGGTCGACGCACAGGCACGCGGCATCGAGGTCGCGAAGGCCGACTTCTATCCGAACGTCAACCTGCTGGCGACCGTCGGCGGCTTCGGCGTGACCCAGCCGTTCGCCGGCTTCCTGCGCGCGATGAACGGCGGCTACAGCTTCGGCCCTGCGATTTCGCTGCCGATCTTCGTCGGCGGCCGTCTGCGCGCGCAACTCGGCGCGGCTGCGGCCGGCTACGACCAGGCGGTCGAGCACTACAACCAGACGATCCTGCGCGCACTGAAGGACATCTCGGATCTGGTCGTGCGGACCAAGTCGATCGAAACGCAGAAAGAGGACGCCGCTCGCTCGGTCGCCATCAATCAGCGCACGTACCAACTGTCGCGCGAAGGCTTCCGTCGCGGCCTGACCGATTACGTCAACGTGCTGATCGCTCAGCAGCAGTTGCTGCGTGCGCAGGATACGGCCGCACGCATCGACGCGGAACGCCTGACGATTCACGCGTCGCTGATCGCCGCGCTCGGCGGCGGCGTCGGAACCGGCGACGACATGTCGAAAGACCAGCCGTCGGCGGGCCGCTCGGCAGGCGCCGATGCCTCGTCCGGCGCCAAGCCCGAGCACGCTGCCCCCGCCGCCCAGGTTGCCTCGCCGACCAAGGCAGCGGCAGCGGCACCGGCAAGCGTGCCGGCGGTCAAGTAACGCGGAGCATTCGCCATGCCCGCTTCATCCTCGGCTTTCATGCCTGGCGGCGCCGGTCGGCCGTCGGCATGGCTCGCCGCCGCCGGCGACTGGGCGCGCACCGATGGCGTTGCGTGGCTGTATCTCGTCAAGGCGCTGCTCGCGGCGTTTCTCGCGCTCGGCGTCGCGATGCGTCTCGAGCTGCCTGCGCCGAAGACCGCGATGACCACCGTGTTCATCGTGATGCAGCCGTACAGCGGCGCGGTATTCGCGAAAAGCTTCTACCGTCTCGTCGGCACGTTCGTCGGGCTGGTCGCCACGCTCACGTTCGTCGGTCTGTTCCCGCAGCAGCCCGCGGCCTTCCTGATCGCGATCGCGCTGTGGGTCGCGCTGTGCACGGCCGGCGCCGCGTACAACCGCAACTTTCGCAGCTACGGTTTCCTGCTCGCCGGCTATACCGCCGCGCTGATCGGCCTGCCCGCGTCGCAACATCCCGACGGCGCGTTCATGACCGCGATGACGCGGGTCGCCGAAATCACGGTCGGAATCGTGGCCGCGGGCGTCGTCAGCGCGCTCGTGTTCCCGCAGTACACGCGCGAGCAGATGCGCTTGACCGTCCGCAGGCGTTTCGGCACGTTCGTCGACTACGTCGCGTCGGCGTTGTCCGGCCAGCTCGATCGCGCACATATCGAAAACGTGCACACGCGTTTCGTCGCCGACGTGGTCGGTTTCGAAGCAACGCGCAGCATGGCGGTGTACGAAGATCCCGACATCCGGATGCGCAGCGGCCGCCTCGCGCGCATGAACAGCGAGTTCATGAGCGCGTCGAGCCGCTTCCACGCGCTGCACC
>NZ_JAHACR010000455.1 GCF_018375725.1 Burkholderia sp. | reverse complement strand
TGGTTCATCCTGCGCCGCACGGTGCTCGGCATGCGGATCTACGCGGTCGGCGGCAACCCCGAAGCCGCGCGCCTGTCGGGCATCAACGTGCGGGCGATCCAGCTGTTCGTCTATGCGGTGTCGGGCCTGCTCGCCGGCCTCGGCGCAGTGATGTCCGCCGCGCGACTCTACGAGGCCAACGGGCTGCAGCTCGGCCAGTCGTACGAACTCGACGCGATCGCCGCGGTGATCCTCGGCGGCACCAGCTTCGTCGGCGGCGTCGGCTCGATCGTCGGCACGCTGATCGGCGCGCTGATCATCGCGGTGCTGACCAACGGACTCGTACTGCTCGGCGTGTCCGACATCTGGCAGTACATCATCAAGGGGCTCGTGATCGTCGGGGCGGTCGCGCTCGACCGCTATCGCCAGCGCGAATCCGCCCGCACCTGACGCGCCGCCTTTCGACCCTCGCCGGGACGCGGGCCCATCCGCCCGCGCCCGTCATTCCACGGATTTCACGGATTTCACGGAGACAACGACATGTTCAAGCACCACGCTGTCCTGGCCGGCATCGCCTGTGCATTCGCGTTTGCGGCTTCCGCGGCGCACGCGGACAGCAAACCGCTCAAGGCGATCGGCATCACGGTCGGCTCGCTCGGCAACCCGTATTTCGTCACGATCGCAAAAAGCGCCGAGGCGCGCGCGAAGGCCATCAATCCGGCGGCGAAGGTGACAGCCGTATCGGCCGATTACGACCTGAACAAGCAGTTCACGCAGATCGACAACTTCATCTCCGCGCACGTCGACATGATCCTGCTCAACGCCGCCGATCCGAAGGCGATCGAGCCGGCCGTGCGCAAGGCGCAGGCGGCCGGCATCACGGTCGTCGCGGTCGATGTCGCGGCGGCCGGCGCGAACGCGACCGTGCAGACCAACAACGTGAAGGCCGGCGAAATCGCATGCGACTTCATCGCGAAGAAGCTGGGCGGCAAGGGCAACGTGATCATCGAGAACGGTCCGCAGGTGTCGGCCGTCGTCGATCGCGTGAATGGCTGCAAGTCGGTGTTCGCGAAGAATCCGGGCCTCAAGGTGCTGTCGAGCGATCAGGACGGCAAGGGCTCGCGCGAAGGCGGCATGTACGCCATGCAGGGCTACCTGACGCGCTTCCCGAAAATCGACGGGGTCTTCACGATCAACGATCCGCAAGCCGTCGGCAGCGACCTCGCCGCGAAGCAGCTGAACCGTTCCGGCATCGTGATCACGTCGGTCGACGGCGCGCCCGACATCGAAACGGCGCTCAAGGGCAATACGCTCGTGCAGGCGTCGGCGAGCCAGGATCCGTGGACGATGGCGCAAAAGGCCGTCAACGTCGGCTACGGCATCATGAACGGCCAGAAACCCGCCAATCCGATGATCCTGATGGAGCCGATGCTGATCACGCGCGACAACGTGAATGCGTACAAAGGCTGGACCGCGCCGCGCTGATTCTTTTCCATCCCGAACCTGTGCCGATCATGACTTCGTTGACCCAGACGCCTGCGTGGCGCGCCCTCGCCGACCATCGCGACACGATGGCCGGCATCCCGCTCCGTGAGCTGTTCGCACGCGATGCCGAACGCGCGGCGCGCTTTTCCCTCGACGCGGCCGGCCTCTTCGTCGATTACTCGAAGAACCCGGTCGTCGGCGAGACGATCGCGCGGCTCGTCGCACTCGCGCGCGACGCGGGCGTCGAAGCGCGCCGCGACGCGATGTTCGCCGGCGAGCGCATCAACCGCACCGAGCATCGCGCGGTGCTGCATGTCGCCCTGCGCGACCGCTCGGGCACGCCGCGGATCGTGGACGGCGAGGACATCGCCGCACAGGTCGCCGCCGTCCTCGCGAAGATGCGCCGCTTCGCCGATGCCGTCCGCGCCGGCACGTGGCTCGGCCATACCGGCCGGCCGATCACCGACGTGGTCAACATCGGCATCGGCGGCTCGGATCTCGGCCCGAAAATGGTGTGCGAAGCGCTGAAGCCCTACGCGCACGAACGCCTCACGATGCACTTCGTGTCGAACGTCGACGGCGCGGACATCGCCGAAGTGCTCAAGCACGCCGATCCCGAGACGACGCTGTTCATCGTCTCGTCGAAGACCTTCACGACGCGCGAAACGCTCGTCAATGCGCGTACGGCACGCGCGTGGCTGCTGGCCGGCGGCGCGCCGCACACTGCGGTTGCACGGCATTTCGTCGCCGTGTCGACGAACGCCGATGCGGTCGCCGCGTTCGGCATCGATCCCGCCAACATGTTCGAATTCTGGGACTGGGTCGGCGGCCGCTATTCGCTGTGGT
>NZ_JAHACR010000454.1 GCF_018375725.1 Burkholderia sp. | reverse complement strand
GACCCCCGGCGTGACAGGCCGGTATTCTAACCGACTGAACTACCACTCCTTGGTCTTGCTGAATCGCGAAACTGGTGGGTGCTGAGAGGCTCGAACTCCCGACCTACGCCTTGTAAGGGCGCCGCTCTACCAACTGAGCTAAGCACCCGTTCCGGACTCATATCTGGCTGCGATCTGCGTTTCGGCATCAACAACCAGCGAGTCCGCTACTTTAATGCATCTTTTAAGAATTTGCCAGCCCTAAATCGAGGAATTTTTGCGGCGCCGATCTCGATCGTCTTCCCGGTACGCGGATCGCGACCGTGTCTCGCGCGTCGCTCGGCGACAACGAACGTCCCGAAACCCGCGATCGTCACGCTTCCATCCTTTTCCAGCGTGTGCGTCACCGCGCCGATAAACGCGTCCAGCGCCCGAGCCGCCGACAGCTTCGACATGTCCGCCTGGCGCGCGATGTGCTCGATCAATTCCGTCTTGTTCATCCCCTCTCCGTCGATCATTCGCAGCAAACGCGGCACCGCCGGACAGGACGTCGCCGCCAAACCGCGCACCGACGCGAGAAGCACGTCGGCCGCACACAGAAAAAAACCCGCGGGCTAGCCGCGGGTTTCCTGAACAACTGTCACAAGGACAAGGACTTAATGCTTGACGACTTCCGTCGAGCCCGCATCCTTCGCCGTTTCCGCGACGGGCGCGGCGGCCTTTGCCTCTTCTTCCGGCGGCAGCGGCGTCGGCATCCGTTCGAGCGCGAGTTCGAGCACCTTGTCGATCCAGCGGACCGGCACGATCTCGATCGCGTTCTTCACGTTGTCCGGAATTTCCGCGAGATCCTTCACGTTCTCTTCCGGAATCAGCACGAGCTTGATCCCACCGCGATGCGCAGCCAGCAGCTTCTCCTTCAGCCCGCCGATCGGCAGCACCTCGCCACGCAGCGTGATTTCGCCCGTCATCGCGACATCGGCACGCACGGGAATACCCGTCAGCACCGACACCAGCGCGGTCGTCATCGCACCGCCGGCGGACGGACCGTCCTTCGGCGTCGCGCCTTCCGGCACGTGGATGTGGATGTCCTGCTTCTCGAACGCCTCGTCCTTGATGCCCAGACGCCGCGAACGCGAACGCACGACCGAACGCGCAGCCTCGACCGACTCCTTCATCACGTCGCCGAGCGAGCCGGTGCGGATCACGTTGCCCTTGCCCGGCATCACCGCGGCTTCGATCGTCAGCAGGTCGCCGCCCACTTCCGTCCAGGCGAGGCCCGTGACCTGACCGACCTGGTTTTCCTTCGCCGCGAGGCCGAAGTCGTACTTGCGCACGCCGAGGAACGTGTCGAGGTTGTCGCCGTCGACCTTGATCGCGCCCGACGCCTTCTTCAGCAGCAGCATCTTCACGACTTTGCGGCAGATCTTCGACACTTCGCGCTCGAGCGAACGCACACCGGCTTCGCGCGTGTAATAGCGGATGATGTCGCGGATCGCCTGCTCGGTGACCACGATCTCGCCTTCCTTCAGGCCGTTGTTCTTCTTCTGCTTCGGCAGCAGGTAGCGCTGCGCGATGCTGACCTTCTCGTCCTCGGTGTAACCCGACAGACGAATCACTTCCATCCGGTCGAGCAACGGCGGCGGAATGTTCAGCGAGTTCGACGTCGCGACGAACATCACATCGGACAGATCGAAATCGACCTCGATGTAGTGATCGGCGAACGTGTGGTTCTGTTCCGGATCGAGCACCTCGAGCAGCGCCGACGACGGATCGCCGCGGAAATCCATGCCCATCTTGTCGACTTCGTCGAGCAGGAAGAGCGGATTGCGCACGCCGACCTTCGTGAGGCTCTGCAGGATCTTGTCCGGCATCGAACCGATGTACGTGCGACGGTGGCCGCGGATCTCGGCTTCGTCACGCACACCGCCCAGCGCCATGCGGACGAACTTGCGGTTCGTCGCACGTGCGATCGACTGGCCGAGCGAGGTCTTGCCGACGCCCGGAGGCCCGACGAGGCACAGGATCGGCGCCTTGACCTTGTCGACGCGCTGCTGCACCGCGAGATACTCGAGAATCCGTTCCTTGACCTTCTCGAGGCCGAAGTGATCCTCGTCGAGCACCTGCTCGGCGTTCGACAGGTCGTTGTTGACCTTGCTCTTCTTGCGCCACGGCAGGCCGATCAGCGTGTCGATGTAATTGCGCACGACCGTCGCTTCCGCCGACATCGGCGACATCAGCTTCAGCTTCTTCAGCTCGGCGTCGGCCTTCTTCTTCGCATCCTTCGGCATGCGCGCGGCGTTGATGCGCTTCTCGAGTTCCTCGAGATCGGCGCCTTCCTCGCC
>NZ_JAHACR010000453.1 GCF_018375725.1 Burkholderia sp. | reverse complement strand
TGTGGTGGAGCGATCGGCGGGGCTGCTCGCATGCTTCATGCGGCGCGTGGGTGGCCGCGTGGTCTCGCATGCGTGCGAACGGATTTCGCAATGGCAGCGCGACGCCCGGCGAGCGCACTGGCAGGCGCGCTCGCCGGCGTGGCAGGACGCGGATCGGCCCGCTTATTGCTGTCCGGCGAGCCGCTTGGCGGCGAGACGTTCCTGCGCGGCCAGAATGTCGTTGGGATAGTAGGGCAGTTCGCCGCGCGCCGGATCGTAGCCGACGGATTCGAGATCCTTCAGTTCCTGGATCACCTGTGCGCGCGTGACGGGCGACGATTGCGCGGACGCGAGCGCCGGTACGGCAAGAAGCACGGCTGTAGCGATGGCGATGACTGGTTTCACGATTTTCTCCTGAATATTCCACGCGTATTTCCAATGGTTCGGCGCAACGCCGGAACCGGTGGGAAAAGTTTACGCAGCACGGGAGTCGGTAAAAACCCTGATTTCCGGTAGGCAGCCTTCCGGATCGAACAATATTGAGCGCATCGACGATGCGTATTTTTCTAGGATAGGCGCTCGATTCCATCGCTGTGCCGCTGCTGAGCGATGGCATGGGTTTGAGCTCACGCGCGTTCATAGCCGTCAATCTCCTGCTGGTGCAGGTAGCGCGCCTTGACCGGTCGGATCAATGTCATGCCGTCGATTGCCCGAAGCATGAACACGATGAACAGATAGCGCCCGGCCCCGGGCTTTCCGATGGCTCGCATGCGCGGCTCATCGGGAAACGGATCCGGCATGACGGCCGGCGTGCCCCGGAAAACCGCTTCAATCTCCTCTCGGGTCACGCCATGCTTCGCGCACTTGGTCGGGCCCGTTTCCTTCGTCCCAAGCGAAGTCGGGTATTTTGAGTGACATGCTGATGCTCTACACGTTTGTGCAGACATTGGTGTCTGCGCCATCGTCGACCGTTCAACGTCAAGTGAACCAGGTTCCACCTTGCATGAATGTCGATATCAGAACCGCGTGCGCATGCCGATCGTGCCGACGATCTGGTTCGGCGTGCTCGATGCGCCGCCCGAGTTGTTGATGAACGCCCGATAACCGCGGCCGGACGCATGCTGGTACATCGCTTCCGCGTAGACGTCGGTGCGGCGCGACAGCTTGTAGACAGCCTGCAGATCGACCTGGTGCCACTTCGGATCGGTGCCGTGCTGGCTGTCCGGGGCCGACACGCTGCCGTCCGTATAAACATAGGCCGCGCCGACGTTGAATGCCGGCGTCACCGCGTAGCGGACGTTCACGTCGTAGTTGTTGAAGCTGATCTGGCCCGTCGAACCGAACGCGCCCGCGTTGTCGTATTGCGAACGCGTGAAGACAAAGCCGACGGTCGCCGGACCGAACACATAGCCGATCCCGCCGCCGTACGCGCGCATGCGGTTCGCGCCGACCGACCAGCCGCCCTGGTTCAGGTTCTTCCCTTCCACGGCGTCCGTCGCGCCGGGGCTCGCGTTCGTCGTGCCCTTCGTACCGTTCATCTGCAGGTATGCGCCGGCCAGTTTCAGCGGGCCGTTCGTGTAACTGGCCGCAAGGCTGTACGCGCGGTTGCTGCCGAAGTTCGTCGCGTTCGAGAACGCATACATCGCACCGACCTTGAAACCCGCGTACGTGTCGCTCGTGTATTTGACTGCGTTGTTGATCCGCAGGGTGTGATTCAGGTTGTCGTTGTCGAACACGTGGCCAAAGCTCTGATCGCCGAAATCGCCGGCCGTCGCGGACAGCGGTGCGACGAAATCGACCATGGTGTCGTACTGGCGGCCGAGCGTCAGCGTGCCGATGCCGTTCCGGGTGAGGCCAAAGTAGGCGTGACGGCCGAACAGCCTGCCGTCCTGGCCGAGCGAGCCGTTGTTGACGTTGTAGCCATTCTCGAGCACGAACAGCGCCTTCACGCCGCCGCCCAGATCTTCCGTACCGCGCAGGCCGAAGCGGCTGCCGTTGAGCGAGCCGCTGTTCAGGCGGAATAGCGATGCGCCGCCGGCGTTATTGGTATAGATGATGCCGGCATCGATCAAGCCGTACAGCGTGACCGAACTCTGCGCGTGAGCGAGCGGCGCGAACAGGGCGGCGGTGGCGGCGCCGGCGACAAAGGCTTTTTTCACGAAAACTCCTGCGTAGGGACTGCGGACGTCGAATGCGTCGCAAGTATAGGGACGCAGGCGGCAACATTTGACTGGCGCGGCGCAGTAGCTCCATTGCAGATCCCGCAAGAATGATTCACAAAAGTGTCACGAAGGCCGCCGGGCAGATCGGCGAGCGCCGGGCGCCGGATACCGATTCCGGCGCGTT
>NZ_JAHACR010000452.1 GCF_018375725.1 Burkholderia sp. | reverse complement strand
CCGCCCGCCGAGATGCCGGCGGCGGATTCGATATAGGCGTTTGCCGGGCTGGTGCCGAGCGGCGCGGACACGACCGCCGAGAACGCGTCGACCATCATCGACTGGCGGATGTTGCGCGGATTGCCGTTCGCGTCGAGCAGGTTGCCGGCTTCCGAAATCGCCATGAAAGTCGACAGCGCGTCGAAGAACGCGGTGAACAGCATTACGAAGATGAACGGCCAGTACGCGACTTTCAGCGAGCCGAGCAGGTCGAGCTGGCCGATGCCGGAGAAGTCGGGCGCGGCGACGAGGCCGTTCCAGTTGACGAGCGTTTTCGTCGCGATGGCGGCCGGCCAGTACGCGGTGCCGTCGCCCCAGAAGCGGCCGATCGGAATCGCCAGCAGCGTCGTGACGACGATGCCGATCATCAGCGCGCCGGTCACGCGCCGCACGACGAGGATCGTCGTGATCGCGAGCCCGGTCAGGAACGTCACGATCACCGGGTTCAGCGAGGTCGAGTGAACGATCGTGACCGGATCGCCGACGATGAACTTCGCATTGACGAGCCCGATCAGGCTGATGAAGAGCCCGATTCCGCACGACACGGCGTGCCGCAGGTTCGGCGGGATCGCGTCGACGACGAGCTGGCGCGCGTTGAACGCGGCGAGCACCGCGAACATCACGCCGGCCCAGAACACGCAGCCGAGCGCTGTCTGCCAGGGCATCTTGCCGCCGTGCACCATCACGAACGCGAACAGCGCGTTCATGCCCATGCCGGGCGCGACCAGCACCGGGTTGCGCGCGTACAGGCCCATCGCGCAGCTGCCGAGGAAGCTGACGATGACCGTGGCGGTCAGCGCGGCGGCGAACGGCACCCCGGCCTGCGAGAGGATCCCGGGATTGACGACGATGATGTACATCGCCGTCAGGAACGTCGTGATGCCCGCGACGATTTCCGTGCGCACGCTCGAGCCGGACTCGCGAATGCGGAAGTAGCGGTCGAACGCCGAGCTGGCGGCCGGCGCGGTGGTGCCGTTGTAGATGTCCATCGGAAAAGCGCTCCTCAATGTCTGCCGTTATGGCGGGGGTGGTCTGCAATCGAACGTTGCATCGTCGATGAGCGGCATCGTCACGTCCTCACGCGGCATGCCAGTACGCATCGAGGCGGGCGATCAGCGCGTCGCGCTGTTCGGCGCTGACGAACGAAGCCTCGAAACCGTTGCGGATCACGGCGTAGACTTCCGCGTCCGTCAGACGCAGTCCTTCCACGGTCGCGAAATAGTTTTCGTTGACGTAGCCGCCGAAGTAGGCCGGATCGTCGGAGTTGATCGTCACGGCGACGCCGCGGTCGAGCAGCGACTTCAGCGTGTGCTTCGCCATGTCGTCGAATACGCACAGCTTCAGGTTCGACAGCGGGCAGACGGTGAGCGCCATGCGCGTTTTCGCGAGACGTTCGACGAGTGCCGCGTCCTCGATGCTGCGTACGCCGTGGTCGATCCGGTCGACCTTCAGGATGTCGAGCGCTTCGTACACGTAGGCGGGCGGCCCTTCCTCGCCGGCGTGCGCGACGAGCTTCAGGCCGAGCGCGCGCGCCTTCTCGAACACGCGCGCGAATTTCGACGGCGGATTGCCGCGCTCGGACGAATCGAGCCCGACGCCGATCAGGCGATGCCGGTACTGCTCGAACAGCGGCAGCGCGGCGTCGAACGTCGCGAGTGCGTCGTCTTCGGACAGATGGCGCAGGAAGCACAGGATCAGCTTGCTCGACAGGCCGCGCTTTTCCTCATCGGCGAGCGCGCGCTCGATGCCCGCGACGACCGTCTCGATCGGTACGCCGCGTTCGGTATGCGTCTGCGGATCGAAGAACAGCTCGGTGTGCGCGACGTTGTCCGCCAGCGCGCGCTCGCAGTATGCGGCGGTCATGTCGTAGAAATCCTGCTCGGTGAGCAGCACGCTCGCGCCGGCATAGTAGATGTCCAGGAACGACTGCAGGTCGGTGAACGCGTAGGCGGCGCGCAGCGCGTCGATCGAGTCGTACGCGAGCTTGACGTGGTTGCGCTCGGCGAGCGCGAAAATCAGTTCGGGCTCCAGCGAGCCTTCGATATGGATGTGCAGTTCCGCTTTCGGAGCACGGGCGATCTTGTCTTTGAAGGTCGGCGTCATGGTTTTTTCTTGGTCGGTCAGAAAGTAGTGGGGGCGCTCGCCGCTGCGTTCGCCTCGGCAGCCTGCAGCAACTGCGCCGCCACCGAGATCGCGATCACTTCGGGCGTCTTGTCGACGATGCCTTCGATGCCGATCGGACAGCGCATCTGGGCAAGCTGCAGCGGATCGATGCCGAGCGCCGCGAGG
>NZ_JAHACR010000451.1 GCF_018375725.1 Burkholderia sp. | reverse complement strand
GCACGAAAAACACGACGACCGGTTCGCCGCGCAGCGTCGCGTCGACACGCACGCCCGCGCCGCCATCGGCCAGCGCGTCCGATGCGCACACGCGCACCGCGTCGACGACGGAGAACCCGCTCATGCGTATTCGCGCAGCCAGCCGGCCAGCGCGTCGACGTCCGGCGCGACGAAGCGCGGCGCCAGTGCAGCGAGCGCATCGGCGGGATGCGAGCCGTACGCGACGCCGATCCCTGCCGCGCCCGCGCTCGCGGCCATTTGCAGGTCGTGCGTCGTGTCGCCGATCATCACGGTGCGCGCGAGATCCTGACCCAATTCACGGGTCAGCTCCTGCAGCATCGCGGGATGCGGCTTCGAAAACGTTTCATCCGCGCAGCGCGTCGCATCGAACAAACTCGTCAGCTTCGCCTGGTCGAGCGCGCGGTTCAACCCGACCCGACCCTTGCCGGTCGCGACCGCCAGCAGGTAACCGGTGCCGCGCAATTCCTCGAGCAGCTCGCGCACGCCGCCGAACAGCTCGATGTGCTGATCCTTGATCAGGTAGTGATACCGGTAGCGCTCCGCGAGGCGCGGATAGTCGGATGGATCGAGGGTCGGAGCGGTAATCTGTAACGCATCGCGCAGACCGAGTCCGATCACGTAACGCGCCGCCTCGTCGGACGGCGTGGGCAAACCGAGATCGCGGCACGCGGCCTGGATGCTGTAGGCGATGTGCGCCGTCGAATCCATCAACGTGCCATCCCAGTCGAAGACGATCAGATCAAATTGCTGTCGGGACATGCGGTTCAAGCGGTATCGCGCAAAGCGCTCAGTTGATCGAGAAAGCGCCGGCATTCGTCCGGCAGCGGCGCGTCGAACTGCAGCGCCTCGCCGGTCAGCGGATGGACGAGCCGCAACCGGTGCGCATGCAGGAACATCCGCTTCAGCGACGGCTGCGCGTTCGCCCGCGACAGCGCCTTGTTCAGTGCGAAATCGCCATATTTGGCGTCGCCGGCGATCGGCAGGCCCAGATGCGCGAGGTGCACGCGAATCTGATGGGTCCGTCCCGTTTTAAGTTCCGCCTCGAGGAGCGCGTACTCCGGCCAGCGCTCGACAAGATTGAACACGGTGTGCGACGGCAATCCGTCGTCCTGCACGCGCACCCGGCGCTCCCCTTCCGGGGTCGTGTACTTGAAAAGCGGCGCCTTCACCGCACGGCGGCGGCCCCAGTCGGACTGCCACTCGCCATGCACGCAGGCGTAGTAGCGCTTGTCCATCCGGTTCTCCCGGATCTGCTCGTGCAGGCCCACCAGCGCGGAGCGCTTCTTCGCGAGCATCAGGATGCCGGATGTCTCGCGATCGAGACGATGCACCAGTTCGAGGAACTTCGCGTGCGGACGCGCCTGCCGCATCTGTTCGATCACGCCGAACGCGACACCGCTGCCGCCGTGCACCGCGACGCCCGCCGGCTTGTTGATGACGAGTATCGCGTCGTCCTCGAACAGCACGTCGAAATGCGCGGGCGGCACGACCGGCGTGTCGGCGCGCGCGAGGTCCGCGGCGGCCACGCGCACCGGCGGCACGCGCACGACGTCGCCGTGGGCGAGCCGGTACTGCGCATCGACCCGACCCTTATTGACGCGGACTTCCCCGCTTCGCAGGATCCGGTAAATATGGCTTTTCGGCACGCCTTTGCAGACGCGCAACAGGAAGTTGTCGATACGCTGACCTGCAGCGCTGTCGTCGATCTCGATCATCGAGACCTGGCCACTTGCGACCGATTTCTGGGATATTTTGCCTAACTCATTCATACTGAATATAATTTTGCCCAGCCTGACGTAGCGGGCGGCCTGACCGGCCGCTTCCGGACGGATTGGGCGAGGCGCAAGCGCAAACCGTCATTTTACTTGCGCCGAGGGCGTGCTGCTCGCCCCGAATAAAGAGAAGCAGCAAAGTTGCACGCACGGCGCCGGCCGCCGGCAAGGATCGCGCCCACAGGCGGATTCGGTCGGCAAGGCGCCGCGGTAACGGAATGTTGGTTGAAAAGAATTTAATTGGCAGCCCCGGCGGCGCGCGATGCGCGTGCGCACAGGCTGCCGGTTGCGAATATTACGGCGTTGCGCCCGATTGGGTTTCGCGAAGCGTGCGGAACCAGGCGACGTCAAAACTAGGAAGAACACCCCAGGCGGGAAAGTCGGGCTGGATTCGATACTCCCCGCTGCGGCCCAGCCGCAGCATCTGCCGCCGAGCGACGCGCGCGACTCATTGCGACGCGCCCGCGGCAGGCGTCTCGTCGGGCAACGGGGTTTCGTCGAGGTCGGGCGACACGACGTCGAATGGCACGCAAAGCCGCTCGAGCAGCGCGCGGCGGTAGCG
>NZ_JAHACR010000450.1 GCF_018375725.1 Burkholderia sp. | reverse complement strand
CGAGCTCAGCGGTGTTCATGGCCGTGGCCGTGCGCGCATCCGGGACCATGCTGATGATCGTGATCGTGATCGTGATCGTGATCGTGATCGTGATCTTGATCGTGATCGTGATCGTGATCGTGATCGTGATCGTGCGAGTGCGAGTGCGAGTGCGAGTGCGAGTGCGAGTGCGAGTGGTGCGTGTCGAATACCTGCTGCGCGAGCGCGTAGTCTTCGGCGAACGTCGCGTCGTGTCCGTGCCGATGGCCGCCGCCATACGCACCGGCTTCCGGCTGGAACGGTGCATTGGCCTGCTCGACCTGCGCACCGAGGCGCCGCAGCATGTCGGCGAGCACGGGATCGGCTTCGAGCTTCAGATAGCCGTCGCCGATCTCGACCGGCGTATGGCGATTGCCGAGGTGATAGGCGGCGCGCGTGAACGTCAGCGGATCGGGCGCGCGCACGAGCAGCACGGTTTCGGGCGCGGCCGCGACGCGCACGAGACCGCCGTCGTCGGCGACGAGCACGTCGCCGTCGCGCAGCACGGTGCCGCGCGGCAGCACGAGCGCGATGTCCTCGCCGGTGTCGAGCGTCGCCGCGAGGCGGCTCCTGCAACGGGCATCATAGGGAAGCGTGAGCGTCGGCGCGCGTGCAACGAGGGAGGCGGCGAGCTTCACGTTCGGGGCAATGCGTTTGTCGAGGGTGCGCATGAGTCGAAAATCGTCAGAACAGGAAGTAGCGCTGCGCCATCGGCAGCACGGTCGCCGGCTCGCAGGTGAGGAGCTGGCCGTCGGCGATCACGTCGTAGGTTTCGGGATCGACGCTGATCGCGGGGCGCCACGCGTTGTGGATCATGTCGGCCTTGGTCACGTTTCGGCAGCGACGCACCGGCACGATGCGCTTCGCGAGCCCGTAGCGTTCGGCGATGCCCGCGTCGGCCGCCATCTGCGACACGAACGTCAGCGACGTGCGGGCGAGCGCACCGCCACGCGTGGCGAACATCTCGCGGTAATGGACGGGCTGCGGCGTCGGGATCGACGCATTCGGGTCGCCCATTTGCGCCATCGCAATCATCCCGCCCTTGAGGATCATCGCCGGCTTGATGCCGAAGAACGCCGGCTCCCACAGCACGAGATCCGCCCACTTGCCGGGCTCGACCGAGCCGACTTCATGCGCGATGCCATGCGTGATCGCCGGATTGATCGTGTACTTCGCGACGTAGCGCTTCGCGCGGAAGTTGTCGTGGCGCGTGCCGTCCTCGGGCAGCGCGCCGCGCTGCACCTTCATCTTGTGTGCGGTCTGCCAGGTGCGGATGATCACTTCGCCGACACGTCCCATCGCCTGCGAATCCGACGACAGCATCGACAGCGCGCCGAGATCGTGCAGGATGTCCTCGGCCGCGATCGTTTCGCGGCGGATGCGCGATTCGGCGAACGCGAGATCCTCGGCGATCGACGGATCGAGGTGATGGCAGACCATCAGCATGTCGAGATGCTCGTCGAGCGTGTTGATCGTGTACGGACGCGTCGGATTGGTCGACGACGGCAGCACGTTCGCCTCGCCGCATACCTTCAGGATGTCCGGCGCATGGCCGCCGCCCGCGCCTTCGGTGTGATACGTGTGAATCGTGCGGCCCTTGAAGGCGGCAACCGTCGATTCGACGAAGCCGCCTTCGTTTAGCGTATCGGTGTGGATCGCGACCTGCGTGTCGGTATCGTCGGCGACGGACAGACAGTTGTCGATCGCGGCAGGCGTCGTGCCCCAGTCCTCGTGCAGCTTCAGGCCGATCGCGCCCGCGGCGATCTGCTCGCGCAGGGCCGCCGGGTTGGAACCGTTACCCTTGCCGAGCAGGCCGATATTCACCGGCAGCGTATCGGCAGCCTGCAGCATGCGGGCGATATACCACGGCCCCGGCGTACAGGTGGTGGCGTTGGTGCCCGCCGCCGGACCGGTGCCGCCGCCGATCATGGTGGTGACGCCGGAGACCAGCGCCTCTTCCGCCTGCTGCGGGCAGATCCAGTGGATGTGGGTGTCGATCCCGCCTGCGGTGACGATCTTCCCTTCGGCGGCAATCACTTCCGTCGCCGCGCCAATCGGGATCGTCACGCCGGGCTGGATGTCCGGGTTCCCGGCTTTACCGACAGCAAAGATCCGCCCGTTCTTGACGCCAATATCGGCTTTCACGATCCCCCAGTGATCGACGATCAGCGCGTTGGTCAGCACCAGATCCACGCAGTCGTCTGCGGTCATCTGCCCCTGACCCATGCCGTCGCGGATCACCTTCCCGCCGCCGAACTTGACCTCTTCGCCGTAGATCGTGAGATCGTCTTCTACTTCAATCCACAGCTCGCTGTCGGCCAGCCGCACTTTATCCCCGGT
>NZ_JAHACR010000449.1 GCF_018375725.1 Burkholderia sp. | reverse complement strand
GAATCGCGCCGCGGTCAGTGATGGCCTGCACAACCGCGACAAGCTTGTCAGCGGCGTACACGTACCAGCGTTTCAGTTGGGATCGGGGGTACATGGGGTCCTTAGAAAAGTTCGCCCTGCGCTGGGGCGGCAGCGCCGGATTCCGCGATCTCGTCCTGAGGCCGCCGCTCAGTGACACGACCGAACCCGGCGCGAAGTCTCTGGCGGCCGGCAAGGTGCGGCGGGACGTGCCCTGGGAGTAGGCTCAAGTGCCCGAAATGCATTCCGGGCTTGAAAGAGCGCAGGTGCACCAGCGCGAAATGCGGATTAATGCGGCTCAATTCGGGCTGCCAGACGGGATAGCATTGGCGCCAGTACGAAGTAAGGCGGGCGCGCTCGGCCAGCTTGTCGAGGCCGCTGCGGAGACGTCTGCGCTCAGTGCGAATGAGGTCGATGCGGTGGGCCGCTTCAAATGTCGTCTCGCCACTCAGAAGCATTTGCGGCGTGATGAACTGACTCATGCTGCACCTCGATAGGTTTTCGTGAAATCGCGGTCAACCGCCTTGCCTCGCGAGCGCACGACGTTCGCGAGCTGCGCCCGGTCGTGATGGCTGGCTGTCGCTTGCCGCAGCAGGCCGAAATAGGAATTGGCGACTTGCATTAGGTCGGCGGCTGGCGTGGCCGCGACTCGGCGCAGGGCTTCGTTCCGCGTGCGCTTGCGCGTCTCGCGGCGCCACGGCTTGATGACCTGGCCGACGAAGTCGACGCCGCGGTCGATCGGCTGCAGGATCGTCTTGCGCGGATTGATGCGCACACCAAGGCGCTCCGGCAGGAATGCCGTCACGTCGGCGAGGATCTCGTTTAGGCGCGCCGGCGACTCGTGCAGGAACACGAAATCGTCGACGTACCGAATATAGTGCCGCGCGCCGAGCACATGCTTCTCGCGCTGGTCGAGCACGTCGAGGTAGACGTTCGCGAAGAACTGGCTCGACAGGTTGCCGATCGGCAGCCCGAGGTGCGGCGCCTGTTCGAGCAGCCGCTTATGGGGCGGCACGAGGTCCATCATGGCCGGGTCGCCGTGGTACTCGTAGTCGTCCCGTGTATTGTGCATCAGCACGGTTTCGGTCAGCGATCGCCAGAACGGCTCGGGGATCTTCGCGAGCAGCAGATCGAGCAGGATGTGCTTGTCGATGCTGACGAAGAAATTCGCGAGATCGCACTTCAGGTAATGCGCCGGCCGGGACCAGTTCTTCGTGATCGAGCGGATCTTCGCTTCGAGGCGCTCCGCGGCATACAGCGTGCCGCGACCCTTGATGCAGGCGCAGGAATCGGTGATGAACGACCGCTCGAAGCGCGGGCCGATCCGGTTGTAGAGCAGGTGATGCACGACACGATCGCGGAACTCGGCCGCCCAAACCTCGCGCGGCTTCGGTCGCGTGATCACGAAGCAGATCGAGCGGCCGGGGCGATAGCTGCCGTCGGTCAGTTCGTCGTAAAGGCTGCGCAGGTTGCGCTCGAGATCGACCTCGAACGCCAGCGCCGTGTTGCTGCTGCGTTTCGTGCGCCGGCAGTCGAGGTAAGCATCGACCAGCTCGGCGAACGTGAACGTGGGTACTTCGATCCAATCTGCGGACGGCCCGGGCGCGCAGCTCGTTGTTCTGTTGGTTGTTATTCTGGTTGCCGTTGTTGAAGTTCTGATACCAAGCCCAGCCGGAAGGATCGTGCTATCTACGTCGCCCGGCCGATTGCTCAGCCGGGAAACTGCGCTGGACGTCGCCGCACACCGGCGGCGCGTTTCCTTATTGCGCATGGCGGTGCCCTTGTGGGGCAGCGGCACGACCAGATTGAAAGATCGCTCAGCCATGAAAGCCTTGACCTCCATGGAGCGGGCGATTGCCTGCGGACTTCTTCCACCCGTTGGCCTGCTTCCCGATGCTGGTCGTTTGCTCAATGGCGCCCGCGTACGCCTGGCGCGCGATCAGCCGCTTATCCATGCCAAGGCGCAGAAGCAGGTTGATCACTTCGAGGCGCTCGAGCAGCTCCGTCAGGTGCGGCGACTTGTCGGACGCCACATTGGCGCGAAACACCAGCACCATGATCTCGATGCACTCCGCGCTGATCTTCTCGCCAATGCTGCGCTTGAAGTCGCGGGGCATATTCTTCACGAGGTCGGTGACCACATCGAGCAGCACGTAGGCCGCTCGATAGATTGGGAGTTGGGTATGCAGGGCCACGGTAGATTAAATGGTCAAATTACTGAAGGAATAAATCTGCGGACGGCCCGGGCGCGCAGCTCGCTGCCCTGTAGGTAGCCATACTGGTAGCCGGTGCTGAAGCCCTGATACCAAGCCCAGCCGGACGTCTCAGCTTCCTCGCTCGACCAATAC
>NZ_JAHACR010000448.1 GCF_018375725.1 Burkholderia sp. | reverse complement strand
AGCCGCGAACGGCGGCACGCTGTTTCTCGACGAGATCGGCGACATGCCGCTCGAAGCGCAGGCGAGCCTGCTGCGCTTCCTCGAGGTTCGCAAGATCGAACGGCTGGGCGGCAACGACTCGATGCCGGTCGACGTCCGGGTAATCTCGGCCACGCACGTCGATCTCGACGGCGCGGTGCAGGCGGGGCGTTTCCGCTCGGATCTCTATCACCGGCTGTGCGTGTTGCGCATCCACGAGCCGCCGCTGCGCGCGCGTGGCAAGGATATCGACATCCTCGCGCACTTCGTGCTGCAGAAATACAAGGCCGACAGCGGCCGCAAGATCAGCGGCTTCACGTCGTCGGCGCTCGATGCGATGCGTCGCTACGAATGGCCCGGCAACGTGCGCGAGCTGATCAACCGCGTGCGGCGCGGGATGGTGATGGCCGAGAGCCGGCTGCTGACGCCGCACGATCTCGGGCTCGAAACGCCGGGCGAAAGCGAGCCGGTGACGCTCGAGCAGGCGCGCGCGCTCGCGGAACGCACGGCGATCGAAAATGCGCTGCTGCGCAACGATCACCGGATCAACAAGGCCGCTGCGGAGCTGGGTATCTCGCGCGTGACGCTGTACCGGATGATGATCGAGTACGGTCTGAGCGACAACGGCGGGAAGGATGGCGATCCGTCGGGCGATTCGGGGAACCGGCGGGTGGGGTGAGTGGGGGCGTCGTTTCGACGACGCCGGAACCCGTTGCTGCGACGGAGCCCGCTGGGGCGCGACATCGCATGGCGCAGAGGGGTTCGCGGTGGCGTGACCGGATGACGGTGCCCGTAGGGGCTGCATAGGCGGGCACCGGTTGTCGTCAGCAGAGTTCGACGTTGCGCTCCATTGGCCGGACATCCTGGCGCGCCTTGACATGACGGCGCACGATGACCGCCAGCAGAACGATGAGAACGATAGGTGTCCACTGGATCATCGTGTCGACGAATAAAACCGCGAAGGCCTGCGCGGGCATGATCCAGCTTGCGATCAGCACGCTCTTTTCCCATGCATTGGCGCCGTGCCGCGCGTAATCGATCATCAGAAATGCGATCGGCAATGCGAGCCACGCCAGATCGTAATAGATGAGATACGGCTGCAGTAATAGCGTCGCGATGGCCAGTGCTGCGGCGGACAGCTCGAAGCGGGCATTCGAGCACCAGAGCCTTATACAGGTCGCGACTGCAAGAACGGCGACGGCGGTATGGGCGAGATACGATGTGAAAACGGGTGTTCCGGAGACGCGCCAGATCGCGAACATCGTTGGCGCGCCGCGGATGGTCCCAATGGCATTTTCCGCCACGACATGACGAAACATCGAGAGAGCCTGTTCAAAGGCACGGAAGCTGTCGGTGCCGAACGCGAGCCAGGTCAGCCCGCAATAGAGCATTGAGAAAACGGCGGCGGACGCGAATGCCGTCCAGTGTCGCCGACAAAGAAGAAACAGGGGGAACAACACGCCAAGCTGCGGCTTGATGCAAAGCAGCGCAATGCATGCGCCGGCAAGCACTGGTCGCTGCCTGATCAGGAGCAGCGCCGTGCCGCCCATGACGAGGGTGAACAGTGAGTTCTGGCCGGCGACCAGCGACAGCCACATGCCCGGAAACGCCAGAGCAGGGAACAGCCAATAGCGGCTGATTGGGGCGATGACCGCTCTGATGAACAGAAGATAGCCGGCGACACCGAACAGGGACCAGACGATCACGGCAGCCCCGAAGGGCATCGCTGCAATCGGGTAAATCATGAGCAGGAAGGTCGGTGGATAGGCAAACGGACCAAATGACGGCAGGTGCAGCGTTGCCTCCATGGCACGAAGCGATTCCCAGCTGTATGCGGTGACAGGGCCGTGGCTAAGAGCAAGGCTGGATGCGCTCCAGTACACGGCGAAATCCCAACCCAGCAAAGGCACGCCGGGAAATTTCTCCACATAGTGCTTCCACCACAGCATCCCGACCAGCGCGACCTGAAGGGCGAGCAATACGCTGGCATACAGTGCGATTCGCTGCGGTGTCAGCCAGCCCGCGCTTTGCCGGTACTGTGCGTGACTCGCGGGTGATGACATGGCTTTCTCCCGGGTTGGATTCGATTCCGCCACCGGCTGGTCCGATGGGCCCGCGTCGATATCAGGTGAGATACGGTATCGACATGGTGTGGCAATCGGATCCGGTGAGTTGGCGAACACGCGATCGCCACGCCGCCGCAGTGCCCGGCATAGCATCACGTTCGCTCGACGACGTTGCATGCTCTTCTACCGATACGTCCACAGTCGATGCAGGACAAACGTCACCGGCGGCACGAACAGCACGACTGCGACGATGCTCCATCCGGCCGCCAGGTTGAGCGCTTCGGTACCGTGCGCG
>NZ_JAHACR010000046.1 GCF_018375725.1 Burkholderia sp. | reverse complement strand
GTCGCAGGGTTCGGCGAGCGCCGCATCGACGAGTATCGCGTCGGCTTCACGCGTCGCGGCAACAACGATGTGATCTATGGCGTCGTCTGGCCGCTCTACGGCCGGGAAAACGGGGATGTCGCAATCGACAACGCAACGCTCGAGGGTGACATGCCGATCGAGGGCCCGGTCGAGGAAATCGTGAGCCTGCTCAAGGAATGCGGCGTGACCGACATTCGGCGACACGCCGGCCGTTTCGAACCGGAATACTGCGACGACTGCGGCGTGCCCCTCTATGCAGATCCGCTCGGCGAAGTCGTCCATGCGGAAATGCCGGAGGACGCGTCGCCCGCGCAGCCTCACTTTCACTGACGGACATCCGTCTCGACGACACCCGTCGCAAGCCGCTCCGGCCACCGCCTGAGCGGCTTTTTTTGTTGTTCGCGAATGCTTTCTGAATTTTCCTAAATCTTTCAGCCAGGCAGACATCCTGTAAGGATTTTGTCATCATCGGGTTCCAGGCATGACACCGGCAGTTCAACGAAACACTCATAAGGAGGCAGAACATGCGGTTCCTGGTGCTCAACTCGGATGCGGAGCGGCGTGATGGATTGAAAGCATTGTTGCGGCAGATCGACCGCCACGCGGGTCACAGCGACGCGCCTGACGGCTTCCAGGCGCGCCGGCTGTTACGCAGCCAGCGCTTCGATCTGGTCGCAATCGACTGGCATGATGTCGGCCGGCTCGCCGAACTTCAGGCGCTCTGCAGCGCAAGCGCCCCATCGCCCGTTGCGATCCTGATCGACGACGCCACGCCAAGCGTCATACAACGGCTTTTCGACTGCGGCGTCACCGGCGTGATCCCACGCTCCACGCGCCCGCACCTGATCGTGCGTGCGCTCGAACTAGTTCTGCTCGGCGGCCACTACATTCCACCGATCGCGCTCAATCTGCCGCCGTCCTCAGGGCTGAACCGCCACGATGCACGCATCCAGGCCCTTGTCGGCCGGATTCCCCGACGTCCGGCATCCGGCGTGCTGTCGCCGAGGCAAGCGCAGATCATGCGCTTCGTTCACATGGGCAGCACCAACAAGATGATCGCGAGAACGCTCGGCATCAGCGAAGGAACTGTGAAGATCCATCTTGCCAGCATCTTTCAGCAACTCGGCGCAACCAACCGCGCCGCCGCGGTCGCGATCTACAACGGCTGGTTGTCGTCACATCTCGAAGTGTTGCTGTCGAGCCGCGACAGCGCCCGCAAACCGGCGCTGGGAGAACGTGGTCCGATACCGCTGCGCGCCGTGCAAGACAATCGCAAACTTCCGAAAGCCACTGCCAACGCGGCAATGCAGGGCATGGCACAAGCCGCGGAGCCGTCGGCTCGGTTCCGCACCGATCGTTAGCGGCACCGTATCGATATTGCGACGGTCAACGTGTCTGGGAATTCCCATGTTCGATATCCAACGAGTAATATGGACGCATGGGTTTCCTCTTCACACCGCTTCCGCTCTGGGTTGGTATCGGTGGCTGGATCGCCGCCGCGGCGTTGCTCGCGCTGGCAATCTGGAAAGGCCCGTTCGTCCGTCTCCAGGATGCGACACTCCAGCATGTCTGGCTCGCGCTCATCACGGCGATCACGGTGCTCTGGGCATCGAACGCCTGGCTCGAAGACGGACTCGTCATGCACCTGCTCGGGGCAACCCTGCTCGTCACATTATTCGACTGGATGCTTGCACTGATCGCGATGGGCGCCGTCACGGCAATCGCCGCGATCATATTCGACGCGCCGTGGGAAGGCATCGGCGTCACGTATCTGATTTACGGCGCGTTGCCGGTCGCCGTGTCGTCATTGCTGCAACGCGCCGCCAATACCTGGCTGCCACACAATCTGCCGTCGTTCATCACCGGTCAGGGATTCCTGTCGCCGGCCATCTCGGTCATTGCGGTGGCCGCCGCCGCAGCTGGCGCGCAGTTCGCGCTCGCGGGCGGCACGCCAACCGTGATCCCGTCCGGATATCTGCTGAACACCACATTGCTTGCACTCGGCGAAGCGTGGTTCACTGGCCTGGCTACCGCGCTCATTGCTGTCTATCGCCCGACCTGGGTCACGACCTTCGACGTGCGCCGCTATCGCCTCGGCGGCCCGCGCGCGTGAGCGCGCCTGCCCCGCAGCGCCGATACGGCTCTTTCCTTCCCCCGCAATACAGAAGAGTGTGCCGTCTATTGGCGTGCGATTTTTTTACGCTAAGATTGAACTCCTGTTCTTCATCGAGCATCTATACGTGCTCGATGCCTCATTTGCACTCCAACACTATTCAGATGGACAGCTCACCCGCCTCGCTCCGGATTTTCAGAGCGTTCGGCAAGCTGGCGGCCTGTATTGCGGGCCTGTCGCTTGCGCTCTCCGCACCGGTTTACGCCGACCTACTCGACCAGCGCACCGAACTCGTCAACAAGTTCGTCAACGACATGCATGCCGATCCGCTCGTCGCGGACTGTGCCGCGCACGGCAACTTCATCGGCAGCACGTCGACGGCATTCAGCCGTGTTGAATTCCCGCCAAGCGCATTCGACAACGGCAATGCAACGATCACGCACTGGAACGACTCGTTCGATCAAGGCAAGCAACGCGTCAAGGTCGACAACGTCGTCACGGTCGAAGGACTGGGCATCCGCAGCGACGGGGGCGAGCCGGCACGCCTCAAATTCCGCTGCGGCTACGTCGGACAGCAGATGCTCGCGTTCAGCTGGAACGACCCCGTGCCGCCGCTGAAGCCGCGCGTCGAGCGATCCGCACCGCGAACGACGAAGCTCGCGGCCAAGGGGAAAAACAAGAGCAAAGCAAAGGCCAAAACGTCGAGTCGCACCACCAGGAAAGCGGCAACGACGACGAAATCCAGCACGCCGAAGAAGACCGCGAAAAAGAAATCGACAACGAGGCAATCCCGATAACGCCGGGCCGACAATGACAGCCTAAAAGCCAGGCTGTCGTCGGCCGTGTCCGCTCGATCCCTTGCTCCATCTGGCACGCCTCCGATCGCTCGAAAAAGGGTCAACCTGTTTCAGGTTGGATCAAGCGCGTTCTTGCCGCAGCGTCCTGCCGACCTCGCGCAGGCGCGCCAAGATGGTCGGACAGTCGGTGCGCATCGACAACCACGAAAGGTCACATGCAGCTCTGAAATAACAAAACGCCCGATGCGGTGCATCGGGCGTTCCAGCGTCCGGATACTGTCAACCTGCTCCAGGACTCGACAGTCAAGGAATGTGCATTACGCGAACGTCTCGACGTGGCGCAGGATGGCAGCCAGCATTGCCGCGCCGAGCGCCGCGCTGCGTTCGCCGTTCCAGCCGACGCGCTCGTCGGGCAGGTTCGCGTTGTCCTTGAACGGCATTTCGAGCGTCAGCGACAGGCAGCCGAATTGGTGTCCAATGTATTTCGACGCAAGCTTGAGCGCATCTTCCTTGTACTTGCTCGCCGCATAGCCGTGTTCGTCCTGGAAGTCGGGACTCGCGACCTTGAATGCGTCGATGAATGCACGCTGCTCCTTCGCCTGCTGCTCCGTGAAACCCGGCAGCATTTCCGAACCGGCAACGAATACGTAAGGCAGATCCTCGTCGCCGTGGATATCGAAGAACAGGTCGCAGCCGATCGCATGGATCGCATCACGCACGACCAGCACCTCGGGACTGCGTGCGCTGTCCGGCTCCATCCATTCCCGGTTCAAGTTCGCACCGGCCGCATTGGTACGCAGGTTGCCGAGCGCGCTGCCGTCGGGATTCATGTTCGGCACGATGTAGAACGTCGCATGGTCATACAGCTTGCGCGCGACCGGGTCGCCCGCCCAGTCGCCCCACCCCGCCAGCCGCTTCACGAGACCTTCGACGAACCATTCGGCCATCGTCTCGCCGGGATGCTGGCGCGCGATGATCCATACCTTCTTCTTCGGCGTGTCGCCCGCGTCGGGCGTACCGAGCGTCAGCAGCGACAGAGGCCGCCCCTCGACCGTGCGGCCGAGCTCGACGACGCTCGCCTGCGGCAGCTGCTGCACCGCGCCGAGAAAGGCCGCGTGACGTTCTTCCGAATACGGCTCGAAATACGCGTAGTAGATGCTGTCGAAATCGGGCGTGTGATCGATCGTCATCGTCTTGCCGTCGAACGTGGTCGGCACGCGGAACCAGTTGACCCGGTCATAGCTCGCGACCGCACTGTAATCCCGCCAGCCCGACGGATAGGCGCATTCGGCCGCATTCTCGAACGTCATCACGCAACGTTCGTCGCGCGCGCCCGTCACGCGGTAGTAAAACCACTGCGCGAATTCCGCCTGGCTGTCGCCGCGTACCCGCAGACGGATATCGTCTGCACGTTCGCACGACACGACATCGATCGCGCCGCCGTCGAAATGACTGGTGATCGAAATGGTCATCGTCTCTCCTTTGTCTAACAGAGTGAGCGCTTTAGCGCTGCATGCAATGCTGTTCTGGCGGTCTCGTCAACCGCCTTGATGGTCACTCGCCGATCCGCCGGCGATACACGTAGGTTGTGTCGTTCGACGCGGCTTCGTCGAATGCATAACCTTCCACAGCGAACGACTTCAGGGCGGCCGGCTCGGCAATGCGGTTCTCGACGATATACCGCGCCATCAGTCCGCGCGCACGCTTCGCGTGGAAACTGATGATCTTGTAGCGGCCGCCCTTCCAGTCCTCGAACACGGGCGTGACGACCGGTGCGGCCAGCAGCTTCGGCTTGACCGACTTGAAATACTCGGTCGATGCGCAATTGATCAGCACACGCGACGCACCGCTGCGCTTGTCGAGCTGCTCGTTCAGCGCGCGCGTGATCCGGTCGCCCCAGAATGCATAGAGATCCTTGCCACGCGCGTTCGCGAAGCGCGTGCCCATCTCGAGGCGATAAGGCTGCAGCAGGTCGAGCGGACGCAGCAGGCCGTACAGCCCCGACAACACGCGCACGTGCTGTTGCGCATAATCGAGATCCGCCGCCGACAGTGTCTTCGCATCGAGCCCTTCATAGACATCGCCGTTGAACGCCAGCACCGCCTGCTTCGCATTCGCCGGCGAGAAGGCCGGCGACCAGTCGGCGTAACGCTGGAAATTCAGGCGCGCGAGCGGATCCGAAATGTCCATCAGCGTCGCGATGTCCTGCGGCGACAACTTGCGCAGGCCGTCGATCAGCTCCGCCGCGTCATTGACGAATGCGGGCTCCGTGTAGGCCGGGACGTGGGCGGGCGTGTCGTAGTCGAGGGATTTCGCGGGAGAGAGAACGATTATCATAGAGGCTCGCTGGCACGCCGTGCCGTGCGGTCAGACGAAAACCATCCATTGTAACGAATGCCCAGTTCCCTCGCCCCGCGTGCTGAATGCCGCGTCGTGCTCGATTCGAATGTCTGGATCGACATCCTTGTATTCGACGATCCCGCCACGCGCCCGATCCGGGCTGCGCTCGAATGCGGCACGCTCGTCGCGCTGATCGACAACCGCTGCCTGACCGAGCTCGATCGCGTGCTCGACTATCCGCAATTCCAGGCGCGCGCCGTCGACAAGGCCGCGACGCTCGCGACCGTCGCGCGGCTCACACAGCAGGTCGCGCCGCCGCCCGCCGATGCCGACGCGCGGCCGTTGCCGAAATGCAAGGATCGCGACGACCAGAAATTCCTCGAGCTCGCGCATGCCGCGCAGGCCGACTGGCTGGTTTCCAAGGACCGCGCATTGTTGAAGCTCGCGAAGCGGACCGCCCGCGACTTCGGCTTCCGGATCGCGCAACCCGCACCGTTCACCGAAGCTTGCGCCCTCGGCGCTGCGGCGGCCAATGCGGCCTCGACCGTGTGACACACCGGGATTTTTCACTTTCGACCGATTGCGATGAACGCTCCCTTTGACATGCCAACGACACCCGTCTTCCCCTCCCGCCTGCCGAACGTCGGCACGACGATCTTCACGGTCATGAGCGCGCTGGCCGCCGAAAAGGGCGCGGTCAACCTCGGCCAGGGTTTTCCGGATTTCGATTGCGACCCGCGCATCGTCGACGCCGTCTCGACGGCCATGCGCAACGGGCACAACCAGTACCCGCCGATGGCGGGTGTCGCGCCGCTGCGGGACGCCATCGCAGACAAGATCGCGCGACTCTACGGCCGCCGCTATGATCCGGCGACCGAAATCACGGTCACGGCCGGCGCGACGCAGGCGTTGCTTACCGCGATCCTGTGCGCGGTGCAGCCGGGGGACGAGGTGATCGTCGTCGAGCCGACCTACGACAGCTATCTGCCATCGATCGAGCTCGCGGGCGGCAAGCCGGTATTCGTCACGCTGGACGCGCCGGACTATGCGATCCCGTTCGACCGCCTCGCCGCGGCGATCACGCCGAAGACGCGCATGATCCTGATCAATACGCCGCACAATCCGACCGGCACCGTCTGGCGCGAGGCGGACATGCGCAAGCTCGAGGAGATCGTGCGCGGCACGAACCTGCTGATCGTCTCGGATGAAGTGTACGAACACATGGTCTATGACGGCGCGCGGCACGAAAGCGTCGCGCGCTATCCGGAACTGGCCGCGCGCAGCTTCATCGTGTCGAGCTTCGGCAAGACCTATCACGTGACGGGCTGGAAGGTCGGCTACGTCGCCGCGCCCGCCGCATTGACCGCGGAGTTCCGCAAGGTTCACCAGTTCAACGTCTTCACGGTGAACACGCCGATGCAGATCGGCCTTGCCGACTATATGCGCGATCCGGCGCCGTACCTGACCTTGCCGGATTTCTATCAGAAGAAGCGCGACTTCTTCCGCGCCGGGCTCGAACGCACGCGCTTCAAGCTGCTGCCGTGCGCGGGCACCTATTTCCAGTGCGTCGACTATTCGGCGATCAGCGATCTCCCCGAAGCGGAATTCGCGCAGTGGCTCACCGCGGAAATGGGCGTTGCGGCGATTCCGGTGTCGGCGTTCTATCACGCGCCGCACGAATCGGGCGTCGTGCGCTTTTGCTTTGCGAAGCAGGAAAGCACCCTCGCGACCGCGCTCGAACGACTGTCCCGACTGTAACGCGCAGCCGGGCGGCGGCTCGCCATCCGGCGCCTCAACGGCGAGGACCGATGCCGCCACGCCCCGCATCGCGCGGGGCGCCCTTCACGGGGCCGCGCTTCGCTCAGGGCCGCTTCCCGTTCGCCGCCGCGATAAACGCCTTCCGGTCATCGGCAACGCGCTGCGCAGCAGGACGCTCGCCGACTTTCTGCGCATGCGCCTTCCAGTCGATACCCGCGTCGAGCAGGAAATCGCGTCCGTAGATCGCCTTCGTCGCCAGCCCGATCACCGGCAGATGGATCGACGCGGCGATGTCGGCAAGCCCGAACGTGTCGCCAAGAACGTACGGCGAAAAGCGCGTCATCCGCTTGAACGCTTCGATCGAGTGCGGCAGCCGCCGCTCCACATGCGCTTTCATGCCGTCGCTGACCTTGCCGCCGAAGAACGCCTCGGTGTACAGCTCGCGCGCGGTCCATTCGAGATACAACTCCAGCGTCGCGATCAATTCGCGCACCTTTGCCGCTGCAAAAGGGTCGGACGGATAGAGATGCTTTTCAGGAAACTGCGCGGCCAGATAATCGACGATCACCTGCGACTCGAACAGCGCGCCCTGCGCGGTTTTCAAAAACGGGATCTTGCCGAGCGGCGAATCGGCCAGCACGGCGGGATCGGTGATCGGCAGACCGACCCTCGACTCCTCGAAAGGCACGCCGTATTCGAGCAGGACGAATTTGACCTTGTTGTAATAGTTGGACAACGGAATACCGCACAACTTGAGCATCGGAGTCTCCTTCCTTGCTGGGATGCGGCCAGGACAATGCCCGACGCCGCGCTAAAAAGCACGTTCGTGCTAGTCTAAAACAGTTTCGCCGCCCGTCACGACAACCTTGCAACGGCAGCCGCGGCTTCGCCATCTGCATCTACGCGGCCCGCGACATCGCGGCGGCCCATTCGATGGAGACACACGCGCATGAGCGCAGAACTGCTGGCATCACGACCGCCCGAGTGTGAATCGACGCTCGTTCTCACCTTGTCCAATCCCGGCGCGCGCAATGCACTGCATCCCGACATGTATGCGGCCGGCATCGAGGCGCTGGCCACGGCCGAGCGGGATCCGTCGATTCGCGCGGTCGTGCTGACCGGCGCCGATCGCTTCTTCTGCGCGGGTGGCAACCTGAACCGGCTGCTCGACAACCGCTCGAAAGATCCGTCGTTTCAGGCCGACAGCATCGACATGCTCGGCGCATGGATCTCGGCGATCCGCGCCTCGGCGAAGCCGGTGATCGCGGCGGTCGAAGGCGCGGCAGCCGGCGCCGGCTTTTCGCTCGCGCTCGCATGTGACCTGCTCGTCGCCGCACACGACGCGAAGTTCGTAATGTCGTATGCACGCGTCGGCCTGACACCGGACGGTGGCGGCTCGTGGTTTCTCGCGCGGGCGCTGCCGCGAGCCCTGGCCGCCGAGATCCTGTTCGAAGCCAAACCGGTCGCCGCCGAGCGGCTGCATACGCTCGGCGTGGTCAACCGCCTGGCCGCGCCCGGCGCGGCGCTGGCCGATGCACTCGCGTGGGCGGAATCGCTCGCCGCCCTGTCTCCGAACGCCTTGACACGCATCAAGACGCTGCTCGACGACGCATCCGCTCAATCGCTCTCCGCGCATCTCGCCACCGAACGCGATCATTTCGTCGCGTCGCTGCACCATCCGGACGCGCTCGAAGGCATCACCGCGTTTCTCGAAAAACGCCCGCCCGTCTATCAGCGCTGACGCGACCGTCGTCAGAAGTAATGCAACGTGATGAATTCCGCCGCACACACGAGCAGCGGCGCATCCGGGCGCTCGGCCTGAATCGACACAGCCCAGGTCGCCTGTACGCCGCTGCGCCCGGCATCGGCGATGTCCTTGACCTCGAACAATGCGCGCAAGCGCGCACCGACCGGCACCGGCTTCAGAAAACGCACGCGGTTGAGCCCGTAGTTCACGCCCATCTTCTGCTCGAATCGCATCGCGTCGGTCATCAGCGCAGGAATGAGCGACAGCGTCAGGAAACCGTGCGCGATCGGGCCGCCGAACGGCGACTCGCACCGCGCACGCTCCGGATCGACGTGAATCCACTGGTGGTCGCCGGTCGCATCGGCAAATGCATCGACGCGATGTTGATCGACATCGATCCACGGGCTCTCGATCGGCGCCTCGCCGATACGCTCGCGCAGCGCCTGCGCGGACGCGATCAGCGGTAACGTCGCCGCCGTCATGCACGCGCCCCCGCCGGATCGCGCAAGCCGAAAATGACTTTCGAGCGCACCGTGATCACCGTCTCGCCGCGCTCGTTGACGCCGATCCACTCGGTCGACACGATGCCGCGATCCGGCTTGCTCTCGGACACGCGCTTATCCACGACCTTCTGCGACATCGTGATCGTATCGCCCGCACGTACCGGCTTGAGCCAGCGGATCTCGTCGATGCCGGGCGACCCCATGCTGGTCGAGCCGGGCAGCAGATTGCGCACGAGCATGCCCATGAACACCGAACAGGTATGCCAGCCGCTCGCGACGAGCCCGCCGAACGGCGACGCCTCGGCGGCCGCTTCGTCGAGATGGAACGGCTGCGGATCGTAGCGCTCCGCGAACGCCTTGATGTCGTCGGCTTCGAATGTGTGCCGGCCGATTTCGGTGGTGCTGCCGACCACCAGATCTTCGTAACTGATGCCCATATGCGTCTCTCTCCCGGAATGGAAATGGCGCGCGTTGCCGCTACGCCGTTTCGGCCTTCATGAAATCGGGTAATGCCGCGAAGCGGGCGAGATGATGGTCGGTATCGCCGAGCGTCGTCTCGATGATCGCCAGCCGCTTGAACAGGTGCGCCGCCGCAACCTCGTTGGTCACGCCCATCCCGCCGTGCAGCTGCACCGCCTGCTGGCCGACGAAGCGCGCGGCCTGCCCGACGCGCGCCTTCGCGGCCGACACTGCCTTGCGCCGGGTGTCCGCGTCGTCGCTCGCGTAGCGGACCGCGGCCAGATACGTCAGCGACCGTGCCTGCTCCGCGTGGATCAGCATGTCGACCATCCGGTGTTGCAGCGCCTGGAACCGCGCGATCGGCACGCCGAACTGCTCGCGCGTTTTCGTGTATTCGACGGTCGCGCGGTTCAGCGCGTCGAGTGCGCCGATCGCCTCGGCACACAGCAGCACCGTCGCGTAATCGGCGATCCGCTCCAGCGCCGCGGCATCGCGCGCCCCGCCGGTCAGCTGGCGCGCCCGCGTACCGTTCAGACGGATCGTCGCCGCGCGCTGCCCGTCGATCGTCCGATAATCGGTGACCTCGGCGAGCGCCGCACCGCGTTCGACCACAAAAAGTCCGACCGTCCCATCGTCGAGCCGCGCAGGCACGATCCACACATCCGCCTGCGCGCCGGACTGGACCACCGATTTCGTGCCGGTCAGGCGATATGCGCCGTCTTGTGCGCATGCCCGCGTGTCGAGCGCAAACAGGTCGTAGCGCGCATTCGGCTCGTGGAATGCGACGGCGAGGCGCTTGTTCCCCTGCGCGACCGCCTCGAGCAACGCGGCGTCCTCGCCGGCGCCCGAGCCGGCGACGCGCAATGCCTCGACGCCAACCGCAGTCGCCCAGTACGGCTCGACGACGAGCGCTCGCCCCAGTTCCTGCATCACGACCAGCATGTCGATCGCGCTTCCGCCCAGGCCGCCCTGCGCTTCCGGCACCGGCAACGCAGTCAGGCCAAGCTCGGCGAGCGCCTGCCATTGCGTGTCCGACATGCCCGTGTCGCTACGCACGATCGCCTGCCGCGCCTCGAATCCGTATTGCTCGCTCAGATAACGACGCAGCGCGTCGGCGAATTGCTGCTGCTCATCGGTAAAAGTGAAATCCATGCACCGCTCCTCACAGTCCGAGAATCATCTGCGCGATGATGTTCTTCTGAATTTCATTCGAGCCGCCGTAGATCGACGTCTTGCGGAAGTTGAAGTAATACGCGGCGAGCGGCGCGGCATCGTCGTCGCCGGCGGCGCTGTGCGCATGCTCGCCTTCGAGGAACGGCACATCGAACGGCGCGGCGAGCGGGCCGATCGCCTCGACCATCAGTTCGGTGAGCGCCTGCTGCACTTCAGTGCCCTTGATCTTCAGCATCGAGGCCTCCGGACCGGGCCCCTTGCCGCTCGTCTCGCGGCTGACGACGCGCAGCACCGTCACCTCGAGTGCCATCAGCTCGATTTCGAGCGCAGCGACCTTCGCCGCGAACACCGGATCGGCCAGCAACGGCTTGCCGTTCTTCCGCTGCCTGAGCGCGATCCGCTTCAGGAATGCAAGCTCGCGCTTCGATCCGCCGACCCGCGCGATACCGGTGCGTTCATGGCCGAGCAGGTATTTCGCATAGGTCCAGCCGCGATTCTCGTCGCCGACGAGATTGTCGACCGGCACCTTCACGTCCTCGAAGAACACCTCGTTCACTTCGTGCTCCTCGTCGAGCATGATGATCGGCCGCACGGTGATGCCGGGTGTCTTCATGTCGATCAGCAGGAACGAAATCCCCTCCTGCTTCTTCGCGGCAGGATCGGTGCGCACCAGACAGAACATCATGTCGGCATGCTGGCCAAGCGTCGTCCAGGTCTTCTGGCCATTGACGATGTAATGATCGCCATGCCGTTCGGCGCGCGTGCGCAGCGAGGCCAGATCCGAACCGGCGCCGGGCTCCGAATAGCCCTGGCACCACCAGTCCGAGCCGTCGAGGATGCGCGGCAGGTAGCGGCGCTTCTGCGCTTCGTTGCCATACTTCATCAGCACCGGCGCCACCATCGACACGCCGAACGGCAGCACGGTCGGCGCGCCGATGCGCGCGCACTCCTCGTCCCAGATGTGCCGCTGCGTCGCGTTCCAGCCCGGGCCGCCATATTCGACCGGCCATGCCGGCGCCGACCACCCGCGCTGGCCGAGTATCCTGTGCCAGCTTGCGTAGTCTTCGCGATTCAGTCGTTTGTGATCGAGTACCTTGGCGCGCAGCGCGTGAGGCAGGTTTGCCTCCAGCCATGCGCGAATGTCGGCGCGGAATGCGTCGTCGGCGGGGGAATAATCCAGATCCATGCGCAGTGTCTCCTGTCGACCGGAGTGAGCGCTTCAGTGCTGACTCCGGTCCCATGCAGGGCTCGCCGCGGCCGACCGGCCCGGCGAGAAAACGCTGCGCAACGTTATTGCAGCGGTTCTTTCAGCGCGGCAGGAATCGGCAACGGCATCACATCAATGCCTTCTTCGACCAAGGCTTGCGCATCTTCCGGGGTCGTCACGCCCCGAATGCTGCGCGCCGGCGCCTCGTTGTAATGGATGCGCCGCGCTTCCTCGGCGAAGCGCTCGCCCACGTTCTCGGTCTTCTCCAGCACCTCGCGCAACGCGCGCATCACCTGCGCCTGCAACGCGTGAGACTCTGCCGGCCGTGTCTGCGTCGCGCCCGACAGGTTCAGGCGCGGTGCAGACGGCATACGGCTCACCTCGGTCGCCCCGCATACCGGACATTCGACCAGCTTGCGGGACAACTGCGCTTCGAAATCATCGGTGGAGGCGAACCAGCCTTCGAACCGATGACCGTGCGGGCACTGTAAATCGAGGACCTTCATGCTGAATCAGGGCGTGTGGCGAGTGTAGCGCAAAAAGAATTTTTGTGAACGGTCGTGCTAAATCAACGCGTGGCGCAAACGTTGCGCCACGTCACCGAATGATAGCGCTGCGCCGCCGTCAGGGCTTCACTGCCGGGCCGAGCGGCCATGCGCCCGACAGCGCCTTTTCGAGCCACATCGTGCCGATGATCGTTTTCACGTCGGTGATCTGCCCGGTCTGCACCCATTCGAGCAATTCCGGCAGGGTTGCCGTGAAGGTCTCGAGGAATTCGCCGTCGTCGAGCTTGCGCTCGCCGGCCGTCAGACCGCGTGCCAGATACAGGTCGATGAATTCGGTCGAGTAGGAAATGATCGGATGAATGCGGGTGAGGAATACGTATTCACGCGCGGTATAGCCCGTCTCCTCGCGCAGTTCGCGCACCGCGCACGCAAGCGCGCCTTCGTCGGGATCGAGCTTGCCGGCCGGAAATTCGGCCATCACCTTGCCGATCGGATAACGGTACTGGTTTTCCATCAGCACGCGCCCGTCGTCGAACAGCGGGATCACCATCACCGCGCCGGGATGCTGGACATATTCGCGCGTCGCCTGCTTGCCGTCCGGCAGACGCACGGTGTCGCGCTTGAGCTTGAGGAAAGCGCCGTCGAAGATCGCCTCGCTTTCGAGGCACGTTTCGGTCAGCGCTGCGTCATGGTTGGGCAATTGGGCCATCGGCAACTCCGGGGTTGAGCCGACGGCCGCCGCCGTCAGCGTCGTTTGACGAGATACTGGAACGTAAAGCCGGGAAACGCGAACACGACAAAGAGACTGAACGTGATCGCGTAAAACTGCCAGCCTTGTTCGAACCGGTTGCCGGCACGCGACTCGAGCCAGAAGCCGAGCGCACCGACGACGAAATACAGCACGAGCAATTCGCCGATCCGCACCCACGCGCTCTTCTTCGCCGCGCCCAGCGGCACGACGGCGAAGAGGCGTTGGTTGAGAAACGGCAAGTTGGCGCCCGCGAGCGCCAACAGCACGATGAACCAGCCGGCTGCCGACATCAGAGCGGCAGCGTGTGACGGACTGCCTGCAGGCAGAGCGTCAGCAATGGGCTCGGGATCAGGCCGAGTACGACGACCGCGATACCGTTCAGCACGAGGATCGTGCGCTTGCAGACATCGCCGGTGATCGGCGTCGTATCCTGCGGCACGTCGAAATAGATCAGCTTGACGATACGCAGGTAGAAGAACGCGCCGAACAGCGACGTGATCACGGCCAGCACGGCGAGCCACGTCAGGCCGGCGTTGACCGTCGCCTCGAGCACCGCGAGCTTCGCATAGAAGCCGACCGTCGGCGGAATGCCGGCGAGCGAGAACATCATCACCATCATCACGAACGCGAACACCGGGCTGCGCTTGTTGAGGCCCTTGAGGTCGTCGATCGTTTCCGCCTCGAAATCGCGGCGCGCAAGCAGCATCACCACGCCGAACGCGCCGAGCGTCGTAATCAGGTAGACGATTGTATAGAACATCGCCGAACTGTAGGCGCTTGCCGCGGAGGCCGGATCGCCGTTGACGACGCCCGACAGCAGCCCGAGCAGCACGAAGCCCATGTTCGAGATCGCCGAGTACGCGAGCATGCGCTTGATATTGCGCTGAACGATACCGGTGATGTTGCCGATGATCAGCGACAGCGCCGCCAGGATCACCAGCATCGTCTGCCAGTCGGTCGCGAGCGGCAGCAGGCCCATCACCAGGAAACGCAGGCCCCACGCGAACGCCGCGACCTTCGGACCGCCGCCGACAAACAGCGTCATCGCGGTCGGCGCGCCCTGGTAGACGTCCGGCACCCACATATGGAACGGCACCGCGCCGAGCTTGAATGCCACGCCGGCGACGATGAAGATCACGCCGAACAGCAGCACCGCATTGTTGATATGGCCCGACGCCACCGCCTTCAGCACCTCGTTCAGATCGAGCGAGCCGGTCGCGCCGTAGAGCATCGAGATGCCGTACAGCACGAAACCCGACGCGAGCGCGCCCAGCACGTAGTACTTCATCGCGGCTTCGCTCGACTGCGCGGCGTCGCGGCGCAGCGCGACCATCGCATACAGCGCCAGCGACATCAGTTCGAGACCGAGATACAGCGTCAGGAAGTTGTTGCCCGACACCATGATCAACTGGCCGAGCAGCGAGAACATGCCCAGCAGGAACACGTCGCCGCGGAACAGGTCGCGATCTTCGAGGTACTTGCGCGAATAGACGAGCGTTATCGCGAAACCGAACGACACGACCGACTTCATCACGCTCGCGAACGAGTCGACGACGATCATCCGCGAGAAGAAGTAATACTGCTGCGGATCGAGCGCTTGTACCCCGAACCACACGCCGGCGACCACCGACGACACCACCGCGATCAGATAGGTCAGACGGCGGCCGGCCACGCCGGTAAAGGTGTCGTTCAGCCATGCGACGATGACGGCGAGCATCACCAGTGCGTCGGGCAACAGGACATTCATAGGAGCGTTTTGCATGATCTTGATTTCCTCCGCTCGCGATTACTGGGCCAGCGGCAGCTTCGACTGCGCGACGTGGGAGAGGAGGTTTTCCACGGAAACGTGCATCACGTCGGTGAAGGGCTTCGGATACAGGCCCATCAGCAGCGTGAACGCGGCCAGCACGGCCAGCATTGCGAACTCGCGGCAGTTGATGTCCTTGAGCTTCGCGACGTGATCGTTCGCGACCGCGCCGAAGTACACGCGCTTGTACATCCACAGCGTGTAGGCCGCGCCGAGGATCAGCGTGAATGCCGCGCCGAACGCGATCCAGAAGTTGTACTGGACGGCCGCAAGGATCACCATGAACTCGCCGACGAACCCCGACGTGCCCGGCAGGCCGCAGTTCGCCATCGAGAACAGCATCGCGAACGCCGCGAACTTCGGCATCACGTTCACGACGCCGCCGTAAGCGGAAATCTCGCGCGAGTGCACGCGGTCGTACAGCACGCCGATGCAGAGGAACATCGCGCCCGACACGAAGCCGTGCGAGATCATCTGAATGATCGCGCCTTCGACACCCAGCTCGTTGAAGATGAAGAAGCCGAGCGTCACGAAGCCCATGTGCGCGATCGACGAATAGGCGACCAGCTTCTTCATGTCGGCCTGCACCATCGCGACGAGGCCGATGTAGATCACCGCGATCAGCGACAGCGTGATCACGACGGGCGCCAGGAAATGGCTCGCATCCGGCGTGATCGGCAGCGAGAAGCGCAGGAAACCGTATGCGCCGAGCTTCAGCATGATGGCCGCCAGCACCACCGAGCCGCCCGTCGGCGCTTCGACGTGCGCGTCCGGCAGCCAGGTGTGCACCGGCCACATCGGCACCTTCACCGCGAACGCGAGGAAGAAGGCAATGAACAGCAGGATCTGCGGCGTCATCGCGATCTTCGCGTTCTGCCACGTCGCCAGGTCGAACGAATGCGTGTCCGTGTACAGATACAGCAGCGCGACCAGCATCAGCAGCGAGCCGGCAAGCGTGTACAGGAAGAACTTGAATGCCGCGTACACGCGGTTCGGACCGCCCCACACCCCGATGATGATGTACATCGGGATCAGCGTGGCTTCGAAGAACACGTAGAACAGCAGACCGTCGGCCGCCGAGAAGACGCCGATCATGATCCCCGACAGGATCAGGAATGCCGCCAGGTATTGCGACACGTGCTCGGTGATCACCTCCCAGCCCGCGATCACGACGATCACGGTGATAAGCGCGGTCAGCACGACAAACCACATCGAGATGCCGTCGACGCCAAGGTGATACGAGATGTTGAAACGCTCGATCCAGGTCGTCTGCTCGACGAACTGCAGCGCAGCGGTGCTCGAATCAAAGCCGGTGATGAGCGGAATCGTCACGGCAAGACCGAGCAGCGAGCCGATCAGCGCGACCCAGCGGGCCGCTGCCGGATTCTTGTCGGAACCGACCAGGAGCGTCAGGAGACCGAATACGATCGGCAACCAGATCGCGGTACTGAGAATCGGAAAAGAGTGCATTAGTCGTCCCCGCCTTATTTGCCGCTGAGCGTTACAAACAGGGTCAGGAGCCCCAGCATGCCGATGATCATGGCGAACGCGTAGTGATAGATGTAACCGGATTGGAGGAAGCGGATCACGCTGGCGAACCAGCCTACGAACCGGGCGCTGCCGTTGACGAGGCCGTCGATCACCACGACATCGCCCTCTTTCCACAGGCCGCGGCCGATCGCGACCGAACCCTTGGCAAACACCACCTCGTTGATCTTGTCCATGTAGTACTTGTTGTCGAGCAGCGTGTAGATCGGGCCGAACGCGCGGCGGATCGCGGCAGGCAGCTCAGGACGCTGCAGGTACAGGAACCAGGCGACGACCACGCCGGCGATCGCGAGCCAGAGCGGCAGCGACGTCAGCGAGTGCAGGCCCATCGCGGCCCAGCCGTGGAATTCCTTGCCTAGTTCCTCGAGCGCCGGGTGGTTTTCGCCGATGAAGATCACCTTGTCGAAGGCCACGCCATGCTCGAAGAAATCGCCGTACAGCATCGGGCCGATCCCGATCGCGCCGATGACGATCGACGGAATCGCGAGCAGCACGAGCGGCACCCACACGACCCACGGCGTCTCGTGCGGCACGTGTGCATGGTCGTCGTGACCGTGGCCGTGGCCGTGATCGTCGTGACCGTGCGCTGCCGCCATGCCCATCGGCGATTCCGGATGCTTCGGCTTGCGGAAGCGCTCCTCGCCGTGAAACACCAGGAAGTACATGCGGAACGAATACAGCGCCGTGACGAACACGCTCGCGACAACCGCGAAATACGCGAAGCCCGAACCCGCCAGATGCGATTCCTTCACCGCCTCGATGATCGAGTCCTTCGAGTAGAAGCCCGAGAAGAACGGCGTGCCGATCAGCGCCAGCGAGCCGATCAGCGACGTGATCCACGTGATCGGCATGTACTTGCGCAGCCCGCCCATTTTGCGCATGTCCTGGTCGTGGTGCATGCCGATGATCACCGAGCCCGCGCCGAGGAACAGCAGCGCCTTGAAGAACGCGTGCGTCATCAGGTGGAACACGGCGACCGGGTACGCGGACACGCCGAGCGCGACCGTCATGTAGCCGAGCTGGGACAGCGTCGAATACGCGACGACGCGCTTGATGTCGTTCTGGATGATGCCGAGGAAGCCCATGAAGAGCGCCGTGATCGCGCCGATCACCGTGATGAACGACAGCGCGGTATCGGACAGCTCGAACAGCGGCGACATGCGCGCCACCATGAAGATGCCGGCCGTCACCATCGTCGCCGCGTGAATCAGCGCCGAGATCGGGGTCGGGCCTTCCATCGAGTCCGGCAGCCACACGTGCAGCGGGAACTGCGCCGACTTGCCCATCGCGCCGATGAACAGGCAGATACAGGCGACGGTCAGCAGGCCCCAGTCGGTGCCCGGAAAGTGCAGGCTCGCCAGTTCCGCGCGCTTCGCGAACACTTCGGCGTAGTTCATCGAACCGGCATACGCGAGCAGCAGGCCGATGCCGAGCAGGAAGCCGAAGTCGCCCACGCGGTTCACGAGGAACGCCTTCATGTTCGCGTAGATCGCGCTTTCACGCGTGAAGTAGAAGCCGATCAGCAGGTACGACACCAGGCCCACCGCTTCCCAGCCGAAGAACAGCTGCAGGAAGTTGTTGCTCATCACGAGCATCAGCATCGAGAAGGTGAACAGCGAGATGTACGAGAAGAAGCGCTGATAGCCGCCTTCCTCCGACATGTAGCCGATCGTGTAGATGTGCACCATCAGCGAGACGAAGGTGACGACCACCATCATCATCGCGGTCAGCGAATCGACGAGGAAGCCGACTTCGAGCTTCAGCGAGCCGACGCGCATCCAGTCGTAGATCGTCGCGTTGAAGCTCGCGCCGGCCTTCACGTCGAAGAAGACGATCACGGACAGGATGAACGAGATCGCGACGCCGAGAATCGTGACCCGGTGCGCGCCCTTGCGCCCCACCGCGTTCCCGAACAGCCCCGCAATCAGCGAGCCGGCCAGCGGAGCGAGCGGAATCGCCAGCAGCAGGTTTTCATTGAGTGTCGTTGACATAACAGCGTTGCCTGAAATTAACCTTTGAGCTGATCGAGATCCTCGACATTGATCGTGTCGAGCTTACGGAACAGGGTCACCAGAATCGCGAGGCCGATCGCGGCTTCCGCTGCGGCGACCGTCAGCACGAAGAACACGAAGATCTGGCCGTGCACGTCGCCGAGATAGTGCGAGAACGCGACGAAGTTGGTGTTCACCGCGAGCAGCATCAGTTCGATCGCCATCAGGATGATGATGATGTTGCGGCGGTTCAGGAAGATCCCGACGATGCTCATCGCGAACAGGATCGCGCCGAGCACGAGGTAGTGAGCAAGACTCAACATGGTTTTCTATCTCCTCCGCTTAGGCATTGCCGCCGGTCGACCCGGCCTCGCTCTCGGCGGTTTCCGGCTGCGGCTTTTCCGCTGCCATCTTCACGAGGCGCACGCGATCGTCGCGGCGCACCTTGACCTGCTCGGACACGCGCTGACGCTTGCTGTCCTTGCCCTTGCGCTCGGTCAGCGCAATGGCGGCGATGATCGCGACCAGCAGCACGAGACCCGCGATTTCGAACGCGAAGATGTAGTCGGTGTAGATGACCTTGCCGATCAGGCGCGTGTTCGACATGCCGGCGAGCGCGCCCGTGGCCATGTCCCGCACCGGCGTCGCGGTCGCGCCGTAGCCGTGCCACAGAATCAGCGCGGTCTCGACCACGATGATCGCGCCGACGACGGTGGCCATCGGCACGAAGCGCTTGAAGTCCCGCCGCAGAAAGTCGATGTTGATGTCGAGCATCATCACGACGAACAGGAACAGCACCATCACCGCGCCCACGTAGACCAGCACCAGCAGGATCGCGAGGAACTCCGCCTCGAGCAGCATCCAGATCGCGGCGGCGTTGAAGAACGCCAGCACAAGGAAAAGCGCAGACGCCACCGGGTTGCGCGAAGTGATCACCTTCAGCCCTGATACCACCAGGAGCAGCGCGAAGATGTAGAACAGTACGGTCGTGAATTCCATGATTACCGGTTCATCGTTAGGCCATAGTCAGGCGCGGCTTGCGGGACGCAGGTCGCGTGCCGCACCCGTCGCGGCGGCTCGGCCGGCTCGCGTCGAGCCGGCCCTGCAAACTCAATCAACGATACGGCGCGTCGGCGGCCTTCGCCGCGGCGATGTCCTTCTCGTAGCGATCGCCCACCGCGAGCAGCATTTCCTTCGTGAAATACAGGTCGCCGCGCTTCTCGCCGTGGTATTCGAGAATCTGCGTCTCGACGATCGAATCGACCGGGCAGCTTTCCTCGCAGAAACCGCAGAAGATGCACTTCGTCAGGTCGATGTCGTAG
>NZ_JAHACR010000447.1 GCF_018375725.1 Burkholderia sp. | reverse complement strand
CGCCGTGGAAGTCTTGCCGTTGTTCCATTCGCATGCGGAGCAGCCCGTCGCATGACGGCCGGCGCATCACGCACCGATATCGCTCACGCCGATTTCCTTGTGATCTTTCATTAGTTCTTCGCGCCGCGTCCGTTTATTAGATTTGACGATCTAGCTCAATCACCGACCGTGCCGGGAGATCGTCGATGAAGCCATTCTGGAATCGTGCACTGCGCCGCGTCGCGCTGATCGCCGCTGCATTCGTGGCCACTGCCGCCGCCCATGCGGCGACGCCGCCCGAGATCCGCGTCGACTACGCGTACTACGCGCCGGAAAGTCTCGTCATCAAACGCTTCGGCTGGCTCGAAGACGAATTCCGCGACGACCGCACGCCGATCAAATGGGTGCTGAGCCTCGGCAGCAACCGCGCGCTCGAATACCTGAACAGCGGCGCAATCGACTTCGGTTCGACGGCGGGTCTCGCGGCAGTGCTGAGCCGTGCGAACGGCAACCCGATCCGCACCGTGTACGTGTTCTCGCGCCCCGAATGGACGGCGCTCGTCGTGCGCAAGGATTCGCCGATCAAGACGCTCGCCGACCTGAAGGGCAAGAAGATCGCCGCGACGCGCGGCACCGATCCGTTCCTGTTCACGCTGCGCGCGCTGCACACGGCCGGCCTCAATCGCGACGACGTCGAACTGGTGAACCTGCAGCATCCGGACGGCCGCACCGCGCTCGTGAATGGACAAGTCGACGCATGGGCCGGGCTCGATCCGCACATGGCCGCCGCGCAGATTGAAGATGGCGCCCGGCTCCTCTATCGCAACGTCGCCTTCAACACCTACGGGTTCCTGAACGCACGCGAATCGTTCATCGAACAGTATCCGCAAGCCGTCGCGCGCGTGCTGAAGGTCTACGAGAAGGCGCGCCTGTGGATCCTCGCGCATCCCGACGACACCGCGAAGATCGTCGCCGAGGAATCGAAAGTTTCGTTGCCGGTCGCGAAGCTGCAACTCCAGCGCACCGATTTCAGCCAGCCCGTGCCGGGCGCACAGCAAAGCGCCGCGCTAAAGGCCGCCGCGCCGATCCTCGTCACCGAACAGCTCGTGAAGCCGAACACCGATCTGTCGAAGGTTGTCGACACGCTGATCGATCCGCAATTCGCGCAGCCCGCCGCGACGGCCGCGAACAAGCCGTGAGCCATACCGTGGCAACCGACGAAACGTTGAAGCTCGACGCGTGCGCGCCGTGCACCGCCGCGGCTTTGCCCATGCCCGTACCCGCGCCCACCTCGCCCCGGCTGCGGCGCTGGCGCATCGCCGGCGTACTGCTGCCGTTTGTGCTGCTCGTGCTGGTCGAAGCGCTCGTGCGCGCACAGGTCGTGCCGCACCATCTGCTGCCCGCACCGACCGACATACTCGACACGCTCGCGCAGATGGGCGCGGCCCGGCTCGCGCGCCACATCGGCGCCAGCGCGTTGCGCGTGTTCGCCGGATTCGGCATCGGCGCGGCGCTCGCGGTCCTGGTCGGCGCGGCGATGGGACTGAGCCGGCGTGTCGACGCATTGCTCGAACCGTCGTTCCAGGCACTGCGTGCGATCCCTTCGCTCGCGTGGGTTCCGCTGCTGCTGCTGTGGATGGGCATCGACGAGGCGCCGAAGATCACGCTCGTCGCGATCGGCGCGTTCTTTCCCGTGCACCTCGCAGTGGTCGCAGGCATCCGCGGCGTCGATCGCAAGCTCGTCGAACTCGGCGCCGTCTATCGGCTTGGCGCGCCCGCGCTGTTCGCGCGCATCCTGCTGCCAGCCGCGCTTCCGCAGATCGTCACTGGCCTGCGCACGGGCCTCAACCTCGCGTGGATGTTCATGGTCGCGGCCGAGCTGATCGCCGCGACGCGCGGCCTCGGCTTCATGCTGACCGACGGCCGCGAAACCGGTCGACCCGATCTCGTGTTCGGCGCGATCCTGCTGCTTGCGGTGCTCGGCAAGCTGACCGACGGCGCGATGCGTTGGCTCGAACACTGGCTGCTCGGTTGGCGCGACACGCTCGACAAGGCAAAATAAACGGAACACATCGCATGAACCACGATCCGCATACGCCGCCGCTGCTCGACGTGCGCATCGAGCGCAAGCAATACGGGGCACGCACGGTGCTCGGCCGCGTCGCGCTGCACATCGCGCGCGGCGAGATCGTGAGTCTCGTCGGACCGAGCGGCTGCGGCAAGAGCACCCTGCTACGCATCGTCGCGGGGATCGACCGCGCGTATCGCGGCGAGGTCCGGCTCGACGGCGTCGCACAACATGCACCGTCGCCGCATATCGGCGTCATCTTTCAGGAGCCGCGCCTGCTGCCGTGGCTCAGCGTCGCCGACAACTTCGGCTTCGCGGCCGGCCGCCACGGCGGGCGCGA
>NZ_JAHACR010000446.1 GCF_018375725.1 Burkholderia sp. | reverse complement strand
AGTTGCGCGTCGCGCTGCGTCGCGCGAGCCATCCGGCCAGCGCGAGCCCGACGGGGCCGGCGCCGACAATGGCAAGGTCGTATTCCGGCGTGGCCGGGGAAGAGGCGGTCGTCATCGAAAATCTTGAAACGGATGAAACGGTCGGAAACGTGCGCTCACGCGCCGGGCGCGGCGCCGGCGCGCATCAGCGCCTCGATCTCGGCGGCGGCGACGGGCACCTCGCGGGTGATCAGCTCGCAACCCTGCTCGCGCACGATTGCGTCGTCCTCGATGCGGATGCCGATGTTCCAGTATTCGGGCGGCACGTCGTCGGCGGCGCGCACGTACAGGCCGGGCTCGATCGTCAGCGTCATGCCGGGTTTCAGCGTGCGCCACGGCAACGCGCCCTGGTCGTCGCGCTTGCCGAGCCGCTCGCGGTAATCGCCGCAGTCGTGCACGTCCATGCCGATCCAGTGGCCGGTGCGATGCATGTAGAAGCGCGCATACGCGCGTTCGGCGATCACGTCGTCGACGCTCGAGAATGCCGTCTTCGGAATGATCCCGGTGTCGAGCAAGCCCTGCGCGAGCACGCGCACCGCGGCGTCGTGCGGTGCCTCGAACGCTACGCCGGCGCGTGTCGCGTCAATCGCGGCCTGCTGCGCGGCGAGCACGATATCGTACAGCGCGCGCTGCGCGGGCGAAAAGCGTCCGTTGGCCGGGAACGTGCGCGTGATGTCCGACGCGTAGCCGTCCAGCTCGCATGCGGCGTCGATCAGGATCAGGTCGCCGTCCTGTATGACCGCGTTGCCGGCGGGATAGTGCAGCACGCAGGCGTTTGCGCCCGCGGCGACGATCGAGCCGTAGGCCGGCGCCTGCGCGCCGTGCTTGCGGAACGTGTAAAGCAGTTCGGCTTCGATCTCGAATTCGCGCATGCCCGGCCGGCAGACCTGCATTGCGCGGCGATGCGCGAGTGCCGAGATGTGCGCTGCGCGGCTCATGATCGCCAGTTCGTGCGCGTCCTTGACGAGCCGCATGTCGTCGAGAACCGGCCCCACGTCGAGCATCGCGTCCGGCGCGGCGACGCCCGTGCGGGCCTGCGCGCGCACAGCATCGAGCCAGCCGACGAGCTGGCGCTCGAACGCCGCGGATGCGCCGAACCGGTAATGCACGGTGCCCGCGTCGGCGAGCAGGCGCGGCATTTCGGTGTCGATTGCATCGACCGTGAACGCGGCGTCGAAGCCGAATGCTTCGCGCGCGGCGTCCGGGCCGTAGTGGAAGCCTTCCCAGATTTCGCGGTCGGCGTTCTTCGCGCGGCAGAACAGGATCGACCGTGGCGCGCCGGGCGGTGCGGAAGCGTCCAGCACGAGCACGGCGTCCGGCTCGGTGAAACCGGTCAGGTAATAGAAGTAGCTGTCGTGGCGGTACGGGTAGCCCGTATCGCGGTTGCGCAGCACTTCCGGCGCGGTGGGGAAGATGGCGACGCCGCCGCCCGCGGCGCGCAGTGCGGCAAGCACGCGTTCGCGGCGTTGGCGGTAGACGTCGATGGCGGGTTCGGTCGGCGCATTCATCGTGCGATTGTAGCGCCGCCGGACGCGATGCGTGAAAGGGCCGGCGGGGCGCGGCGCCTGTTGCAAAGCATCCACAGGCTGAACGGGCGATTTTCTGCCGTGTCGCACCGCCCGGTTATGATCGGCGACACCGTATACTTTCGGCAGTTCCCTTTGAAAGGCAGATGATGAAATTAATCGGTTCGCTCGGCAGCCCGTACGTCCGAAAGGCGCGGATCGTGCTGGCTGAAAAGAAGATCGACTACAAGCTGGAGCTTGAAAACGTCTGGGCATCGGACACGAACATTCATGCGTCGAACCCGCTCGGCAAGGTTCCGTGCCTCGTGATGGAGGATGGCGCGGCCGTGTTCGACTCCCGCGTGATCTGCGAATACGTCGATACGCTGTCGCCGGTCGGCAAGCTGATTCCGCCGTCGGGCCGTGAGCGTGTCGAGGTGCGCTGTTGGGAAGCGCTGTGCGACGGCGTGCTCGACGCGTCGGTCGCGATCCGGCTCGAGCACACGCAGCGCGAACCGGCGCACCGGAGCGCAGACTGGATCGCACGCCAGCAGCGCAAGATCGACGACGCGCTCGTGGCGATGTCGCAAGGCCTCGGCGGCAAAACGTGGTGCGTCGGTAATCACTACACGCTCGCCGACATCGCACTCGGCTGCGCGCTCGGCTATCTCGACTTCCGGATGCCTGAGCTCAACTGGCGCGACCGTCACCCGAATCTCGACAAGCATTTCGCGAAGCTGGCGCAGCGCCAGCCGTTCGCCGATACCGTTCCGCAAGGCTGAACTGGCCGGCGCAACGGCCGGTCATGATTTCATCGGAACCAACAACGCGCCCCGCGGGGCGCG
>NZ_JAHACR010000045.1 GCF_018375725.1 Burkholderia sp. | reverse complement strand
CTGTCGACGCTTGGCAATCCGCTCGCGGATCTCGCGTATTTCTGCATGTGCCTGCGGCTGCCGTCGGACGGACATATCCCGGGGCTCGCCGGCCAGGATCGTGACGCCCTCGGCGTGCCGCAGGAAGCGCAGATCGTCGCGCGCTACTGCGCGCTGCGCGGGATCGAGCCGATCCGCGACTGGCATTTCTATCTGGCCTTCAGTTTTTTCCGGCTCGCGGCGATCGTGCAGGGCGTGAAGTCGCGCGCGCTGAAGGGCAACGCGTCGAGCGCGGCGGCGCTGCGCGTCGGCGCAATGGCGGGCCCGCTCGCCGAAGCGGCCGTGCGCGTGATCGACGCGGAACGCTAGGACTGTCTGGCGGCAGGCATCGCCCAAATACATGGAGGAGACACGCATGACAACGAATCTGTTCGACCTTTCCGGGAAGATCGCGCTCGTGACCGGCGCGAGCCGCGGGATCGGCGAGGAAATCGCGAAACTGCTCGCCGAGCAGGGCGCGTATGTGATCGTATCGAGCCGCAAGCGCGACGACTGTCAGGCGGTCGCCGACGAGATCGTCGCCGCCGGAGGCCAGGCCGAGGCGCTCGCGTGCCACGTCGGCCGGATGGAGGATATTGCCGCGACGTTCGAGCATATCCGCGGCAGGCATGGCCGCCTCGACATCCTGGTCAACAACGCGGCCGCGAATCCGTATTTCGGCCACATCCTCGATACCGATCTCGCGGCTTACGAGAAGACCGTGGAGGTCAACGTTCGCGGCTACTTCTTCATGTCGGTCGAGGCGGGCAGGATGATGAAGGCGCAGGGCGGTGGCGCGATCGTCAACACCGCGTCGGTGAACGCGCTGCAGCCGGGTGACCGACAAGGTATCTACTCGATCACGAAGGCTGCGGTCGTCAATATGACGAAGGCGTTCGCGAAGGAATGCGGGCCGTTCGGCATACGCGTCAATGCGCTGTTGCCAGGCCTCACGAAGACAAAGTTCGCGGGCGCGTTGTTCGAGGATCCGTCGATCTACAAGGAATGGATGGGAAAGATTCCGCTGCGCCGTCACGCGGAGCCGCGCGAAATGGCGGGCACCGTGCTCTATCTGGTGTCCGACGCGTCGAGCTATACGAACGGCGAATGCATCGTCGTCGACGGTGGCCTGACGATCTGAGGCGGCAATGAAGATCGACAGCGATGTCGGGCAGATCGTGATGGCCACGGGCGCGGCAAGCGTTTTCGGCGCGCTGACGGCGCGCGAACGGGCGGCGATGACCGCGCGGCGCATGCCCGGCGACCTGCGCGCCGGCGATCCCGAACGCGTTACCGCGCCGGCGTGTGCAAAGGAACAGTCATGTCTCACCGGGCAGGCCGCCGTCGTCGACGGCGGGGTCTTTGCCTGCTGATCGAACGGAATCGAGGAAACGATCATGGATTTTGCCTATACCCCGAAAGTGGAAGAGCTTCGCCGCCGCGTGCGCGCGTTCATGGACGAGCTGATCGTGCCGCGTATCCGGCAATGGCACGACGAGGTCCATGCGGGCCGTTATCCGGTGTCGTTCATGGAGGATCTGAAGGCGCGTGCGAAAGAGGCGGGACTCTGGAACCTGTTCCTGCCGCATCTGAAGGACGATGAACCCGGCACGCGCCTCACGAACCTCGAATACGCGCCGCTCGCGGAGATCATGGGCCGCGTGTCGTGGGCGTCGGAGGTGTTCAACTGCAACGCGCCGGACACGGGCAACATGGAGCTGCTGCACATGTTAGCGACGCCCGAGCAGCGCGCGCAGTGGCTCGAGCCGCTGCTGCGCGGCGAGATCCGCTCGGCGTTCGCGATGACGGAGCCGGACGTGCCGTCGTCGGACGCGACGAACATCACGACCCGCATCGAGCGCGACGGCGGCGACTATGTGATCAACGGCCGCAAGTGGTTCATCACGAATGCCGCACACCCGGACTGCAAGCTCTTCATCGTGATGGGCAAGACAAACCCGGATGCGCCATCGCACGAGCAGCAGAGCATGATCCTCGTGCCGCGCGACACGCCGGGCGTGACGGTCGTGCGCAACATCACGGTGCTCAATCATGTCGCGCCCGAAGGGCATTGCGAGATCACGTTCGACAACGTGCGCGTGCCGGCGCGCAATCTGCTCGGCGAGGAGGGCGGCGGATTCGCGCTCGCGCAGGCGCGTCTCGGGCCGGGGCGGATCCATCACTGCATGCGCTCGATCGGTGCGGCGGAACTGGCGCTGGAACTGATGCTCGACCGCGCGCAGTCGCGTCAGACGTTCGGCAAGACGCTCAACCAGCATGGCACGATCGGCGAGTGGATCGCGCGCTCGCGGATCGAAATCGAGCAGGCTCGCCTGCTCGTGCTGAAGGCGGCGTGGATGATCGACAAGGTCGGCGCGAAGGCCGCGCGCAAGGAGATCTCGATGATCAAGGCGCTCGTGCCGACCGTGCATACGAATGTCTGCGACCGCGCGATGCAGGTGTTCGGCGCGATGGGTGTCAGTCCCGACACGCCGCTTGCCGATCACTGGACCTGGGGCCGCGCGCTGCGCTATGCGGACGGCCCGGACGAAGTGCATCTGCAGGCAATCGCACGGATGGAGATCAAGGACAGCACGCCCGGCGCGACCGCGGCCTACCTGACCGTGCCGCCGCGCGCCTGATCGTCGTACCCGCCGCCGCGACGGCGGCGCGCGCGGCCCGGCGCAAATGCGAGACCGGGGCCGAGCGTAGACGCCTGGACGGTACGCGCCGTAAGATGCCGGCGAGGAGGCACCGCGATGGGCTTGTCGAAGCTGGATCTGAATCTGTTCGTCGTATTCGAGGCGATCTACAACAAACGCAACCTGACGCGCGCGGCCGAAGTGCTGAGCATTACGCAGCCGGCGGTCAGCAACGCGCTGGCCCGGCTGCGCAGAACGCTGAACGACCCGCTGTTCGTGAGCACGCCGGCCGGCATGATGCCGACGCCGATGACGGAGAACATCATCGGCCGCGTGCGCGAGGCGCTGCAGCTGCTCGACTCCAGCGTCTACGAAGGGGACGTGTTCGATCCGGCGTCGTCGGAGCGCGTATTCAGGCTGAGCATGAGCGATCTGGCCGAGGCGCTGATGTTGCCGGCGCTTGGCGAGTTGTTGCAGCGGCACGGGCCCGGCGTGAACGTGCGCAGCTACTACACGGATCGCGGCGAAGTGCCGACCGCGCTCGCCAACGGCGCCGTCGACATCGCGATCGACGCGCCGCTGATCGACGATCCGCATCTGCATCAGGCGCCGCTCATGCGTGACCGCTACGCGTGCATGATCCGTCATGACCACCCGTTCAAGGGCCATGCGCTGTCGATGACCGACTATCTCGCGATGGGTCATATCCACGTGTCGAGTCGCCGCAAGGGCAGCGGCCACGTCGATACGGAACTCGCGCGTCTCGGGCAGCGCCGCAACATCCAGATGCGCGTCCAGCACTATATGGTTGCACCGCTGATCGCGATGCGCAGCGATCTCGCGCTGACGGCGCCGCTCAGGCTGCTGCAGCGTTATCCGGCGCGCATCCTCGAACTGCCGTTCGAGGTGCCTGACCTCGAATACCACTGTTACTGGCATCGCAGTGTCGGCCAGGATCGGGGCAATCAGTGGCTGCGCGAGCAGCTGATGCGGCTGATGCGCGAGGCGGCCGACTGACTGCGGGGCGCGCCCGCGCCTGCCGCGCGATTCCGCTTTGAATCGAATCGGACAGGCGCATTTGCCGGGTAATGCCGATACAGGTATTGCCACTACCACCCAAGCTGCTGTTTTTAATGGGTTTTTTCGTCTCGGCGATGCGCCGTTGCGGCATCTGCGTGGCATAATCGATCGCATCCGCAAGGCTTGTAGTCATCACGATCCCGCATACCCATGGCACAGACTCTCTACGACAAACTGTGGAATTCCCACGTCGTCCACACCGAGGAAGACGGCACGGCGCTGCTCTATATCGATCGTCATCTGCTGCATGAAGTGACGAGCCCGCAGGCGTTCGAAGGGCTGAAGCTCGCGCATCGTCCGGTGTGGCGCATCAGCGCGAACCTGGCGGTGTCCGATCACAACGTGCCGACCACCGATCGCCGCGAAGGCATCGCCGATCCGGTCTCGAAGCTGCAGGTCGATACGCTCGATTCGAACTGCGACAGCTTCGGCATCACCCAGTTCAAGATGAACGACGTGCGTCAGGGCATCGTGCACATCATCGGGCCGGAGCAGGGCGCGACGCTGCCGGGCATGACGATCGTCTGCGGCGATTCGCACACGTCGACGCACGGCGCGTTCGGCGCGCTCGCGCACGGCATCGGCACGTCGGAAGTCGAGCACGTGCTCGCGACCCAGACGCTCCTGCAGAAAAAGAGCAAGAACATGCTGGTGAAGGTCGAGGGTCATCTGCCGCGCGGCTGCACCGCGAAGGACATCGTGCTCGCGATCATCGGCAAGATCGGCACCGCGGGTGGCACCGGCTACGCGATCGAATTCGGCGGCTCGACGATCCGCGCGCTGACGATGGAAGGCCGGATGACGGTCTGCAACATGGCGATCGAGGCGGGTGCGCGTGCCGGCATGGTCGCGGTCGACGACACGACGATCGACTACCTCAAGGGCCGTCCGTTCGTGCCGGCCGGCGCGGAATGGGATCAGGCCGTCGAATACTGGCGCCAGTTCAAGTCGGACGAGGGCGCGCAGTTCGATCGCGTCGTCGAGCTGAATGCCGCCGAGATCGTGCCGCAGGTCACGTGGGGCACGTCGCCGGAAATGGTCACGTCGATCGACGGCCGTGTGCCCGATCCCGAGCGCGAGAAAGATCCGGTCAAGCGCGATGCGATGGAGCGTGCGCTGGCTTACATGGCCCTCGAACCGAATACGCCGATCGAATCGATCAAGGTCGACAAGATCTTCATCGGATCGTGCACGAACGCGCGGATCGAGGACATCCGCGCCGCCGCATTCGTCGTGAAGAAGCTCGGTCGCCGTGTCGCGCCGAACGTGCGCCTCGCGATGATCGTGCCGGGTTCGGGTCTCGTGAAGGCGCAGGCCGAGCGCGAAGGGCTCGACAAGGTGTTCACGGAAGCGGGCTTCGAATGGCGCGAGCCGGGGTGTTCGATGTGCCTCGCGATGAATGCCGACCGTCTCGAGCCGGGTGAGCGTTGCGCGTCGACATCGAACCGCAATTTCGAAGGCCGGCAGGGGCAGGGCGGCCGCACGCACCTCGTCAGCCCGGCGATGGCGGCTGCCGCGGCCATCGAAGGCCATTTCGTCGACATTCGCAAGCTGGGGTAACACGTGACGGCAAAGAACATCGTGCGCCTGGCCGCCGCGCTGGCCATGACGGGCGCCCTTTTCAGCCTGGCGGGCTGCAACACGGTCGCGGGCTTCGGCCAGGACGTCAGTGCAGCGGGCAACGCACTCAAGCGCGCGGCCGATTAACCGGGCTACCGCGCCTTTGTCGATGGGCGCCGGCAGCCTGCCCGCCCTTCAACCGGACAGACGGATCATGGAAAAATTCATTGTGCATACCGGCGTCGTGGCGCCGCTCGATCGCGAGAACGTCGACACGGACGCGATCATCCCGAAGCAGTTCCTGAAGTCGATCAAGCGCACCGGCTTCGGCCCGAACGCGTTCGACGAATGGCGTTACCTCGATCATGGCGAGCCGGGCCAGGACAACTCGAAGCGTCCGCTGAATCCGGATTTCGTGCTGAACCAGCCGCGCTACCAGGGCGCATCGATCCTGCTCGCGCGCAAGAACTTCGGCTGCGGCAGCTCGCGCGAGCATGCGCCGTGGGCGCTCCAGCAGTACGGCTTTCGCGCGCTGATCGCGCCGAGCTTTGCCGACATCTTCTACAACAACTGCTTCAAGAACGGCCTGCTGCCGATCGTGCTGACCGAGCAGCAGGTCGATCACCTGTTCAACGAGACGCATGCGTTCAACGGCTATCAACTGACGATCGACCTGAACGATCAGGTCGTGCGGGCGCCGGACGGCCGCGAATATCCGTTCGAGGTTGCGGCCTTCCGCAAGTACTGTCTGCTGAACGGCTTCGACGACATCGGGCTGACGCTGCGTCACGCGGACAAGATCCGCGAATTCGAGGCCGAGCGCCTCGCGAAGCAGCCGTGGCTCGACAACAAGCTGGTCGGCTGAACACGCCGCGCCATGCGGATGCGTGCTCGCGCGGCATGCATCCACGGTCCAGAATTCACTCCTTACCCAGTCAGGAATAACGCATGAAGATTGCAGTGCTGCCGGGCGACGGCATCGGTCCGGAAATCGTCAAGGAAGCGGTGAAGGTGCTGAACGCACTCGGAGAATCGTTCGAACTCGAAGAGGCGCCGGTCGGCGGCGCCGGCTACGAGGCGAGCGGTCATCCGTTGCCCGATGCGACGCTCAAGCTCGCGAAGGAAGCGGACGCGATCCTGTTCGGCGCGGTCGGCGACTGGAAGTACGACTCGCTGGAGCGCGCGCTGCGTCCCGAGCAGGCGATTCTCGGCCTGCGCAAGCATCTCGAACTGTTCGCGAACTTCCGCCCGGCGATCTGCTATTCGCAGCTCGTCGACGCATCGCCGCTGAAGCCGGAACTGATCGCGGGTCTCGACATCCTGATCGTGCGCGAACTGAACGGCGACATTTACTTCGGCCAGCCGCGCGGCATCCGGCAGGCGCCGGACGGTCCGTTCGCCGGTGCGCGCGAGGGCTTCGACACGATGCGCTATTCGGAACCGGAAGTGCGCCGCATCGCGCACGTCGCGTTCCAGGCTGCGCAAAAGCGCGGCAGGAAATTGCTGTCGGTCGACAAGTCGAACGTGCTCGAAACATCGCAGTTCTGGCGCGACATCATGATCGACGTGTCGAAGGCGTATGCAGATGTCGAGCTGTCGCACATGTATGTCGACAACGCGGCCATGCAGCTTGCGAAGGCGCCGAAGCAATTCGACGTGATCGTGACCGGCAACATGTTCGGCGACATCCTGTCCGACGAGGCATCGATGCTGACCGGCTCGATCGGCATGCTGCCGTCCGCATCGCTGGACAAGAACAACAAGGGTCTGTACGAGCCGTCGCATGGCTCGGCGCCGGATATCGCCGGCAAGGGCATCGCCAACCCGCTGGCCACGATTCTTTCGGCCGCGATGATGCTGCGCTACTCGCTGAATCGCGCCGAACAGGCCGACCGCATCGAGGCGGCCGTGAAAAAAGTGCTCGAGCAGGGCTATCGCACGGGCGACATCGCGACGCCGGGCTGCAAGCAGGTCGGGACGGCGGCGATGGGCGACGCGGTGGTCGCGGCGCTGTAAGGCCTCAGTAAAGGGCGCGAACGCGATGCAGGCCAGCCCCGTTTGCGCCCGGTCGGCCGTACCGATTTTGCCGTTGTGCGGCCAACCAGCTTTGTGTAGACTCAAACGATGGCGCTGATTTCCCTGATCTCCCCGGTCTTGAAACTCCACGGCAACACTGCCCGTGCGGGTATGCGCGCCATCGTCATCACGAAAACCATTACCACGAAAACGATCATTAAACGCTGATCGTCCGTCGTGCCCGCCTGTTTCCCCGCGCGGTCACGCCGGGGGCGGAAATGGCGGGGAAGCTCCAGTCAAAGGGTTAGTCATGAACGTAGGTCTCGTAGGTTGGCGCGGCATGGTCGGCAGCGTCCTGATGCAGCGCATGCAGGAAGAGGGCGATTTCGACCTGATCGAACCGGTGTTTTTCAGCACCAGCAACACGGGCGGCAAGGCGCCGTCGTTCGCGAAAAACGAGACCACGCTCAAGGACGCGACCAACGTCGACGAGCTGAAGAAGTGCGACGTCATCATCACCTGCCAGGGCGGCGACTACACGAACGAAGTGTTCCCGAAGCTGCGCGCGGCCGGCTGGAACGGTTACTGGATCGATGCGGCATCGTCGCTGCGGATGAACGATGACGCGGTCATCATCCTCGACCCGGTCAACCTCGACGTGATCAAGGATGCGCTCGTCAAGGGCACGAAGAACTTCGTCGGCGGCAACTGCACGGTCAGCCTGATGCTGATGGCGCTCGGCGGCCTGTTCCGCGAGAACCTGGTCGACTGGATGACGGCGATGACCTACCAGGCCGCATCGGGCGCGGGCGCGCAGAACATGCGCGAACTGCTCGCGCAGATGGGCACGCTGAATGCCGCGGTGAAGGAACAGCTCGCCGATCCGGCGTCGGCGATCCTCGACATTGACCGCCGCGTGCTGGCCGCGATGAACAGCGATTCGATGCCGACCAGCCACTTCGGCGTGCCGCTCGCGGGTTCGCTGATTCCGTGGATCGACAAGGATCTTGGCAACGGCATGTCGAAGGAAGAGTGGAAGGGCGGCGCGGAAACCAACAAGATTCTCGGCAAGCCGGCAATGGGCGAGCCGGGCTCGATCCCCGTCGACGGCCTGTGCGTGCGGATCGGCGCGATGCGTTGCCATTCGCAGGCGCTGACGATCAAGCTGAAGAAGGATGTGCCGCTCGACGAGATCAACGGCATCCTCGCTTCGTCGAACGACTGGGTGAAGGTCGTGCCGAACGAACGCGAAGCATCGATGCACGATCTGTCGCCGGCGAAGGTGACGGGCACGCTGACGGTGCCGGTCGGCCGCCTGCGCAAGCTGGCGATGGGCGGCGAATATCTATCGGCGTTCACGGTCGGCGATCAGCTGCTGTGGGGTGCGGCTGAGCCGCTGCGCCGCATGCTGCGCATCCTGCTCGACAAGTAAGCAAGCGCGCGGACGCCGGGCCGGCAACGCTCGACGCTGCGTGACCTTGGGTCGGCGAGGCGGGAGCGAAAGGCCAGTGCCTGTTGCGCATGACCGCCGACCTGGTGCCCAAAACGTGAAAGCCCCGAGCCGCTGATGCGGCCGGGGCTTTCTTGCATCGATTCCTTTGGCACGAGGAGTGAATGCGACGCGGAGTCTATGTCAGAGCATTCGTTCCTGTCGGGAGTCTGTCGTAGGGAATTTCGTTAATTGCTTGCTTAATATTGGCAAATTACGTGGTTCGACGCCCGGCTGATGTGCGGCCGACGGCGGTAGGGAGGCGCGCGGCAGCTCGCGTGGGAAGGGGAGTGTCGACGTCCGGGTGCGAGGGCGGGAAGCGGGAAAGGGCGCCGCACCTGTCCGGCGGCCCGTCGTTCGCCGATGAATTCGGCCGGAATCGGGTCTCGTGAAGTAAACTACGCGGTTACGACGCGCAGACAGACCAAAAGCGTCGCGTTTTACGCGACGCTTTTGCATTTTTGCGACGATTTTTGCATCTTTCCAAACGCGAATCCGAGCCGCGCATCTGTGCGGCGATAGAGCCAACGATGTCCCGAATTTCTACGTTTCCGCGTCAGTCGCGCCCGTCGCTTGCGGTTCGCGGCGCACTGGCAGTCATTGTCCTGGGCGCTGCCGCATCGGTTTGGGCAGTCGGCGCAGGCGAGACCGCGGCAGCCGCCGAGCCAGCCGCGCCACTCGCCATCACGGTCCGGCCAGGCCAGTCCCTCAACGACATCGCCTTCGCGGTCACGCAGTCGCGCGATCCGGTCGTTCTCGCGCGGGTCGGGCGAGCGCTGTTTGACGCCAATCCGCAAGCGTTCATGAAGCATGATCCGAGCCGCCTGAGGCTCGGGGCGACGCTGACGGTGCCGCCGATCGCTGCGTCGGGGGCGGTGCACGCGCAACACGCAGCGGCCGGAACAACGGCGGCTTTGGGTGGTGCGGCGTCTGCGGCGCATGCCGGGTCGTCGGTGCATCCGGCGTCGGCAGCGTCTACCTCGGCCTCCGTTTCGACGTCGGTGCCGGCAGCGCATGCCTCATCGGCAAGCGATGCGAATGCGGCGATGACCGCCGGCGCTTCGGCGCAGGCTGGCGCTTCCGCCGCAAACGGCAACCAGCCGGCCTCGCCGTCGACCGGGGCGAGCGGTCCGCATGTATGGAGCGGCGCGATCCAGCCCGGGCCGGCCTCTGCAAGCGATGCAGTTGCGCCGTCGATGCCGGGCAGCATGACGGCCGTCGAGCCGTCCGCCGCCGTTGGCGCGCACGCCGCGCCGGCCCGGCCAGCATCGCAGCCGCGGCCATCCAGCCTGCAGCAGCTGCTGGCGCTGAAGAATCGCGTGTTGATGGAACTGCAGAAGCACGGGATCGGAAAGCCCGCTGCGACCGATCGCACCGCAGCGGATATCGGCAGCGCGCAGACAGCGACGCTGTCTCGGCCGGCCGCGAATGAGGCGGGCGCGTCGGCCAGCGCGGCCACGGCGACCAGCGATATCGCAAGTGCGGTTCAGCCGACGACTGCGCCCGCGCGTCCGGCTGCGCCGGCCACCGAGCCATCCTGGCCGGTCGATGTCGCGCGGATCGATTGGCGTGCCGCGTCCGCGATTGGCGCGGCACTCGTCGCGCTGTTGGCGGGTTTCGTGTGGCGCAAGCGCCGGAACGCCCGGCGCGCAGGCGATGAATTTTCGGTTGAGCGTGACGTGACAGCCGCGGCGGACAACGGCGAAGCGGGGCGCCCCGCTTCGCAGGCGCCGCTGCCGCAGCCCGAGACGCCGCTCGCGCGCGACACGGCTGCCGGTGTTCATGCGACCGTTGCAGGCGCGGCTGCCGCAATGGCCACCGCAGCTGCGGCCGCGGGCGCCGATGAGTCGGAGCGGAGCGGGGCGCCGGAACCCGTGGCCGACGCGCCGTCCCGCGCGGACGTCGTTGCGGATGCCAAATCGGACGAGTCCGTCATGCCGGCCGAGGTCGCTCAGCAGAACGTCTATCTGCAGAATGCGATCGTCGCGCTCGACAGCCTCGATCTGCCGTTGCCGCCGCGGACGTCGCTCGGATCATCGGCGACGCAGCACGCATCGCCGGAATCGGCAGGCCTTTTATCTGGCGACAAAAAAGCAACTAACGGTCAAGTCACTTCGCATCCGCCAGTTGCGGGTGGCGAGACGCCTGCAATGTATTCCGCAGAGCAAGAAAACGACCTGATCGAGGATGTTGAAACGTCGCCGCTCGCCGGCCAAAACGCGGCGGCCGCCACCGAATTCGTCCGCCCGCCGCTTGGCGCGGCCCAATTCGGTGCGCTGAAACTCGATTTCGATCTCGATCTGCCGGCCGCGCCGAGCGCCGTGTTGCCCGCGTTCACACCGGACGAGCTGGCGCGCATCGCGCGCAACAAGCTCGACCTCGCGGGGGAATACATCGAACTGGGCGACCTGTCAGGTGCGCGGACGCTGCTGCAGGAAGTGGTCGAATCGAACGATGCGGCGACGCGTGACGACGCGCGCGCGCTGCTCACGAAACTGGCGGACGAGTCGTGATGCGGATTGCGCTCGGCATTCAATACGATGGCGCGGCGTTTTGCGGCTGGCAATCGCAGCCGCACGGCAAGACCGTCCAGGACGCGCTCGAGCGCGCACTGGCCGAATTTGCCCAGACACGGCTGCACACGACGGTCGCCGGCCGCACCGATACCGGCGTGCATGGGCTGGGCCAGGTCGTGCATTTCGACACGGCGCTGGATCGCGCCGACTTCTCCTGGGTGCGCGGCACCAACGCGTTCCTGCCGTCGACGGTCGCGGTGCAGTGGGCCAAGCCGATGCCGGACGCCTTTCATGCGCGTTTCTCGGCATTCGAGCGAACCTATTACTACGCCCTGTATGTGCATCCGGTGCGCTCGCCGATGCTGGCCAGCCGGGCCGGCTGGATCCATACGCCGCTCGACGACGACGCGATGCGCGAAGCGGCTGCGCACCTGATCGGCGAGCACGATTTCTCCGCCTTCCGCTCGTCGGAATGCCAGTCGAAAACGCCGGTCAAACACCTGTATCAAATCGATATCCGGCGTGCCGGCGACTTCATCCATTTCCGCTTCCGGGCCAACGCGTTCCTGCATCACATGGTGCGCAACCTGATGGGCTGCCTCGTGGCGGTCGGGCGCGGCCGCTATCCCGCCGCGTGGATCGCGGACGTGCTGGCCGGGCGCGACCGCAACCGCGCGGCGCCGACATTCATGGCCGACGGGCTGTATCTCGCTCACGTCGGCTATCCGGCGGAATTCGCCGTCCCGCCCGCGCAACTCGGCAGCGTGCCGTGGAGTGGCGTATGGGCCGATCTGGACCGACAAACATGACCGACAAAGCCCTTTCTTCGACGCCGGCGCCCGATGCGACGGCATTGCCGCCGCGCACGCGCATCAAGCTGTGCGGCCTGTCGCGCCCCGAGGACGTCGAGCATGCGGCGGCCCTCGGTGCGGATGCGATCGGCCTGGTTTTCTACCCGAAAAGCCCTCGCGCGGTGACGGTCGCGCAGGCGGCCGAACTGGCGCGCGCCGTGCCGCCGTTCGTGTCGGTCGTCGGGCTGTTCGTGAACGCGACCGCCGAGGAAATCGAAGCGGTGGTTCGCGAGGTGCCGCTGACGCTGCTGCAATTCCACGGCGACGAGACGCCCGCGCAGTGCGAAGCGCTCGGCCGGGCCGCGCGCCTGCCGTGGCTGCGAGCGGTGCGCGTGGGCCCCTCGACGCAATCGGCCGATTTGGTAGAATCGGCACTTCAATATTCGAAAGCGCGCGGTCTCCTGTTCGACACCCTTGTGCCGGACTATGGCGGCAGCGGCAAGGTCTTCGATTGGTCACTTATTCCTGCAGAGCTCGCGCGTCGGGCCGTTTTGAGTGGTGGGTTGAACGCGCAAAACGTCGGTGACGCGATCCGTCAGCTGCGTCCGTTTGCTGTCGATGTCTCGAGTGGCATCGAAGTGCCGGGCGCAAAGGGCGTGAAGGATCACGCCCGGATGGCGGCGTTCGTGCGCGCAGTGCGCGCGGCGGACGCCGGGTGATGCATACCGGTGCGCGGCGTCCCGAGCGGGAACGCGCACCGGCCGATCGAGAGTGACACCATGTACAACCTTCCTGACGACCGCGGCCATTTCGGCCCTTACGGCGGCACATTCGTCGCCGAGACCCTGGTTCATGCGCTGGACGAGCTGCGCACCGCTTACGCGACATTCCAGAACGACCCTGATTTCGTCGCGGAATTCGAGCGCGAGCTGAAGCATTTCGTCGGCCGTCCGTCGCCGATCTATCACGCGCAGCGCTGGAGCGACACGCTCGGCGGCGCACAGATCTACCTGAAGCGCGAGGACCTGAATCACACCGGCGCGCACAAGATCAACAACGTGATCGGCCAGGCGCTGCTCGCGAAGCGGATGGGCAAGCGCCGCGTGATCGCCGAAACGGGCGCGGGCCAGCACGGCGTCGCGACCGCGACGATCTGCGCGCGCTTCGGGATGGAGTGCGTCGTCTACATGGGCGCCGAGGACGTGCGTCGCCAGGCGGCCAACGTCTACCGGATGAAGCTGCTCGGCGCGACGGTCGTGCCGGTCGAGTCCGGCTCGCGCACGCTGAAGGATGCGCTGAACGAAGCGATGCGCGACTGGGTCACGAACATCGAAAACACGTTCTACATCATCGGCACGGTCGCGGGCCCGCATCCGTATCCGATGATGGTGCGCGACTTCCAGCGCGTGATCGGTGACGAGTGCAAGGTGCAGATGACGGAACTGGCCGGTCGTCAGCCCGACGCGGTGATCGCATGCGTCGGCGGCGGCTCGAATGCGATGGGGATCTTCTATCCGTACATCGAAGATGCGTCGGTCAAGCTGATCGGCGTCGAGGCGGCGGGCGACGGCCTGGATTCCGGCCATCACGCGGCGTCGCTGATCGCCGGCAGCCCGGGCGTGCTGCACGGCAACCGGACCTACCTGCTGCAGGACGAGAACGGCCAGATCATCGAGACGCACTCGGTATCGGCGGGCCTCGACTATCCGGGCGTCGGCCCCGAGCACGCGTGGCTGAAGGACAGCGGCCGCGCGGAATACGTCGGCATCACCGACGAGGAAGCGCTGAAGGCGTTCCACGACTGCTGCCGGATCGAGGGGATCATCCCGGCGCTCGAATCGAGCCACGCGATCGCGTATGCGGTCAAGCTCGCGCCGACGCTGCCGAAGGACAAAATCCTGCTCGTCAACCTGTCGGGCCGCGGCGACAAGGACATGCACACGGTCGCCGAGCGATCGGGCATCGCGCTCTGACAGTCCGCCGATGCGCACTCTGATCGAAGAGCTGGCGGGCGGCACCGCGGGCGAAGCGGAAGTGGCGGAAATTGCCGTCGCCGCGCCCCGCGTGCTGCCTGCGGGTATCGAACTGCACAACCGCGATTTCCTGAGCGATGCCGCGAACCTGCCGGACGCGTCGATCGACCTGATCGTCGCCGATCCGCCCTACGGGCTCGGCAAGGATTACGGCAACGATTCGGACAAGCGCTCGGGCGACGATCATCTCGCCTGGACGCGCGAATGGCTCGAGCTCGCGATTCCGAAGCTCAAGCCGAGCGGGTCGATGTACGTGTTCTGCACGTGGCAGTATGCGCCGGAGATCTTCAGCTTTCTGAAAACGAGGCTGACGATGGTCAACGAGATCATCTGGGATCGCCGCGTGCCGAGCATGGGCGGTACGACGCGCCGCTTCACGTCGGTGCATGACAACATCGGCTTTTTCGCGGTGTCGAAAGCGTATTACTTCGATCTCGATCCGGTGCGCATCCCGTACGACGCCGAAACGAAGAAGGCCCGCTCCCGCAAGCTGTTCGAAGGCAGCAAGTGGCTCGAGATGGGTTACAACCCGAAGGACGTCTGGTCGGTTTCGCGCCTGCATCGGCAGCATGCCGAGCGCGTCGATCATCCGACCCAGAAGCCGCTCGAGATCATCGAGCGGATGGTGCTCGCGAGCTGCCCGCCGGGCGGCCGCGTGCTCGATCCGTTCATGGGCAGCGGTACGACCGCGGTGGCCTGTGCGCGGCAGGGGCGCGACTTCGTCGGCTATGAGATCAATGAAAGTTATTGCGCGATCGCGCACGAGCGCGTGACTGCGCTCGCCGCGCAGGCGTGTGCCTGACATCCGGGCCGCCCGATCGCGAACCAATCTATGCATGGACCCGGAGCAGGCGCTAAAGCGCCAACACCGGATCGACACAGGAAAATTGCCATGTCCCGTATCCAGCAGACCTTCGCAGCACTCGCCGAGCAAGGCCGCAAGGGCCTGATCCCGTTCATCACCGCAGGCGATCCCGATCCTGCCAGGACCGTCGATTTCATGCACGCGCTTGCCGAGGGCGGCGCGGACGTGATCGAGCTCGGTGTGCCGTTCTCCGATCCGATGGCGGACGGCCCCGTGATCCAGCGTTCGTCGGAGCGCGCGCTCGCGCGCGGCGTGACGCTCAGGAGCGTGCTCGCCGACGTGAAGCGCTTCCGCGAGCGCGATGCGAAAACCCCCGTCGTGCTGATGGGCTATGCGAATCCGATCGAGCGAATGGGCGTCGATACGTTTGCCGCGGAAGCGAAGGCGGCAGGCATCGACGGCGTGCTGGTCGTCGATTACCCGCCGGAGGAAGCGACGGTTTTCACCGAGAAGATGCGTGCCGCGCAGATCGATCCGATCTTCCTGCTTGCGCCGACGTCGACCGACGAGCGCATCGCCGAAGTCGGCAAGATGGCGAGCGGCTACGTGTATTACGTGTCGCTCAAGGGTGTGACCGGCGCCGGAAATCTGGATGTTTCGAACATTGCAGGTAAAATCCCGGCCATCAAGTCGCGTGTGCCGGTTCCGGTCGGCGTCGGCTTCGGCATCCGCGATGCGCAAACGGCGCGTGCGGTGTCCGAGGTGTCGGACGCGGTCGTGATCGGCAGCCGTCTCGTGCAGCTTCTCGAGGAGGCCGCGCCGGACGACGCCGTTGCCGCGCTCAAGGCATTCATCGCCGAGCTGCGCGCCGCGCTGGACGGCGCAGGCAAGACGGCCGCATAAACGCAATCAATTAGATGATGGAGCGGGCCCGGGCGCATGCCCCGGTCCGCCAAGGAACAGGAATTCATACGATGAGCTGGCTCGACAAACTGTTGCCGCCGAAGATCAAGCAGACCGACCCGAAAAGCCGCAAGGGCATTCCGGAAGGCCTGTGGATCAAGTGCCCGTCCTGCGAGGCCGTGCTGTATCGCAACGACGTGGACGCGAACCTGCACGTCTGCCCGAAGTGCGATCACCACATGCGGATCGGCGCGCGCGAGCGTCTCGACGGGCTGCTCGATCCGGAAGGCCGTTACGAGATCGGCCAGGAAATCCTGCCGGTCGATACGCTGAAGTTCAAGGACAGCCGCAAGTATCCCGATCGTCTGAAGGAAGCGATGGAAGACACGGGCGAAACCGACGCGATGGTCGTGATGGGCGGGGCGATCCATACGCTGCCGGTCGTTGCCGCGTGCTTCGAGTTCTCGTTCATGGGCGGCTCGATGGGTTCGGTCGTCGGCGAGCGTTTCGTGCGCGGCGCGCAGAACGCGCTCGAGCAGCAGGTGCCGTTCATCTGCTTTACCGCTTCGGGCGGCGCGCGGATGCAGGAAAGCCTGCTGTCGCTGATGCAGATGGCGAAGACCACCGCGATGCTGACCAAGCTGTCCGAGGCGAAGCTGCCGTTTATCTCGGTGCTGACCGATCCGACGATGGGCGGCGTGTCGGCCAGTTTCGCATTCCTCGGCGACGTCGTGATTGCCGAGCCGAAGGCGCTGATCGGCTTCGCCGGCCCGCGCGTGATCGAGCAGACCGTGCGCGAGAAACTGCCGGAAGGCTTCCAGCGCGCCGAATTCCTGGTGAAGACGGGCGCGGTCGACATGATCGTCGATCGTCGCAAGATGCGCGACGAAATCGCGCAGTTGCTCGCGCTGCTGCAGCGTCAGCCGGCCGACGCGCTGGCCTGATTCCGCGTCGGGCGCGTCTGTCGCTTGCGCGCTGCTTGGCCCGGTTGCCAAGCGGCGCGCTTCGTTTTTCGGCGTAGGGTTTCGATTCACGATTTGATCCGATGAGCACTTTTCCCACTCTCGACGCGTGGCTCTCTCACCTGGAGCGCGCGCACCCGGTCGGCATCGACATGGGCCTGGCCCGCATCGGCCAGGTCAAGGCGGCGCTGAACCTCGAATTCGCGTGCCCGGTCATCACGGTCGGCGGCACCAACGGCAAGGGCTCGACCTGTGCCTTCCTCGAAACGATCCTCGTGCGCGCGGGCTACAAGGTCGGCTGACACACTTCGCCGCACCTGCTCACGTTCAACGAGCGGGCGCGGGTGAATGGCGAGGCCGTCGCGGACGACGCGCTGCTGCCGCACTTCGAGGCGGTCGAGGCCGCCCGCACGTCGCTGCCGGAGCCGGTCTCGCTGACCTACTTCGAGTTCACGACGCTGGCGATCCTGCATCTGTTCGCTTCGCGCGGGCTCGATGCGGTGATACTCGAGGTCGGTCTCGGCGGCCGGCTCGACGCGGTCAACATCGTCGATACCGATTGCGCGATCGTCACGAGCATCGACATCGACCATACCGAATACCTTGGCGACACACGCGAGCAGATCGCGTTCGAGAAGGCCGGGATCTTCCGGCCGGGCAAGCCGGCGATCTGCGGCGACCCGGCCGCGCCGCAGACGCTGATCGACCATGCGGAAGCGATCGGCGCCGACCTGTGGCTCGTCGGGCGTGACTTCCGCTACGCGCCGCAGCCGGACGCGGAGCGTCAGCAGTGGAGCTACATCGGCCGCGAAAAGCGCTATCCGTCTCTCGCGTATCCGGCGTTGCGCGGCGCGAATCAGCTGATCAATGCGTCGGCGGCGCTCGCCGCACTCGAGGCGTTGCGCGAGCGGCTGCCGGTGTCGGCGCAGGACATCCGCCTCGGGCTCGCGAACGTCGAGCTGCCGGGCCGCTTCCAGGTGCTGCCGGGCAAGCCGGCGATCGTGCTCGACGTCGCGCACAATCCGCATGCGGCCGCCGTGCTTGCGCAGAACCTCGGCAACATGGGCTTTTTCCCGTATACGTATGCGGTGTTCGGCGCCATGCACGACAAGGACATCGAGGGCGTGCTGCAGCATCTGAAAGGCGAGATCGACCACTGGTGCGTGACCGATCTGCCGTTGCCGCGGGCGGCCAGCGCGGTTCAGCTGGAGGCCGCGCTGCGCAAGGCGGGCGTCGAGGACGACGCGGACAGCAGCGTGACCCGGTTCGCGTCGCCGGCCGAGGCATTCCGCAATGCGTTAGAAAGAGCGTCGGAGAATGATAGAATTATCGTTTTCGGCAGTTTCCATACGGTGGCCGGCGTGATGGCCTATCGTAAATCGCAGCAACACTGACGGGCAGATTCGGACTCAGCCATTCATGGGAATTTTCTCGTTCGGCAAAAAAGACGACGACGCGCCCCCGCGGCGCGGCGCTCGCACCGGGACGACCCGGAATGTTCGCACCGAACGCGTCGAGCGGCGCTCGCGCCGCACCGAGCGTCCGGAAAGCGACGCGCTTCTCCTCGATCCGACCCTTCCAGAAAAGCAACGCGCCCGCCGCCGCCTCGTCGGCGCGATCGCGCTTGTGGTGGCCGCGGTCATCGTGCTGCCGCTGGTGCTCGACTCGCACCCGAAGCCGGTGACCGACGACATCTCGATCGATATCCCGAGCCGGCCGGCGCGGCAGACTGCCGCAGTGCGCGAGGACGACGCGTCCGACGTGCAGGCGGCCGTCGCGCACGACGAGCCGCCCGCGTCCGGTACGATGGCCGCCGCGCCTGCACCCGCAGCGAAGCATGCCGTCAAGGGCGCCGCCATGCCGGCGTCGAATTCCGACACGACTACCGCAAGCATTGCACCGCAGCCGGCGCCGAAGCCGGCCGCATCGGCTGCGCCGGCCGCCTCGGCCAAGTTTGCGACACCGAAGCCCGCCGCACCGAAGTCCACGGACGTCGCCAATGCCGACACGGACGGCGGCGACGTGGCGACCCCGTCGTCGCCCGCCGGTGCGCGCTTCGCGGTGCAGCTCGGTTCGTTCAAGGACGACGCGACGGCCCGATCCTGGGCGGAACAGTTGAAATCGGCGGGCGTGCCCGCATATGTCGAGCATCGCAAGCAGGCCGACGGCACCACCGCGGCCCAGTTGCGGGCCGGTCCGTTCGCGGATCGCGCGGCGGCGTCCGCCGCGATCGCGAAGGTGCGTGAAGCAGGGTTGAGCCAATAACGCACGATGCTGACTGCTTTCGACTACGCTGTATTGGCGGTGATTGTGTTGTCGGCGTTGCGCGGTGCGTGGCGCGGCTTCGTATCGGAGGTTTTCGGATTGATCGGCTGGATCGCGGCGATCGCGATCGCGAGCCGCTACGTCGGATATGTAGTGCCGTACATCCCGGTGAACTGGCCGGGCGGCACATTGACGCAGTGGGTGCTCTCGTTCGGATTGGTCGTGATCGGCGTGGTGTTCGTCGCCGGTGTTGCGAACGCGCTGTTGTCGCGGGTCGCGCAGGTCACGGGCCTTGGCGGTATCGATCGATCGCTGGGCATGATGTTCGGATTGGTGCGCGGTGCGGTGGTGGTGGTATTGCTGGTCGCCGCAGCCGGATTGACCGAGCTGCCCAAACAGGAATTCTGGCGCAATGCGCTTTTACGTCCGATTGCCGAGCAGGGCGTGCATGAGCTGAAATCGCTCCTGCCTGACGGCATGGCCCAGTACGTACACGTCTGATCTGACGGGGCGGCCGGGCAGGATGGAACCGTTTTTGTATCCTTGAAGGACCATGCCATGTGCGGCATCGTAGGTGTTATCTCCCATTCCCCGGTCAATCAGCTGATCTATGACAGCCTGCTGCTGCTGCAGCATCGCGGTCAGGACGCAGCGGGCATCGCAACGGCGGACGGCAGCAATTTCCATATGTACAAGGCAAACGGCATGGTCCGCGACGTGTTCCGCACGCGCAACATGCGCAGTCTGCCGGGTACGGCCGGGATCGGCCAGGTGCGTTATCCGACGGCCGGCTCCGCGTCGAGCGAGGCCGAAGCGCAGCCGTTCTACGTGAACGCGCCGTTCGGTATCGTCCTCGCGCACAACGGCAACCTGACGAACTGGAAGCAGCTGAAGGACGAGATGTTCCGGAACGATCGCCGGCACATCAACACCAATTCCGACAGCGAGGTACTGCTCAACGTGCTCGCGCACGAGCTGCAACTGTCGACGACGGGCCTGGATCTCGACCCGGCCGCGCTGTTCAAGGCGGTCGCCGGCGTCCATCGCCGCGTGCATGGTTCGTACGCGATCGTGTCGCTGATCGCCGGTTACGGACT
>NZ_JAHACR010000445.1 GCF_018375725.1 Burkholderia sp. | reverse complement strand
GTCTGGTTGAGCCGAAGCGCGGCCTGCGTGACGCTGCGTTCGAGCAGCAAGGTGCGCAGGACGCGCACGAGCCAGATGTCGAGCGAGGCGGTACGGTCGTCGTCTTCCATCGATGCAGGGCGATGCGTTACCTTACCGCAGCCGTGCGCGTCAGTGCGTGATGCCCGGCATCATGCGCGGCTCTTCGGCAGCGTGCTGATGCGTTTCACTTCGCGCGATTCGAGCCAGTTCGGCGTACGCGCACAGTACAGCACCATCGGCAGTGCATCTTCGCCCCAGAACAACTGCTTGTTCATCCAGAACGTCGGCACGCCGAATACGCCGAGCCGGATCGCATCCTCGATGTTGCGCCCCAGCTGCGCGGCCGTCCCTTCGAATTCGATCAGCGAATCGCCGTGCCCGACGCCGACCCGCTCGCACAGCGCCGCGAAGCCGCTCGGCGTCGACGGATCATTGCCCTCGCGCCAGATGAAGCGGAACATTTCGCGCACGGTCGGGATGTCGGCGCGCAGTGCGATCGCGAGGCGCAGCGCCTTGTCCGAATCGAACGGATGCGCGGGCGGCATCTTGAACGGAATGCCGAGCTGCTCGGAGCGAAAGAGCGCGTAGCGGTACGTGAAGATGCGTTTGGCAGGCACGTCGGCGTTCGGACGCTGACCCCAGTGGCGCTGCAGGTGGCCGAGCGAGACCGGCACGGGCTCGAACGGCACGTCCGGCCATTTTTCGTGCTGCTCGAGCAAGAGATACGAGAACGGCGAGACGAAATCGAAAAACCAGGTGGGCTGGGCGGTATCGAGACCGGTGGTCATGAAATTCTCCTGGGAATGGGGCGGCGACTGACGCTGGCGTCCATGTTATGCGGCAGCGCGCACGGATACCGTCATGATCGCGGATTGTTCATTCAGACGGAACCGGGTGTCGCCCGGGGGGCGTCGCCGCCACTGGCGCCGCCGTCGTGCGGGTTCGGGGCGTCGTGCGGGTGGGTGTATCCCATGTCATGGTCGCGCAAGGTCAGGCGATAGCGGACGAAGCTGATGTGCTCGCGCAGCACGTAGAACTGATCCGCGTACGCCAGCGGCATGTTCATCCGGTTCACCGACTCCTCGATATCGTCGAGCCGGCCGAGCAGTTCGGCCCGCTCCCGGACGGTGTGTTCACCGAGCGCGTCGCGCTCCAGCGCGATCAATGCGCCGTACCAGCGGTAGAGCCGCGAACGCACGCGCCAGCCGTACAGCGCCGGCACGAGCCGGAGCGCGGGGATCAGCACGACGACGAGCGGCAGCGCGATGAACAGCAGCCGGTCGGCGAGGCTCGCGACCCAGAACGGCAGCCGCCGGTACAGGAACGTCTTGCCCGATTTGTAGTAACGCCCCGCGTCGTCGGACAGCGGGAAGCTGCGCGTGACGGCCGACGGGAATTCGCCGGCACGCTGCAGGATCGACGGCGGCGTGTGCACCTCGCGTGCGGCCTCGATCAGGAGGTCGGACAGCGCCGGATGCAGGGTGTTGCGCGCGATCAGCTCGATCGTCGGCGCGAGCGTGTGAATGTCGGCGCGCGGCAGGTTCCGGCCCAGGTCGTAGACTCCCATCGGCAAGGTGATGTCGGTCAGGTACGGGAAACGGCGCGTGTACGCGTCCGCCTGCGTAAACGAGTAGAAGCGCACGCCCGGCACGCGGAACAGGTTTGCCATCACCGGAATCTGCGTCGAATCGCCGGACAGGAACGCCGCGTCGATCTCGCCGGCGCGGAGCGCACGCGCGGCTTCCTCGCCCTCGATCGGCAGCAGCGTGGTCGATTCGCCCGGGACGATGCCGTTTGTCTTCAGGAGCGCGAGACTCAGCGCGCGTGCGCCGCTGCCTTCCGCGCCGACCGCGAGCCGCTTGCCCTTGAAGCCGGACAGTCGCGCGACGACCCGTCCGCGGTACATGATCGCGAGCGGCACATAGCCGATGCTGCCGAGGGCGACGAGATGCGTGCTCTGGGCGCCGGGGCGGACGCCGCTCTGCACGAAGCCGACGTCGACCTTCGCGCTCGGATCGGACAGCCGCGCGAGGTTCTGCACGGAGCCCTCGGACGGCAGCACGTCGAGCGTGATGCCGTTCTTCGCGAGAATCTCCTTGTACTTCTGTGCGGCGTTCCAGTAGGTGCTGCCCGGCGGCCCGGACGAGATCACGAGCCGGGACGGCGGCGCCGGCTGGATCAGTCTGATCGCGAACCAGACGGCCGCAATCGACAGGATCGCGGCTGGCCCGACCGACAGCGCGAGGTCGCGCCAGGACACCGCGACGAAGCGCGCAACAATCTGGGACGGACGAGGAGGATGAAAGGATGGCTTCATGAGCGGCAATCGGCAGATGACGCATACGTGACGCGCGTGACCGTGCCGTCGTCCGCTTCG